>NZ_JBSGCD010000027.1:0-96920 GCF_053601675.1 Micromonospora sp. NPDC004704 | reverse complement strand
CACCTGACGATGCCCGAACGTCACCACACCCGGCCTGGCCACCAGCACCTCCAGCACAACCAAGATCAGTTGCACTGAATCCTAGAAACCGCCGGGTGACCCCCCACGCGAAGTCGATGATCGCGCCGTTGCGGATGCGCAGTCCACTTCGCTGGGTCGCGGAGATACCGACACCGCTGGTACGCGGGCCGCTGATGACATGCTGGTTGAGGTCCACGGTGACGCCGTTCGCGCCGATCACCAGGGCGTCGCCGGTGCAGCGCAGATCGGCCCGCAGGGTCACGTCCCTGGTGATGGTGTCACCGCACTGTACGGGCGGGGCCGCCACCGCCGACGCCGGCGTGGCCGACACCGTCAGACCGGCGGCGAGGAACAGGATCGTTCCGGTATGGAGCAGCGTTCGAACGCTAGACATCTCTCTCACCTGCGCAAACTCGGAGGGGCCAGAAGGGAGAGATTAGTTACGCTCGGTGATCGAGTGGTGACTCAGTCGCCTAGCCGACCGCAACGGCCCGGACCACATCTTCACGGCGCCCGCACCCGACCTGCACCATCGACCGATCGGGCCTCCATACGATCTGATCATGCCGTTGACGCTGCCCACCCATCCCGTCGTTGTTGTCCTTCTGAAACGGTGGCGACCTCGCTGGTTCGACGGGGTGGCTCTGACAACCGGTGCGATCGCCCCCGATGTCGCCTTCGCCGCCGACGGTTACGGTGTGACGATCCACAGCCACGCGTGGCACGCCCCGCTGTGGTGGGCGCTGCCGCTGGCCCTGGTCGCCACCCGGCTGATCCGCTGGGCGGCACCGACCGTCGCCGCACACCTGCCGGCGGGCGACCTGCTGGCGCTGCGCGACTACGGCATACTCGGCCTGGTGCGTCATCAGTGGTGGGTCAGCGCGACCTCGGCGCTCGTCGGGGCGGCCAGCCACATCGGGTGGGACGCGTTCACCCATCCGAGCGTCGACAACGGCCGGGGCCGCGTCGCCTTCCCCTTCCTGGGCGATCAGGTATGGCCTGGCGTGCCGTGGTGGGAGTTCCTGTCCACCGCCTCGGACATGCTCGGCTTCGCGGCGGGCGCGGCGTTGATCGTCCACATCGGCCGGTCCCGGCTGCTGCGGAACTGGCACGGGTCGCCGCCGTCGATCGTGCCACGGCCCGTTCCGTTCTGGTCCGTCGTGGCCCTGGTGTTCATCCTCGGCCTGGCATTACTGCCGATGCAGCCGGTCCAGCTGTTCCACGACCAGGCCGTACGGGTGATGCTGATCGCCGTGATCGCGCTGCTGGCGGGTGCCGGGGCGACACAGGTGCGTACGGCCGAACGGGGTACGGCGACCGGGTGACCCGGTCGCCGTACCCGATGGTTCACCTGCCGGCGTTGCGGATGCGGCGGATGGTGTCGCGGTACCAGAGGGCGCTGGCCTTGGGCGTACGGACCTGGGTGTCGTAGTCGACCCGGATGATGCCGAACCGCTTGTCGTAACCGTAGGCCCACTCGAAGTTGTCCATCAGGGACCAGGCGAAGTAGCCACGGATGTCGGCGCCCTGCTGGCGGGCGAGGGCGACCGCGCCGAGGTGCGACACGAAGTAGTCGATCCGGTCGTCGTCCTGGACGAATCCCTTCTCGTCCGGCTCGTCGTCGAAGGCGGAACCGTTCTCGGTGATCACCATCGGCAGGTCGGGGTAGTCGCGGCTGAGGCGTACCAGCAGCTCGGTGAAGCCCTCGGGGACGATCTCCCAGTCCATCGCGGTCCTGGGCCGACCAAACGGCACCTCGCGGCTGACCGGCAGCCCGTCGGCGTCCTCGGTGCGTCCCTGCTCGTCCACCCCCGAGTGCTGGGTGCTGAAGTAGTAGTTGACGCCGAGCACGTCGATCGGGGTCGAGATGATCTCCAGGTCACCGTCCTGGACCGGCAGCTCGATCCCGCGCGCGGCGAGGTCGGCGACGATGTCCTGCGGGTAGCGGCCGTGCCGCAGCGGGTCGAGGTAGATCCGGACGCCGAGCCCGTCCGCCCGACGGGCGGCGTCCACGTCCGGCTCGCTCTCGGTTGCCGCGACCGAGGTGCTCATGTTCAGCGTGATGCCGAGGTCGATCGGGCCGGGCGCCGCCGCCCGCATCCGCTGGGTGGCCAGCCCGTGTCCGAGCAGAAGATGGTGTACGGCGTGCATCCCGGCCTCGAAGTCCCGCATGCCCGGGGCGTGCCGCCCGTACGCGTAGCCGAGCATCGCCGAGCACCACGGCTCGTTCAGCGTGGTCCACGTCCGTACCCGATCCTTGAGCTGGTCGAAGACGAGCATCGAGTAGTCGGCGAACCGGTAGGCGGTGTCCCGCGCCGGCCAGCCGCCCGCGTCCTCCAACTCCTGCGGGAGGTCCCAGTGGTAGAGGGTGACCCACGGGTCGATCCCCTGGGCCAGCAACTCGTCCACCAGCCGGTCGTAGAACGCCAACCCGGCCGGGTTGGCCGGCCCACGGCCACCCGGCTGCACCCGTGGCCAGGCCACGGAGAACCGGTAGGTGTCCACCTCCAGGTCGCGCATCAACCCCACGTCGGAGGGCATCCGGTGGTAGTGGTCGCAGGCGATGTCGCCGTGCTCGCCCTTGTGGACGGCGCCGGGGACCCGGCAGAAAGTGTCCCAGATCGAGGGGGTACGTCCGTCCTCGGCGACGGCACCCTCGATCTGGTACGACGAGGTCGCCACTCCCCAACGGAAGCTGGCGGGCAGGCTGTCGATCGGGTCGGGTTGACCGCTGGCGACGCGGGCGGGATCGAGTGTCGAGGCGGTCGTGTCCATGGCTCTCCTGATCGGGTGTGAGGTACTGCTGTCGGGGCTGGTGGGTGCGCGGCGACCGGTGACGGTGGGCCGCGCGCGGCGCGACGGGGAACAGTCGACACCGCCCGGTCACCCCCGGCGGACCACGACGGATTCACGGGTGGGATGCAGCCAGCAGGCCACGTTCCGGTCGGCGGCCGTACCCTCCTTCGGCACCCCCAGCACCGGGATCTCGGTGGCGCACGGGTCGAACGCCTTCGGGCAGCGCGGGTGGAACGAGCAACCGGTCGGCATGCCGCGCAGGTCCGGCGGCGAACCGGGGATGCCGCTCAGTTCACGGCGCGGTCCGCGCAGCGCCGGAAAGGAGTTCAACAAACCCTCGCTGTACGGGTGCAGCGAGTCGCGGTAGAGCGCCGCCGCGGGTGCCTCCTCGACGATCCGTCCCCCGTACATGATCGCGATCCGGTCGGAGAACTCGACCAGCAGGGACAGGTCGTGGGTGATGAACAGCACCGAGAAGCCGAGCCGTTCGCGCAGCTCGACGAGCTGCCCCAGGATCTGCCGCTGCATCACCACGTCGAGGGCGGTGGTCGGCTCGTCCATGATGACGATCTGCGGCTCCAGCGCGAGCGCCATTCCGATCATGACCCGTTGGCGCATGCCGCCGGAGAGCTGGTGCGGGTAGCTGTCCAGCCGGTCGGCCGCGATCCCGACGAGTTTGAGCAGTTCGCGGGCGCGAGCCAGCCGCGCGGCGGGACTCGTCGTCGGCTCGTGCGCCTTGATCACGTCCATGAGTTGGGTGGAGACCTTGTGCACCGGGTTGAGCGAGTTCATCGCCCCCTGGAACACGATCGAGGTCTCCGCCCAGCGGAACCTGCGCAGTTGCGCCGGGCTGAGGGTCATGATGTCGATCGGTTCGCCGCTCGGCGGGTGGTAGAGGACCGAGCCGCCGCTGATCACACCGGGCGGGGGCAGCAGCCGGGTCACCCCGTACGCCAGGGTGGACTTCCCGCTGCCGCTCTCGCCGGCCAGTCCCAGCACCTCGCCCCGGTGCAGGGTGAGGTTCACGTCCCGGACCGCACGTACGGCCTGGTCGCCGAGGCCGTAGTCGACGTTCAGGTTCTTGATCTCCAGCACGGGTTGGCTCATCGCCCGGCCGCCTTTCCCTCGGCGTTGCTCAGCACGGCGGCACCCCGGGGCGCCGGTGGCGGACTCGGCGGTGCGGCGAGTACCGGGGTGAACCCGACCCGCATCCGCACGACCCGACCGTCGGCCGTACGCACCTTCGCCTTGCCGCTGCTGCGCAGCCGGGGACTGACGAACTCGTCGATGCCGAAGTTGACCAGCGACAGCGCGGTGCCGAGGATCGCGATCGCCAGCCCGGCGGGTACGAACCACCACCAGGCGCCCTGGGCCAGGGCCTGCTGGCTCTGCGCCCAGAACAGGATGGTGCCCCAGTTCCACTCGGAGATGGTCGAGATCCCGATGAACGCCAGGGTGATCTCGGACATGACGGCGAAGATGACCGTGCCGACGAAGTTGGAGGCGATGATCGCGGTCAGGTTCGGCAGGATCTCGAACCCGACGATCCGCCAGGTGCTCTCCCCGCTGGCGCGGGCCGCCTCCACGTAGTCGCGTCTGCGCAACGAGAGTGTCTGGGCGCGCAGCACCCGTGCTCCCCAGGCCCACGAGGTCAACCCGATGACCAGGGCGACAACCAGGTCACCCGCGGACTCGATGGTCGAGGCGACGATGATGACCAGCGGCAGCGCCGGAATCACCAGGAACACGTTCGACAGGGCGGACAGGCTCTCGTCCGCGGCCCCGCCGAGATATCCGGCGGTGACCCCGATGACCACCGAAAGCACGGTGGCGACCACTCCGGCCAGGAAGCCCACGAAGATGACCCCGCGGGTCCCGACCAGCACCTGGCTGAAGATGTCCTGGCCGAGGTGGGTGGTGCCGAACCAGTGCGCCCCGGACGGCGGCGCGACCAGGTCGGGTCCGCGCCCCGACGGGTCGTACGGTGCGATCCACGGGCCGATCACCGCGATCAGCAGGAAGATGCCCAGGATGACCAGCCCGGTCGCGGCCTTGGGATTGGCCACGAACCGGAACTTGCGGCGACGGGCGGCGGGCGGCGGCGTGGCGTCGGTCACCGCGCCGGTGGGGATGACGGCGTCGATGCTGCTGGTGGGGATGGCCATCGCTCAGCCCTCCTTGCGGGTTCGGGGGTCCAGGGCCAGGTACGCCAGGTCCGCCAGCAGGTTCGCCAGCAGCACGGAGAGCGTGATGATCAGGAAGATGCCCTGCATCAGCGGGTAGTCCTTGGCGCCGACCGCCTGGAAGAGCTGGAAACCGAGGCCGGGGTAGGAGAAGACGATCTCGACCAGGAGGGTCCCGCCGACGATGAAACCCAGTGACAGCGCGAAGCCGGAGACGTTCGGCAGCAGCGCGTTGCGGGCGGCGTAGCTGACCGCGACCCGGCGCTCCGACAGGCCCTTGGCGTGGGCCACGGTGATGTAGTCCTCGGCGGCGACGGTGACCATCATGTTGCGCATGCTCAGGATCCACCCGGAGACCGACGAGATCAGGATGGTGAACGCGGGCAGCAGGCTGTGCTGGATCGCGCTGCCGATGAAGTACTGGTCGAACGCCGGCACCAGGCCGGGTTCGTAACCACCGGAGGACGGAAAGAAGCTGCCCGGTCCGGCGAGCAGGGCGATCGAGATGAGCCCGAGCCAGAAGTACGGCACCGACGACAGGAACGTGGTCGCGGGCAGCAGGCCGTCGATCCACGAGCCGCGCCGCCAGCCGGCCACCACACCGAGCATGGTGCCGGTGAGGAAGCTGATCACGGTGGTGATGCCGACCAGGGCCAGGGTCCAGGGCAGGCTGTCCGAGAGCACCTGGGAGACCGGCGCCGGGAAGAACGTGAACGACAGCCCCAGGTCGCCGCGGAAGAGCTGGCCCCAGTACTCGACGTACTCCTGCCACATGCTCTTGTCCTTGTCCAGACCGAACAGGACGTAGAGCGACTGCATCGCCTGGGTGCTGATCTGACCCTGGTAACGGGAGATCAGCGACTGGACCGGGTCACCGGGGATCATCCGGGGGATGAAGAAGTTGATGGTGATCGCGGCCCACGCGGTGAACAGGTAGAACGCGATCCGTTGCAGCAGGAATTTCACGAGACCACCGTCCGTACCTCGCGCGCGGCCGAACCGGGCGTCTCGGTGTTCTCCGGGTCGTAGAGCCAGCAGGAGGCCCAGTGGCCCGGCTCCCCCTGCACGGCCAATCGGGGCGGCAGCGTGGTGGAGCACCGGGGCATGGCGCTGGGGCAGCGGGGATGGAAACGGCATCCGGGCGGCGGGTCGATCAGGCTGGGCGGCTCCCCGCCGCCACGGTCCTCCGGGGTGGCGGCGGCGGCCTCCGTGGGCGAGCCCTGGATCCGGTCCGGGTCGGGCGCCGAGGCGATCAACAACCGGGTGTACGGGTGTGCCGGCCGCTGCGTCACCGTTTCGCTGTCGCCGCCCTCCACCATCCGGCCGGCATACATGACCAGGGTGTCGTCGGCGAAGTAGCGGGCGGAGGCGATGTCGTGAGTGATGTAGAGGATGGCCAGGTTCAGCCGTTCCTTCAGATCACGGAGCAGGTTCAGCACACCCAGCCGGATAGACACGTCGAGCATCGAGACCGGTTCGTCGGCGAGCAGCACCTCGGGGTCGGCGCCGAGGGCGCGGGCGATCGCCACCCGCTGGCGCTGGCCGCCGGAGAGTTCGTGCGGGAACTTGTCGATGTAGCGCTCGGGCGGGGTGAGGGCCACCCGGCCGAGCAGCTCGTGCAGCGCCTGTTCCAACTCGGCCCGGGTGTTGCCGCCGTGGCCGTGGATGCGCAGCGAACGGGTGAGGTGGTAACGGACGGTGTGTACGGGGTTCAGCGAGGCGAACGGGTCCTGGAAGGTGAGCTGCACCCGTCGGGCGTACGCCCGGAACCGCCGGCCGCCGTGCACGGTGGTCGACTCGCCGTGCAGCCGGATGTCGCCGGAGGTGCGGCGGTAGAGCTGGGCGAGCAGTCGGGCCACGGTGGACTTGCCGGATCCGGACTCGCCGACGAGCGCGGTGACCCGGCTCCGGCGAAGCACCAGGTGCACGTCGTCGACCGCGTGCACCACCCGCCGCTCGCGGGAGAGGAGGTCCCGGACCCGCCGTCGGACCGGGAAATGTTTGGTCAGGCTTTCCGCCTCCAACACCACCTCGGTCAGGGCAGGGGTGGAGGTCTCGCTCGTGGTCATGCCGGAGCTCCTGTCGAAGAGAGCTGATCCCCGCGCGGTGCTGCTCCCCCGCGCGGCTGCGCCGCCTCCCGGGTGCCCTGTGCGGCACACCCGGGAGGCAGCGCGGGCGGATCAGGAGTTGGGCTTGAGGTGCAGGACGACGTCGACCGCGTTCGGTTGCGTCGGCTGCGCCGGCGCGTACGGGTTCTGGTCGTCCGGCCAGCCCACCCAGTTCTTCGTGACGTAGGCGCCACCGGCGTTGTCCGCGCCGACCGGGATCATCGGCATCTGCTCGACGAAGATCTTCTGGAGCGTGTTCATCGCGGTGGTACGGGCGGCGTCGTCAGCGGCGCTGGCGTAGTCCTCCAGTGCCTTGGTCGCCTCGGGGCTGTTGAACCGACCGAAGTTGCCCTGCGGCGACGCGGTGCCGATCGGCTTGAGCAGCC
This sequence comes from Micromonospora sp. NPDC004704, assembly GCF_053601675.1. Classification (NCBI taxonomy): domain Bacteria; kingdom Bacillati; phylum Actinomycetota; class Actinomycetes; order Micromonosporales; family Micromonosporaceae; genus Micromonospora; species Micromonospora sp. NPDC004704. The sequence continues at coordinate 89,426 of NZ_JBSGCD010000027.1, read as the reverse complement.
GACCATCCATGATCGTCTGGTAGATGTCGTACGGGGTGGCGCCACCGTTAGTCCAGCGGAAGCTGGCCTCGAAGTTGCCCTCCTCGACCGAGGTGAACCAGGCATCCTGGTTGGCCTTCTCCACCGTCGCGGCGATGCCGATCTGGGAGAGGTTGTCCTTCACGATCTCCAGGCTGGTGATGTAGTCGGACCAGCCGGCGGGGTCGCTCAGCTTCAGGGTGACCGGCTTGCCGGTCGGGTCCTTCAGGACGTTGCCCTCGAGCTTGAAGCCGGCACCGGTGAGCAGCGCCTTGGCACCCTCGACGTCGACCTTGTGGGTCTGGCCCTTGTACTCCGGGGCGATGAACGACTCGCCGGCCGGCAGCGGGATGCCGGTCACCGAGGTCACCTCGGGGTGGAAGTACGCCGCCTCGGCCTGGACGAAGATGTCGTTGCGGTTGATCACCATGTTCATCGCCCGGCGCAGGACCGGGTTGTCGAACGGCTTGCGGGTGACGTTGATGTAGAGACCGTGGATGCCCAGTACGGACGCCGGCCACACCTTGTTGAACTCGGGGTTCTTGTCCACGTAGACGGTCTTGTAGTTCGGGATGAAGACGAAGCTCCACTCCGACTCGCCGTTGGCCAGCGCGGTGGTCTGCGCGTTGTTGTCGTTGTACGACGTGTAGCGCAGCTCCTTGACCTTGGGCAGCTCCTGCCAGTAGTTGTCCCGCACCGTCAGCGTGGTGGTCTGCGGCGTGAACGACTTCAGCGTGTACGGGCCGGTACCGACCGGGTTCTTGTTGATGTCGGTGGCCGGGTCCGCGATGGTCGACCAGATGTGCTTGGGCACCATCGGGATGGTGGTGAGGATCTTGTGCTGGTTGACGAACTGCGGCGCGCCGAAGTTCACCGTGACCGTGTTACCGCTGGTCGTGATGTCCTGAAGCGGCAGGGCGTTGATGTTCAGCGCCTCGGTCTTCTTGATCAGCTCCCAGGTGAACGCGACGTCCTCGGCGCTGAACGGCTTGCCGTCGGACCACTTGACGCCGTCGCGGATGGTGAGCGCGAGGGTCTTGTAACCGTTGGTCCACTCCGCCTTGGTGGCCAGCCACGGCTTGCCCGCGTCGGACGGGCGGATCAGGTTATCCATGATCAGCGGCTCGTAGATCATCCAGCGGTAGCCGAGGGACGCGGCCGACGCGGAGGTCAGGAACGGGTTGTGGTTCTCGGTCTGCGGACCGTTGGGCATACCGATATTCAGTACGGACGGGGCGTTGTTCCCGTCCCGATTCGCGTTCGGGCTGTCGCCGCAGGCGGCGAGCACACCGACCGCCATCACGCTGGCGAGGGCGACCGCGAGAGTGCGCCTGACGTGCATGTATTCCTCCCTGTGTCGTGGTGGTGAGGGTGGTCATGGGATGAGCGGAAAGGGCGTTGCGACAGGTGCCGGCCGATCGGTAGAGCGCTCTCACGATCGGGTAGGCGGGTCCGGAGGATCTTGGTTGCGGTGGGGGGTGAGGTGGGATGGAGCCGGTGGGGTGGTCCGGTGGAGCCGGGCGGACCGGTCGGGGGTGGGAACCGGTCGGGGTCGGGTGGGGTCAGGCGGGAACCATGGTGGAGGCTCGGACGATCAACGTGGTGGGTAGCACGTGCGGGGCGTCGGGCAGCGGGGTGCCGTCGAAGTACGCGAGCAGCATCCGCGCCGCCGCCTCGCCCATCTGACGCATCGGCTGGTGCACCGTGGTCAGCGGCGGATCGGTGTGCGAGGCGTACGGGATGTCGTCGAAGCCAACCAGGGCGACGTCCTCCGGCACCCGACGGCCCGCCTCCCGGATGGCCAACAGGGCACCGGCCGCCGACAGGTCGTTGTGGGCGAACACGGCATCGAACTCGACCCCGTCGGCCAACATCTGCTTGACCACCGCCCGACCCCGGTCGAAGGTGAAGTCACCCTCCACCACCAGCCTCGGGTCCAACGGCAGGCCCGCCTCGGCGTAGACGTCACCGAACCCGGCCATCCGCTCCTGGGTGCAGCCGAACGGTTCGATGCCGGTGATGACCAGTGGCCGGCGCCGGCCGAGTTCGAGCAGGTGACGGGCTGCTGCGGCGCCGCCGCTGCGGTTGGTGGTGGCCACCGAGGGGAAGAGCGGCTGGTGGCCCCGGTCGTCGATGAGCACCACCGGCAGGCCTCGGGCGTGCAGGTCGGTGATGTAGTCGAGGGTGCCCTCGGGCTCGATCACCAGCAGGCCGTCGAACGACTTCGCGGAGACCTGCGAGGCGAACTGCCGCATCGACTCCTCACCCCGGTTGCAGGTGAACAGCAGCAACCCGTAGCCCTCGGTCTCCACCACGTCCACCGCGCCCTGCAGCACCTCGCCCATCCAGGGCCAGGTCAGTGACGGGACCAGCATGCCGACCACCCGGGTACGACCCCGGGCCAACCCGACCGCCCGCGCGCTCGGTACGTAGCCCAGTTCCTCGATCACCCGGCGCACCCGCGCCGCCGTCTGCACGTCGAGCTCACCCTTGCCGTTGAGCACCCGGGAGACCGTGGTCTTGCTGACCCCGGCTCGGGCCGCGACGTCGGCGATGGTGATCGGCACTGGGTGCCCCTTCGTGTCGGGACGGTTAACGGCTGGTTCGGAACCGGTTGCGGAAGCGGTTCCGGGCCGAGTCAACCGGAGTGACGAGGGCCACGTCAATCACGGTCGCGTAACAAAACTGATTTCTAAACAAACCTTGTAGTTAGCTGGACGGGCGTGTTACCTCTTCATCACCGTCGATGCGCACAGCCGCATCACGGGCTCCATCCCGACGACCACGGGCATCGCACCCCGGCCGACCAGCGCTTGCGTCCCCACCGGCCGTGGCCCGTCCTCGTCGGCCGGGCGGTGACCGCCCGCGTCGAACGGGCGCGGTGCGCCCCACCGTCCGCCGAGAAAACTCCTCGCGGAAGGGGAAATTCTGTGCCATCGACAGCGACTCCACCGCTCGTCGCACCCACCCGCCCCACCGGACCGACCCGCCGACGCGCGATCCAGGCCACCCTGCTGGCCTGTTGCCTGGTCGCCACCGGGCTGGCCGTGCTCCGGGCACCCGCGGCCTTCGCCGCCGGCGAGCAGGTCAACATCTGGCTGACCACGACCTCGGACGCCCGTGGTCGTACGGTCACCCGAGGGCTGCAACCGCAGACCCCGATCGCCTTCGCCGCCAGCAGCGGCACCGGCAACCAGACCCTCACCGTCAACGAGAACACCACGTACCAGCAGTTCGAGGGGGCGGGTGCCTCGTTCACCGACACCGCCGCCTGGCTCATCAACGGCAGCGGGGCACTCAGCCAGAGCACCCGGGACACCGTGATGCGCCAACTCTTCGACCCGGTGAACGGAATCGGCCTCAGCTTCACCCGCAATCCGATGGGCGCGTCCGACCTGGCCCGGTTCAGCTACTCGTACGACGACACGTGTTGCGATCTCAACGACTTCTCGCTCAGCCGGGACAGCGACGTGATGGCGTTGACCAAGCAGGCCAAGAGTCTCAACCCGGCACTGAAGGTGATGGCGTCTCCCTGGAGCGCGCCGGGTTGGATGAAGGACAACAACAGCATGGGCCAGGGGTGGCTGCAGTGGCAGCACTACCCGACCTACGCCCAGTACTTCGCCCGGTACGTGCAGGGCTACGCCGCCCAGGGCGTGAAAATCGACTACGTGACCGCGCAGAACGAACCGACCTGCTGCGCGGGCTACCCCTCGATGCAGTGGAACGCCGCCGGGTTGCAGGAGTTCACCAAGAACCACCTCTACCCGGCGTTCCGCAACGCAGGGATCAACACCAAGGTGCTGGTGCACGACTGGAACTGGGACGGTTACCAGGAATGGGCCGCCCCACTGGTCAACGACCCGGCGATCCGCAACGACCCGCTTTTCGGCGGAATCGCCTGGCACGGGTACGGCGGGAACGTCAGCACCCAGACCACGGTGCACAACCAGTTCCCGAACGTGAACGCGTACATGACCGAGCACTCCGGCGGCGACTGGATCGCCAACCAACAGACCGAGGACATGCTGAACCTGGTCGACTACACCCGCAACTGGGACCGTAGCTGGATCAAATGGAGTCTGGCGCTGGACCAGAACCAGGGTCCGCACAACGGCGGTTGCGGTACCTGTACCGGCCTGGTAACCGTGCACAACGGGGACAGCCGGCACGGCCAGGTCGACTACACGATCGAGTACTACACGATGGGGCACCTGACCAAGTTCGTGAAGCCGGGCGCCTACCGGATCGACTCCACCGGCAACGCTTCGGTGCCGAACGTGGCCTGGAAGAACCCGGACGGTTCGAAGGCGCTGATCGCGTACAACAACACCGGCAGCACCCAGAACGTCAAGGTGAACTGGGGAAACCAGTCCTTCACCTACCCCCTGCCGACGAAGACCTCGGCCACCTTCACCTGGGGCGGGACGCCCGGCACCGGGCCGACCACTCCCCCGCCCTCGGGCCCGACCGGACAGATCACCGGGCTCGCCGGAAAATGCGTCGACATCGCCGGCGCCAGCTCCGCCGACGGCACGGCGGTGCAGTTGTACGGATGCAACGCAACGACCGCCCAGCGGTGGACCCGAGCCGCCGACGGAACCCTGCGCGCACTCGGCAAATGCCTCGACATCAGCGCCGGGTCGACGGCCAACGGTGCCCGCGTGCAGCTCTACACGTGTAACGGCTCCGGTGCCCAGCAGTGGACCTGGACCGCCGGGCGGGACCTGGTCAATCCGCAGGCGAACAAGTGCCTGGACGTGACGGGTAACACCAGCGCCGACGGCACGCCGCTGCAGATCTGGAGCTGCACGGGCGCCGGAAACCAGAAATGGACCCTCCCGGCTTAGTAAGCGCGGAGCACTTCGTACCGTACCGGCAGCCGCCGGCGCCCACCGAACCGGGAGGGCGTCGGCGGCTTCGCTTATGCCGGTCGGAGGAGTTTCCGGGCCGCTCCGGACGCCCGCGCCACTCGGGCAATGGGGGGAACGTTGCGAAATCAGTGATTGATGAGTCAAACTCATCACCTGGAACCCCATTGTTCACGTGGAGTGATCAACCATGGCTAAAAAGGTAATCACCGTCCTGACCGACGACCTCGATGGCGGCGAGGCCGACCGCACCGTCGAGTTCGGGCTCGACGGCGTCAGCTACACCATTGATCTGTCCGAAGAGAACGCGGGCAAGCTCCGCAAGGTGCTCGACCCGTACATCGCCGCAGGAACCCGCGTCGGTCGCGGCGGCGTGGAAAGCCGTCGGCCGGCTCGGCGCAGCGGCAACGCGGCACCGACCCGCAGCGACCGCGACCAGAACAAGGCGATCCGCGAATGGGCGTCGAAGAACGGCTACGACGTTTCCGAGCGCGGCCGGATTCCGGCTTCCGTGGTCGAGGCCTACAACAACCACTGAGCGGGCGGCTCAGGAGGCACGGATAACACGGGAGATGCCCGGCGGGGCATCCCCCGATATCGACCGCCTCCGGAGTCGGGCCCGGCCTACCCATCGTCGGTGAGCCGGGCTCGCAAGCCCATGCGCTGGAAATTGCACCACACCAAAGATCCCCGACGACGGTTCCGTACGCACAGCGACTCCACCCGTCGTCACCGCAACCGGGCATACGCGGCGTAACGAACAGAGACCGAAACCCGACGGTCGCATGCCCCGTACGCATCCCGCAACGGTTACCCAGCGGCAGATCAAGGCACGTTGACCAGGCATTCCTGCCGTTCTGAGGCAGCGCCATTTAGTCCGTTTGCAGTAGAACGCCAACCCGGTGACCGGGCACACAATGTCACCTTGCCGACCTGGTATTCGCTATCCCGGCAACGGAAGCGGCTCCTAGCTTGAGTGCACACCACTCATTGAACGGAGTCGACCTTGTCTGCCAAGGAACCGACCGGGCACGCGATCGTGCTCGGCGCGAGCATCGGGGGGCTACTCGCCGCCCGGGTGCTCAGCGAGTCGTACGCGAAGGTCACCATCTTCGACCGTGACGACCTGCCGACCGGTGCCACCGCCCGCAGGGGCGTACCACAGGGCGAACACGCCCACGGCCTGCTCGCCCGGGGTCGCCAGGTGCTCGAAGAACTCTTCCCCGGGTTTGTCGCCGACCTGACCGCCCGGGGAGCCGTCCCGATCGACCTGCAACGGGACTGCGTCTGGATCAACGACGGACGCCGGATTCCCCGCGTCACCTCCGGTCTCGACGGGCTCTGCGTCAGCCGACCCGCACTGGAGGCGTACGTCCGCGACCGGGTCCGCGCGCTGCCCCAGGTGGAGATCCATGCTGGACACGAGGCGGTGGGCCTGCTCATCAACGCCGACCGCACCGTGGTCAACGGCGCCCGGGTCCTGCCCCGATGCGGTGTCGAGCAGCAGTACGCCGCCGACCTTGTCGTCGACGCCACCGGGCGGGGCAACCGCGGCCCGACCTGGCTCACCGAGCTCGGTTATGAGCCGCCGCCCGAGGAGCGGGTCGACCCGTTCACCGTCTACATGTCCCGGGAGTACCGACGGACGACCGGGGACGCCGAGTTCAAGGGGATCGTGACGAGCCCGTCGCCGGCCACCCCGTACGGGGGTATCGCGATCGTGGCCGAGGATGACCGGTGGCTGGTCACCCTGCTCGGTGTCGGCGCCGGACAGGCCCCGCCGGCCGACCCGGAGGGCTTCCTCGCCTTCGCCGGGAAGCTGCCCGAGCCGGAACTGCACCGGCTGCTGAGCCGGGTCGAACCGCTCGGCCCGCCGCGGAGGTTGCGCCTGCCGACCAGTGTCCGGCGCCGCTACGAGCACCTGACCCGGCTGCCCGAGGGCTTCGTCGCGGTCGCCGACGCGGTCTGCAGTTTCAATCCCGCGTACGGACAGGGCATGACGGTCGCCGCCGCCGAGGCGATCGTGCTGCGGGACTGCCTGCGCGCGGGACGGACCGGTCTGCCGGCCCGGTTCTTCACCCTGGCAGCGAAGGTCATCGACACCCCGTGGGACATCGCGGTCGGCGCCGACCTGCGCTATCCGGAGGTGGTCGGTCCGCGCAGCCGCAAGACCGCGTTCCTCAACGCGTACGTCGCCAGACTGCACGTCGCCGCGGAGCGGCACCCGGTCGTCGGGCGCAGCTTCCTCAGCGTGGCCAACCTGATGGCGGCACCGCAGGCCCTCTTCGCCCCCGGCATCCTGGCCCGGGTGCTCTGGTCCGGCAGGCGCCCGGTCCGCCCGGCCGGTACGCCGAATCCGCCCGTGGCCGGCTCCGCCGCCGCCCCGACGCCCGAGCGGCAGTACGACGCGGTCGCATGAGCCCGGTCGCGAAGCTCCCGGTCCAACCGGACCGGGAGCCCGCCCGGCGGCGGCCGGACGCAACACGTCGTCCGGCACCGGCGCCCGCCGAGCCGCCGCTTGATCCGCGACCGGGGTCCCGACCAGTATGAACGGATGCGCGCGGTCGTCTTCGACTTCTTCGGCACCCTGACCGATCCGGCGGCCGAGTCCGAGCGTCGGGCGGCCTTCGGCGACACGGCGGCGGCGCTCGGCGTACCGGCCGAGGTGTTCTGGGCCCGGATGGGCAGCACGTTCACCGCACGCGCCACCGGCCGCTACGGGGGCACCGCCGCGACGCTGCGCGCGATCGCCCGCGAGTGCGGGGCCGACCCCGACGACAACCAACTGGACCTGGCCGTGCGCGTACAGCACGATGGCGCCCTCCGGGTCCGGCGCCCCCGTACCGGTGTTCTCGACCTCCTCGGCGAACTGCGCATCCGAGGTTTCCGGCTCGCCCTGCTCAGCGACTGCGCCAGTGAACTGTGCGAACGGTGGGACGACACCCCGTACGCGCCGTATCTCGACGCCACCGTCTTCTCCTGGCAGGAGGGCTGCCGCAAGCCGGATCCACGGCTGTACGCCACCGCCGCCGCCCGGTTGGGCGTACCGGCGGACGGGTGCTGGTTCGTGGGGGACGGTGGCAGCCGGGAGCACTCGGGCGCGCTCGCCGCCGGTATGCGGCCGGTGCTGGTGACCAATGCGCTGGTGCCTTCCTCGGCCGGTCACCGCGACGACCCCGATCCGGTCCGGCCGGAGCATGTCGTCGACGATCCGGCCGAACTGCCCGCGCTGCTCGGGTGGCCGACGTCCGGGGTCCGCGCCGGCCGGCAGCCGGACCCGGTGGGCTGAGCCAGCCCGCCACCGGGCCCGACGGTGGTACGTCAGCGGGTCGGCAACGAGATCACGGCGAGGAGCAGTCCGTGGTCGACCAGCCAACGCCCGGTGAACCCGGTGAGCGGCACACCGTCGACCAGCGGACCGGGCACCAGCAGTACGGCGGTGAAGGTGCCGGCCGGGTCGACCTCGATCTCGGCCTCGTGGAAGTCCAGCCACCGCCGGGCGAGCGGGAACCAGGCCTTGTAGACCGCCTCCTTGGCGCAGAAGAGCAACCGGTCCCAGCAGATCGACGGGTAGGCCCCGGCGAGTTGTGCCAGCCGGGCGACCTCGGCCGGCAGCGCGACCGCGGCGAGCACCCCGGACGGCAGCGGCTGGTGGGGTTCGGCGTCGATGCCGATCGTCACCAGGTCGGTGGTCCGGGCCACGGCCGCGGCCCGGTAGCCGTCGCAGTGGGTGATGCTGCCCACCACACCGGCGGGCCAGCGCGGTTCGCGTTGCGGGCCGGGCAGCAGTGGCGCCGGTGGAAAGCCCAGTTCGGCGAGGGCCTGGCGGGCGCAGCGGCGGGCAGTGACGAACTCGTTGCGTCGCTTGTCGACGGCGTTGGCCAGCAGTGCCTCCTCCTCGGGAAAGAGGAGTCCGGGCAGGCTGTCGTCGAAGGCCTCCACGGCGACCACCGGCGCGGAGAGCAGTCGTTCGATCACCGGGGCGACTGCCCGTCGCCGAGCAGCCGGACCGGTATCCGCGGCGGCTGCTCGCGGCGCTGCCATTCGCGCGGATAGCCGAGCGAGACCTCCTCGAACCGGACCCCGTCGTGCCAGGTGGTACGCGGAATGTGCAGGTGGCCGTAGACCGCCACCGCGGCCCGGAAGCGCAGGTGCCAGTCGGCGGTCCGGTCGGTCCCGCACCACTGCGCGAACTCGGGGTACCGCAGCACGTCGGTCGGCTCGCGGACCAGCGGATAGTGGTTGACCAGGACGGTCGGGATGTTCGGGTCGCAGGCGGCGAGCCGGCGTTCGGTCTGCTCGACCCGCGCCCAGCACCACTGTTCCCGGCTCGGGTACGGGTCGGGGTGCAGCACGAACTCGTCGGTGCAGACCACACCCACCTCGTACGCCCGCGCCAGCGACGCCTCCTTGGTGTGCAGGCCAGGCATCCGGAACGAGTAGTCGTAGAGCAGGAACAGTGGCGCCACGGTGACCGGACCGCCGGTGCCGCGCCAGACCGGGTACTCGTCCTCGGGGGTGACCACGCCGATCGACCGGCACATCCGTACCAGATGCTGGTAGCGCGCCTCGCCGCGAAGCTGGACCGGATCCTCGGCCGGGGTCCACAGTTCGTGGTTGCCGGGCGCCCAGATCACCTTGGCGAACCGCCCGGCCAGCCCGGTCAGGACCGACTCGATGTCGGCGGCCATCTCCCCCACGTCGCCGGCCACGATCAGCCAGTCGTCGTCGGACTCCGGCCGCAACTCGTCGGCTATCCGGCGATTTTCCTTGTAGGCGACATGAAGGTCACTCACCGCGAAAAGGTGACCGGTCACCGGCATGCTCCACTCTTCACCGCACCAGCCTCGCATCCCGGCGACACGAACGCGATATTGACGCGAGTCATGTCACGCGGGCGCGGCTCGGGGGTGCCCGGACGCCCCGTCGGCCGGATGTCACGATGGACGGGTGCGTCAGCTGCCCGCCGGGTCCCGGCAACCGCGAACGCTCCGACCGGAGCCGCAGCGCGCCGCCATCCCCGGCCCGAACCGGTGGGCGGGCCACCATGCCTGAGCGGGCGGGCGGGCGCCGTTGGTCGACGCCGAGCGGCTGCGCGTTGACCGTCTGTCGCGGCTGCTGTTGCGGCTCCGCGCGCAAGCATCCGGACGTCGACCACGCCCGCCAGGTCGTCCGGCTCCGGGCCGAGATCGGTGCCGAGCATCGGGTACGCGTCACCGACGACTGCCTCGACGCGTGCGAGCGGTCGAACGTGGTGGTCGTACATCCGTCACCGGCGGGGCGGGCGGCCGGTGCCCGTCCGGTCTGGTTCGGCTTCGTGCTCGACGACACGGCGGTGGACGACATCGCCGCCTGGGTACGCGCCGGTGGCCCCGGCGTCGTCCCGCTCCCCGCCGTCCTGGAGCTGTACGCGGTCCCCGCTCCCGGTCCCGCCGCCCGGCGCTGACCCGGGCGCACGGAACTAGCGGTCGGACTCCCGGCCGGCCGGGTGGATGCCTGCCGCCGCCAGCAGGGCCGAGGCGGTGAGCAGGCTGAGTCCGTCCAGCCCGGTCGCCCGTACGACACTGCGGGCTGCCGCCCCGTCGTAGACGATGGTCAACTGCTTGGCCAGCGTCTCCGGGTCGGCGGCGCCCGCGAGCCGCGCGTGAGCCTCGAAGTAGTCGGTCATCAGCTGCTTGAAGCGGCCGGCGACCAGGCTCGCCGGGTGGGTCGGGTCCCGCAGTTCGGCGGCGGCGCTGACGAACGGGCAGCCGAAGAAGTCCGGTCCCGCCGCCAGTTTCTCCAGGTGCTCGAAGACGTGCAGGATCCGCTCGCGCGGGGTGAGGTCGGCGGCGGGGTCGGCGAAGTAGCCCGCGACGCTGGCCGGTCCGCAGGCGGTCAGGCTCTCCGTCAGCAGCTCGTCCTTGGTGGCGAAGAACTGGTACATCGACTTCTTCGAGATCCCGGCGGCCTGGCAGAGCTTGTCCACCCCGGTCGCCGTGATGCCTTCGCGGTAGAACAGGTCGGCTGCGGCCCGGAGCAGCCGTTCACGCGGGGCGAGCTTGGCGGTCGAGGTCATATCCGCAGCCTACCCGCCATCTCGGCAACTGCAAACCGATCGGTTTGCAACCGGAAACAGATCGGTTTATAGTCGGGAAACAGATCGGTTTCCTCGCCCCAGGGAGTACCACCATGAAGATCCAGGACTCAGTAGTCTTCGTCACCGGCGGCAACCGTGGCCTCGGCAGGTCACTCGTCGAACAGGCCCTCGCCCGCGGCGCGAGCAAGGTCTACGCCGCCGCCCGCGACCCGAAGACGATCACCAACCCGGACGTCGTCCCGGTGGCCCTCGACATCACCGACCCCGAATCGGTCACCGCCGCCGCCCGCCTGGCCGGTGACGTCACCATCCTGGTGAACAACGCGGCCATCGCGATCAGCGCCGGGTTCCTCGGCTCCAGCGTCGACGACGTCCGCCGCGAGTTCGAGACGAACTTCTACGGCCCGCTCCACGTCACCCGGGCCTTCGCCCCGCTGCTCGTACGCAACGGAGGCCACCTGCTCAACATCCACTCCGCGCTCTCCTGGCTCGCGATCAGCGGCTCGTACAGCGCCTCCAAGGCGGCCCTCTGGTCGATGACCAACTCGCTGCGGCTGGAACTGCAACCGCAGGGCGTCGGCGTCAGCGGCCTGCACGTCGCGTACGTCGACACGGAGATGGCCGCCCACATCACCGGTCCGAAGACCTCCCCGGCCGAGGTGGCCCGGCAGGCGTACGACGGGATCGAGGCCGGGGCCGCCGAGATCCTCGCCGACGACGTGACCCGCAGCGTCAAGGCCGGCCTCGCCGCCGACCTGACCGCGCTCTACCCGCAGCTCGCCGGCGCCTGACCCGGTGGGGCCCGCCGGGTCAGTAGTTCTCCACCGCGTTGACCCGGCCGGGCCAGTACCGCTGACCCGGGGCCGCCCGGTAGTGCTCCCACCGGGGCGAGTCGCCCTGCGGGTGGTCACCGAGAATGGTGACCCGCTGGCCGCGCCGTGGCTCGGTGTAGTCGTTCACCGCGTAGTGCATGGTGACCCGGTTGTCCCACACCGCGACGTCACCGGCCCGCCAGCGGTAGCGGCAGGTGAACTGCGGTCCCTCGGAGAACTCGAACAGGTACTGCAGCAGCGCGTCACTCTCGTTGCGGCTGAGCTGCGGGATGTGCGAGGTGAAGAGGCGGTTGACGTACAGCGACCGGCGGCCGGTCTCCGGGTGTACGCGTACGACCGGGTGTTCGGCCCGGCTGGTGAACTCGTTCCCGATCCTGATCACGTGGATCGCGGTCAGCCCGTCGAGCAGTTGCCGGATCGGCGCGGAGAGCTGCTCGTAGGCGAGGTACTGGTTGGTCCACATCGTGTCGCCGCCCGCACCCGGAGACTTCACCAGGTGCAGGATCGAGGCCAGCGGCGGGCTCTGATGGAAGGTCATGTCGGTGTGCCAGACGTCGACCTTGCCGCCGTTCTCGGAGTCGATCACGACGATCTCGGGCTGGCCGTCGAGCCGGGGCAGGTACGGGTGCAGCTCCACCTCACCGAACCGGCGACCGAAGGCGACGTGTGCCTGCGGCGTCAGCCCCGTCTGGCCGACGACGAAGATGACCAGGTGTTGCAGCAGGAGCCGGTGCAGCTCCGCGAAGAGTTCGTCGTTCAGGTTCGTCAGGTCGATGCCGTGGATCTCCGCGCCCAGCGCGCCCGCGATCGGCCTGACATCGAGCGTGGTCCCGGCTGAAACCGACATGTCCGCCTCCGGCCTCGAAGAACGTCGCCGTTCGATCGACGAATCATTCCACGGCATCGGGCCACCCGCCAGAGGATCGTGATCCAGATTGGACGGTCGAGGTAGCGGGGTCGGGGACCTTGACGGCGGTCCGGGTCCGGTGCAGCATCGGATCTCCGCGCCGGGGACGTACCAGCGGAACGAGGACGGGGAAGCCGTGCGCATCCTGCTGACCAGCCAGCCGATCTACTCGCACCTGGTACCCGCACTCGTACCGCTGGCACGTACGGCACAGGCACTGGGGCACTGCGTCGCGGTGGCCACCGCCGGTTCGATGGCGGACGAACTCGCCCGGCACGGCGTGCCGCACCTGCCGCTCCCGAACGTGGCCGGCCAGGAGCGGCTGCGCAACGATCCCCGCCTGGCCGAGGAGTTCGGCCTGCCGCAGCGCCTGCTCACCGAACGCCGGACCGTCGATCCGGTGGCGGCGAAGCAGATCGCCAGGGCGTACGCCGGGCCGATCGCGCTGCGTTTCGCCCGCGACCTGCTGGACGTGGCGGGATCCTGGAAGCCGGACGTGATCGTGCACGAGCCCGCCGAGTACGGCGGATACCTGGTCGCCGAACTGCTCGGCATCCCGCACGTGACGCTCGACATCTCGCCGTACGCGATGCGCGAGCTGCCCCTGGTGAGCGCGACTCTCGACGCGCAGCGCGAGGCGCTCGGGCTGGCCCCGACCGGCGACCCGCTGCACCCGCACCGGTACCTGCGCGCCGGCCTGGTGCCCGAGGGTTGGTACCCGGACGAACTGCGGCTGCCCACGGCCCGCCACTACCGGGCCGCTGCGGGCGAGGACGCGCCGCTCGATCCGGTCATCGCCGCGCTGCCGGCGGACCGGCCGGTGATCCTGGCCAGCCTCGGTTCACTGGTGCTGACCCTGCCCGGCATGGCGGAACTGCTGCCGCCGCTGGTGGCGGCCCTCGGCTCGCTGCCCTGCCACACGGTGCTGACCCTCGGCGGCCGACCCGAACTCGCCGACCTGGTCGGCACGCCACCGGACAACGTCCACCTGACCCCGTTCGTGGCGCAGCGGACGCTGCTGCCGGCGGTGGACCTGTTCCTGACCCACGCCGGTTTCAACGCCGTCCACGAGGCGGTGGGCGCCGGGGTGCCGATGGTGGCGTTGCCGGTCTTCGCCGACCAGCCGGCCAACGCCGACCGGATCACCGAACTCGGCCTGGGTGAGCGGCTCGACGTGGCCGAACTGACCGTGCCCGATCTGGTCGAGGCCTGCACCAGGGTGCTCGACGACCCCGGCTACCGGTGGCGGGCCCGCGCGATGCAGCGGCGCCACCTCGGCAGCCCCGGCTTCGACCAACTGGTCGCGGACCTCACGGAGCTGGTCGGTCGGTAACGCCCGGTGCCCGCCGGCGACCCGTCGGCGAGCGGGCCCGGTGCGTACCCGAAATCGGCCGCCACCAGGTCGGGCAGCGACCGCCGGTGCGCCCCGGTGTGCAGTTCCGGATGACCCGGGTACGCCTGCGACAGGGCCCGATCATAACGCTCCGGATAGGGGACGACGCTTTCCGGACGCCGGATTCGACATTGTCTCGGACGCCGATCCGTTGACCTATCAGGGCTCCGAACTGGGGATGTTCCGATTCGATCAGAGAGTGTGGATCTTGCCTGATTTGGACAGAGAGGAGCCATTAACCAAGGTCATACGCAGTTGACCCGGACAGCCGCCAATTATTGCGAGATCTCGGTGTTGATACTGGTTTGTTACGGACTCAATACCATCGAGAAACTTCTTTACCCGATGCAGGGCCGGTGGTACGGTCGCCGTAATTCAATTGATCCACAACGGACACAGCCGCGATCCCGCTAGCAAGGAACATCAGCCCATGACCGCCATTGCCGGTACGGATCCGCGCGACTTCCTGAAGGACCTGGCCTCCGGTCGCGCCGGGCAGCTCCTACGTGACGCACTAGATCACAGATGGCCAGCGACGACAGACCCCATGGACCGGTTGTCGACTATACATCGTTACGCTCTGCTGCCGGCGGGAAAACTGATCCGGCCGATAATGATGCTGGAGTCGGCGGGTGCCGTGGGTGGTCGACCGGAGGATATTCTCCCCGCCGCACTCGGTCTGGAATACCTGCACGTCGCAACGCTGGTCCACGACGACATCATCGACGCCGACGAGGTCCGGCGCGGTCGTCCCGCCGTTCCCTCGGTATACGGAATGCCGGACTCGATCGTGGCCGGTGACGCACTCATCTTCACCGCCTTCGAGGCGATTACGGAATGTCGCGCCGCCGGGGTGTCGGACGCGGCGATCGGGAGCGCGGTCGCGATCCTCGCCCGGGCCGGCACCGACCTGTGCCGAGGTCAGGTGCTGGAGGCCCAACTGGTCGGTGATCCCGGTGTGGAGGTGGAGACCTACGTGGAGATGGTCCGCCTCAAGACCGGTGCGCTGTTCCGGGCGGTCTGCCAGATCGGCGCCACCCTCGCCGGTGCCGACCCCACCCGCTGCGCGGAACTGGCCAGCTACGGTGAACAGCTCGGCATCGCCTTCCAGATCCGCGACGACCTGCTGGCGTACACCACCCCGGCGGCACAGTCCGGCAAGTCGCCCGCGAACGACCTGGCGAACGGACGGCCGACGTTACCGGTGCTGCTGGCCTACCGGGCCGGTGACCCGGACCAGCGCCGGAGACTGGTCGAGGCGTTGAAACGGCGGTCGGCCGACCCGGCCGCACTGGCGGGCTTCCACGAACTGCTGCACGAGACCGGGGCGCTGGACAGCGCCCCGGAGCACATCGCCGTACACCTGGACCGGGCCCGAGGAGCACTGTCCGCCCTGAAGTCATCGCCCAGCGTCTCGGTGCTCGCGGGAATCACCCGGTGGGCCACCGCGCGGGAGTGGTGAGGACGCCATGGTCACCACAACCGGCCGCCGGCTACGCGGCGTCCTGCTCGCGCACGTACAGACCTGGCGGCCGTACACCCTGTGGTACGTCGGGCTGCTCGGACTCGCCGGCGCGGGGCTGACCGACGCCCGGCACGACTGGCGGTGGCTGCTCGCCGCCTGGGCCGCACCGACGATCGGCTGGCTCGGCGGGCACTACCTCGGCGACTGGTTCGACCGGCGACTCGACGCGATCGGCAAACCGCACCGGCCGATCCCGTCCGGCCGGCTGCACCCGACCGTCGCCCTGGTCTGCGGAATCGGCTGCCTGACCGTGGTGGGTGCGCTGGCCGTGGCGGGCGGGCCCCGTACCGAACTGGTCGCCCTGCTGGCCGCGGGTGGGATCGTCGCCTACAGCCGGGGCCTGAAGGCGCGGGGGCTGGCCGGAAACCTGGTACGGGGAGTGCTCGGCGCGCTGGCCCTGCTCTACGGGGGGCTGCTGGCGCCCGGACCGTACCTGTGGGTGCTGGTGCCGTTCATCGTCGCCATCTGGTCCCACGACACCGCGTCCAACCTGGTCGGCACCCTCCGCGACGTGGTCGGTGACCGGGCCGGTGGTTACCGGACCCTCCCGGTGCAGCACGGCAACCGGGTGGCGATCAAAACCGCCACCGGCTTCTACCTGCTGACCCTGGCCGCCGCACTCGTCGGTGGTCTGGTCGCGCCCGCCGGTGCGATCCATCCGGACGGCCGGGTGCTCTACCTCGGCCTGCTGGCGGTGATCGCCGTGGGCGGCCTGGCCATCTTCCGCACCCTGCACAAGCACCGGACCGACCTGCCGGTACGCACCGCGCTGCGCGCCCACGAGCTGCTCGTACTGGAACGGATCGGGCTGGCCGGGGCGCTGGTGGCGCTCGGCTTCGGGGTGATCCGGACCGCGGTGCTCCTGCTCCCGATCCTGGTTCTCACCTGGTGGACCCAGGCCAGGATGCGGGTCGGTTACGAACTCGGGCCCGGACCGGTGGGGGCAGCGACATCGGCCCCCGATCCGGCAACATCAATGCCGCCGGATGCCGCCGGTCCCGGCAGGGCCCAGATCGACCTCGTGGCCCTGCCCCACCTACCGGAACACAGCTGAAGGAAGCCCGCATATGCAATCGGTCCACATCGACCAGGTCACCCGTGCCATCTCCGCCGGAGCCGAGGAGATGTTCCGGCGCCAGCGCCCGGACGGTGCGTTCACCGACTCGCCACCCGGTTCCGTACTCGGCACCTCGGGGTCCATCGCCGCACTGCACGCCGCCGACCCGGCCGGCTCGGCCGCGCTGATCGAAACCGGTGCCGAGTGGTTACGCCGGCAACAGCGACCCGACGGCGGCTGGGGCGGGGTGGCCGGCGCCGACACCGAACTGGTGCCCACCATCATCGCCACCGCCACCCTGCACCACGTCGCACCACAGCGGAGCGAGGAGGCGGTCGCCGCCGGCCGGCGCCGACTGGCCGAACTCGGCGGGGTGGCGGTCATCGACGACCTGGCGGTGACCGCCATGTGCAAGCAGTTCCTGGCTCTCGCCGGGCTGCCCGAAGCGGGCCAGTTGCGCCGGCTGCCACTGGAACTGGTCCTGTTCGACAAGGTACGGCGGGAGCGGATGTCGTTCCGTACCGCGCCGTTCATCGGGATGGCGCTGCTGCAGACCCGTACCCTGCCGCCGCCCGGTCCGCTGCGCCGGGCGACCCGTCGACTCGCCCTGCCGACCGCGCTGCGCCTGCTGGAGACGATCCACCGGCACGAGGGGCAGACCGGTGTGCTCAGCGAGGACCCGTGGCCCGCCGCGCTGGTCAGCCTCGGCCTGACCCACGCCGGTGAGGCCCCGCACCTGGTCACCGCGATCACCGGCTTCCTCCGCGAGGCGGTCCGCCCGGACGGGTCGTGGGACGCGGTCGCCAACCTCGACCTGACCCGCTCCGGTTTCGCCGCCACCGGGCTGATCGCGGCCGGCTACGGCGACGACCCCCGGCTGGCCACCACCCGCGAACTGTTCCACCGCAACCAGCAGGCCGAACCGTTCACCGTGCTCGGGGTGCCGGCCGGCGGCTGGAGCTACTCCGGCCCACGGGGCTGGCCGGTCACCCTGGAGTCGGCCGAGATCCTCTCCGCACTGGCCCGGCTGCCCGGCCACGACGGCGACCCGGTGCTGCGTACGGGCCTCGACTGGCTGGTCGACCGGCAGGACCAGCGCGGGTCGTGGAGCCTCTGGGTACGCGACACCAAGCTGCCCAACGACGGGCCCTGCCCCGGCATCACCAGCCAGGGCATCATCGCCCTGCGCGACGCCGGTCACGCCCCGGACAGCCCCCCGGTGGTGTCCGCCGCCCAGTGGCTGCTGACCCAGCAACGCCCGGACGGCTCCTTCCACAACCTCTGGTACCGCGACTTCACCACCGGCACCGCGATCGTGCTCGACGCGCTGGTCCACGCCGGACTCGGCGCCGACCCGGTGGCCGTACGGGCGAAGGAGTGGCTGCTCCGGGCCCAACTGGCGAACGGGTCGTGGGGTTCCGGAGGGGCGACCGACGACGGTTCGGTGGAGGAGACCGCCTGGACCCTGCCGGCCCTGCTCGCCGCCGGTGTGCCCGCCGACGACGAGGCGATCCGGCGCGGGATCGGCTGGCTGCTGGCCGTCCAGGAGCCGGACGGCATCTGGCGGCCGAGCCGGATCTGCGCCTACATCCGGAACTACATGTACTACCCGAACGGTGCCATCGCCCAGTCGCTGGCGCTGCGGGCGCTGGGCACCTACCGTGCGGCGGTCGGGGCGGCTGCGCGTTGAGCTACGACGTGGTGGTCTGCGGCGCCGGGGTCGGCGGCCTGGCCAGCGCGCGTGCGCTCGGCGCCCTCGGGCTGTCGGTGCTGGTGCTGGACCGGCAGGCGGCACCGGCCGAGGTGGCCAAGGGTGAACTGCTGCAACCGGAGTCGGTCCGCATCCTGCACGACTGGGGTGCCCTGCCGGCACTGGTCGACGGCGGCGCGGTCCCGGTGAGCCGGCTCGCGATCCGGGACCCGAACGGCCGGATGCTGCTCGGCCTGGACTACGACGCGCTGCCCGGTGCGTACCGGCAGATCCTCTGCACCGGCTACGCCAACGTGCTGCGCGCGCTGGCCGGCACGCTGGACCCGAAGGTGGAGGTCCGCCGGGGGGTCCTGGTCGAGGAGGCGCTGCGCGACCCGACCGGCCGGGTGACCGGGGTACGGGTGCTCGACGACGGCCGGCCGGTGGAGATCCCCGCCCGGTTGGTGGTCGCCGCCGACGGGCTCTCCTCCCGGCTGCGCAAGTCGGTCGAACTGCCCGGTGAGCGGCACGACTACGACCACAAGCTGCTCGCCTTCGACCTGCCCGGCGTCGAGGTGGCCGACGAGGTGAGCGCCTATCGCGGCGAGCACGGCCTGCGGCTGGTCTACCCGCTGCCCGGCGGCCGGTGCCGGCTCTACGTGCAGATCCGCGCCGACGAGATGCGCGGGCTCGGCGCGGACGACCTGGCCGCCTGGTGCGACCGGGTGCTGGCCGGGTTGCCGGCGCTGGCGCCGCTCGCCGGGGCGCTGCGGGCGAACCTGCGGCACCGGCAGATCCTCGCCGTCTACCGGCTCCGCGCGCCCCGGCTGGCCACGGCCGGACTCGCCCTGGTCGGTGAGGCGGCGCACGCCGTCCATCCGATGGCCGCGCAGGGCATGAACAGCTCGCTCGGTGACGCCGAGACCCTGGCCGACCTGGTCGGCAAGGCGGGCGGGAAGGACGCCGGTGCGGTTGACCGGGCCCTGGAGCAGTACCACCGCACCCGGCTGCGCCGGCTCGACCACACCGCGACGGTCAGCCACAACGCGGCCCGGATGCTGACCAGCACCACCGGGGTGGCACGCCTGCTCGGTGGGCGGATGATGCGGCACACCGCCGGCAACCCGCGCCTGCTCCGGCTGACCACCGGCAATCTCGCCGGGGTCGACCTGCACCGGTTGACCCCGGTCGACCGGCTCTACCAACTCGGGCTGCTCAGCGACCGGCGCGCGTACGCCGGCACGGGGCAGCCCACGGCGAACGGCGGTACGACACCATGACCAGCACAGTGGACTCGAGCCGGGCCGGGCAGGCCACCGACGCGACGGGCGGGGCCGACCCGGCCGCACCGGCGCCGGAGGACCTCGCGATGAACGAGACGCCCTATCCGCCGCTGCCCAGCGTGCTGCGCGTCGTGCAGGAGGGGGCCCACCGGCTCAACCGGTACCCGGAGCACACCGCCGGCACCCTGGTCGCGGCACTGGCCCGGCGGTTGGACGTACCACCTGCGGAGGTGCTGGTGGGGCCGGGCTCGGCCGGGCTGAGCCAGCACATCGTCGCCTCGCTCCGGCGCGACCGTACCGAGGTGGTGTATCCGGCGCTCTCGTTCGAGGGCTACCCGCTGATCGTCGCCAACGCCGGGTGCCGGCCGGTGCCGATCCCGCTCGACGGTTACCGGCACGACCTGCCGGCGATGGCCGCCGCGGTGACCGACCGGACCCGGTGCGTGCTGATCTGCAACCCGAACAACCCGACCGGGGCGGTGCTGGGCCGCGCCGAGATCGAGGACTTCCTGGGCAGGATCCCGCCGGAGGTGGTGGTGATCATCGACGAGGCGTACCGGGAGTTCGTCACCGATCCCGACGTACCGGATGCCCTCGATCTGTACCGGGAGCACGACAACGTCTGCGTCCTGCGTACCTTCTCCAAGGCGTACGGCCTGGCCACGCTGCGGGTCGGCTACGCGGTGGCGGCCCCGGCGATCGCGGCGGCGGCCCGGATGGTCGGGTTGGTCTTCTACCCCGGCGGACTCGGGCAGGCCGCGGCGCTGGCGTCCCTGGACGACGCCGCGGGTGCGGAGCTGGCCAAGCGGCGCGACGACCTGATCGCGGCCCGCACGGCACTGCGCGACGAACTGCTGGCGGCCGGTCTGCCGGTCGCGCCGAGCGAGGCGAACTTCCTCTGGCTGCCGCTGGGGCCGGCGGCGGTCGAGTTCGCCGCCCGGTGCCGGCAGGCCGGGATCCTGGTCCGCCCCTACCCCGACCAGGGCGTACGGATCACCGTCGGCTCGGCGTCGGCGAACGAACGGCTGCTCGCGGTGGCCCGAGCCGCCGTCCCGGAGGTCTCCGGTGAGTGACCGACCTACCGGGGCCGCTCCGGCGGTGAGCGTGGTGGTGCCGGTGCTCAACCACGGGCACCTGCTCGACATCACCCTCGACGGATTCACCCGGCAGACCCTGCCCACCGACCGGTTCGAGGTGATCGTCGTCGACGACGGCTCGACCCCTTCGCTGGAACCGCTGGTCACGCCGTACGCGGACCGCCTGGACCTGACCTTCGTCCGGCACGACGAGAACCGGGGCCGGTCGGTCGCCCGTAACCGGGGCCTGCGGGAGGCCCGCGGTGACGTGGTGGTGTTCGTCGACGCCGACCACTGCCCGCACCCCGACCTGCTCCGCCGGCACCTGGACTTCCACACCGGACGTGACCACCGTCCGGGTGTCCTGCTCGGCCGCAGTGTGGCCGTCGACTGGGCCGCGATCGGGGCGCTGCGGGCGGGTCGCACCCCCGACGAGGCGATGGTCGGCGACTACCGGGAGGACGTCCGGGACTACCTGTTCGCGGCCGAGAACCACCGCCGCGACTTCCCCCGCGCCCCCTGGCTGTACGGGCACACCAACAACGCCTCGGTCGACCGGGCCACCCTGGAGGCGATCGGCGGCTTCGACGAGACGCTGGTGACCTGGGGCGGCGAGGACAACGACCTGTTCTACCGGATCTTCCACCAGTACGGCCGGTCCCGGGACATCTTCGAGTTCGGGGCGGACGCGCTCTGTTACGCGGTTCCGCACTTCCGGGCCTGGCCGGTGCTGATGGCGCAGCTCGCCGAGAACTACCGGTACCTCGCCGCCAAGCACCCCCGGTACGACATGGAACTGCTCGGCTACCCCGGCAACTGGGCCACCCTCGTCCGGCGGATCGCCTGGTTCGAGGACGCTCTGGAGGTCTGCCGCGAACACGGCCTCGGCCGGGTCGGCGACCTGCCCCCGGCGCTGCTGGACCGGCTCGAGGGCGGCAACAGTCTCCTGGTCGGGTTCGGCGCGACCAAGCCGCGACTCGGTCCGGGCGCGGTCACCTTCGACTACGACGCCCCACTGGGCGAGCGGAATCCGCACCTGATGGGCCTGCTGACCCCGTACGCCGAGCGGCAGTTCGACCGGGTGGTGAACGTCGACGTGTGGCGCTTTTTCAACCCCGAGGACCTCGGCGGTTACCTGCTGGAGTCGCTACGGGTGGCGGGGCGGGTGGAACTGGTCCGTACCGAGGAACGGCTCCGGTCCGCCGACCTGCTCCCGCTTCCCTTCGTCGACGAGCTGGACTTCCTCCGGACGACGGTCGAGCCGTACTTCCCGGTGGAGATCAGCACGGTCGACGGGGTGACCGTACTCGCCATCGGCGGGGCCTGATGGTCACCGTACGGCGCCGGTAGGCGGCACCGGTGCGGGTGCTGATGACAACCTGGGGCTGGCGGTCGCACTTCTTTCCGCTGGTCCCGCTCGGCTGGGCGTTGCAGGCCGCGGGTCACGAGGTCCGGGTCGCCAGCCGGCCCGGACTGGTCGACGCGATCACCACGGCCGGGCTGACCGCCGTACCGGTCGGGGTGGATCTCGACTTCGCGGCGGTGTTCAGCGGGCAGATCGGCCGGGTCGCCGCACGGTCCGCCGGCCCCGCCCCGACCGGCGTCGGGATGAAGCCGGAGATCACCCCGGACGGCGGGGTGGTCCGGTACGCCGACGCGATGCTGGACGACCTGGTGGCCTTCGGTCGGGTGTTCCAGCCGGATCTGGTGGTGTACGAGCCGTTCAACCTCGCCGGGGCGATCGCCGCGACGGCGCTCGGCGTACCGGGGGTGCGGCATCTGTGGGGGCCGGACTCCGGCAGCGAACTCGACCTCGACCCGGAGACGGTGATCGGGCCGTTGGCCGGCCGGCTCGGCGTGGAGGTCGACCGGGTCGACCTCGACGGCGCCCTGACGATCGACCCGTGTCCTGCCCCGATGCAGGTGCCGTTGGGGGTGTCGAGCCAGCCCTCCCGGTTCGTCCCCTACAACGGGGTCTCCACGGTCCCGGACTGGTTGTGGGCGACCGACGCGGTCGGCGGGCGCAGTCGGGACCGGGTCTGTGTCACCTGGGGAACGATGATGGCCGGCGCCGAGCTGACCGGGTTCTTCGGTGCGCCGCAGGTGGTGGAGGCGATCGCCGCGCTGGACGTGGAGGTGGTGGTCGCGCTCGACGCCGCCCAGCACGACCGGCTCGGCGAGCTGCCGCCGAACGTACGTCTGGCCGCCGCGCCGCTGGCCCTGCACCTGGTCCTGCCGACCTGCCGGGCGCTGGTGCACCAGGGCGGCGCCGGGACCACCATGACCGCGGCGGCGGCCGGCGTACCCCAACTGGTCCTGCCCCAGGTCAGCGACCAGCACTTCAACGCCGGGCGGCTCGCCGTCACCGGTGCCGGCAGCTACCTCGCGGACGGGTCGGTGAGCGGCCCGGAGATCCGTGACCGGGTGGCCGACCTGCTGCGGGCCGATCACTGGGCCGAGGCGGCGGGGCGGTTGCGGGGCCGGATCGAGTCCCGCCCCACACCGGCCGACCTGGTCCCAGTGCTGCAACGACTCGCCGCCGACCGGCAACCGAGCAAGCAGGTGGTGAGCGCGCCGCCGTGAGCCGCTGGTGGCAGACCTTCGTACCCGCACCGTATCCGCAGCTCAACCCCAGGGCAGGTTACCGATGACCGACCAGCAGACGCCTATCCCGTACCCGTTCGCGGCACCGCCGACGATCTTCCACCCGTCCCCGCAGCTCGCCGAGCTGCGCGAGCACCGGCCGGTGGTGCCGGTGACCATGCCCGACGGCAGCCCGGCCTGGCTGGTGAGCCGGTACGCCGACGTCCGGCGGGTCCTCACCGACGCCCGGTTCAGCCGCGCCGCCGCCGTCGGGCCGGGTGGGCCGCCGAAGGAACTCGGCGTCCTGGAGACCGAGTCGCTGATCGGGATGGATCCGCCGGACCACACCCGGATGCGCCGGCTCGTCGCCCGCGCCTTCACCCCCCGCCGGGTCGAGCAACTGCGCCCGTGGGTGGCGAAACTGGTCGACGAACTGCTCGACACGGTCGAGGCGCAACCCCGTCCGGTCGACCTGGCCAGGCACTTCTCCACCCCGTTCCCGATCGCGGTGATCAGCGAGCTGCTCGGCGTACCGGAGCACCTGCGGTATCTCTGCAAGACCTGGTCGGACACCATGATGGGCGACTGGAGCAAGGACCCGGAGGGCACCCAGGCCGCGTTCGACAGCTTCGCCGAGATGATCGACGCCAAGCGTGCCGAGCCGGGCGACGACCTGATCACCGCCCTGATCAGCGCCAGCGACGACGAGGACAAGCTCACCGAACGGGAACTCGTCTCGGTCTGCGTCGGTGTGCTCATCGGTGGCCACGAAACCACCACCAACCAGATCAACATGTTCCTGCTGACCCTGCTGCACCACCCGGAGGAGTTCGCCCGGCTCCGCGCCGACCTGGACGCGATCCCGCAGGCGGTGGAGGAACTGACCCGGTTCATCCAGCTCGGTGAGACCGGCGTGATGCTGCCCCGGGTCACCATCGAAGAGGTCGAACTGAGCGGGGTGGTGCTGCCGGCCGGGTCGGCGGTGCTGCCGGCGTTCGTCGCGGCGAACCGGGACCCGGCCGCGTTCGCCGACGCCGACCAGCTCCGGCTGTCCCGCACCGAGAATCCGCATCTGGGCTTCGGCGGCGGCATCCACCACTGTCTCGGCGCGCAGCTCGCCCGGATGGAGTTGCAGGAGGCACTGGGCGGGCTGCTGCGCCGCTTCCCGAACCTGCGGATCGCGGTGCCGACCGACGAGTTGCGGTTCCGTCAGGGCATGGCCGTACGCACCCTGGAGACCCTGCCGATCACCTGGTAGCGAGGCTGGGCCCCTTGTCATTCACAAGGGGCCCGGCCCTGCTACTCGGAGCCGTCGTCCTCGAGGTCGCCCTCGGTCTGGACGTAGAGCTCGCGGAGGGCGTCGAGGGTGGCCTGCTCGGGGTGCTCCCAGAGGTGCCGGTCGGCCGCTTCGAGCAGCCGCTCGGTGATGCCGTGCAGTGCCCACGGGTTCGACTCGGTGAGGAACTTCTGGTTCTCCGGGTCGAGCACGTACGTCTCGGCCAGTTTCTCGTACATCCAGTCGGCGACCACACCCGCCGTGGCGTCGTACCCGAAGAGGTAGTCGACGGTCGCGGCCAGCTCGAACGCGCCCTTGTAGCCGTGCCGGCGCATCGCGGCCAGCCAACGCGGGTTGACCACCCGGGCGCGGAAGATCCGGGCGGTCTCCTCGCTCAACGTACGGGTACGCACCGCGTCCGGCCGGGTGCTGTCCCCGATGTAGGCCGCCGGTGCCTTCCCGGTGAGCGCCCGCACGGTGGCGATCATGCCCCCGTGGTACTGGAAGTAGTCGTCGGAGTCGGCGATGTCGTGTTCCCTGGTGTCGGTGTTCTTCACCGCCACCGCGATCCGCTTGTACGCCGTCTCCATGTCCCCGCGCGCGGGAACCCCGTCCACGCCCCGGCCGTAGGCGTAACCGCCCCAGACCGCGTACACCTCGGCGAGGTCGGCGTCGTCGCGCCAGTTCCGGCTGTCGATCAGCGGGAGCAGCCCGGCACCGTACGCGCCCGGCTTGGAGCCGAAGATCCGCATGGTGGACCTTCGCTCGTCACCGTGCTCGGCCCGGTCGGCGAGGGCGTGTGCGCGTACGTAGTTCGACTCGGCCGGCTCGTCCAAGCCGGCGACGAGGCGTACCGCGTCGTCGAGCAGGGCCACCACGTGCGGAAACGCGTCCCGGAAGAAGCCGCTGATCCGCATGGTGACGTCGATCCGGGGCCGGCCCAGTTCGGCCGGGTCGATCGGTTCCAGGCCGGTGACCCGACGGGACGCCTCGTCCCAGCGCGGCCGTACGCCGAGCAGCGCCAGGACCTCGGCGATGTCGTCACCGGCGGTACGCATGGCGCTGGTGCCCCACATGGACAGTCCGACCGAGCGCGGCCACTCGCCGTTGTCGGCCCGGTAGCGGGCGAGCAGCGAGTCCGCCATCGCCTGCCCGGTCTCCCAGGCCAGCCGGCTCGGCACCGCCTTCGGGTCGACGGAGTAGAAGTTGCGGCCGGTGGGCAGCACGTTGACCAGGCCGCGCAGCGGTGACCCGCTCGGGCCGGCGGCGACGTAACCGCCGTCGAGGGCGTGCAGTACCGCGGTCAGCTCGTCCGTGGTCCGGTCCAGCCGGGGCACGATCTCGGTGGCCGCGAACTCCAGCACCCGGACCACCGGTTCGTGGTCGGTCACCGAGTCGCCGAGCACCCGCTCGCACACCTCGGTGCCGACGCCGGGGGTCCAGTCCCGTTCCTCCATCGCCAGCACCAACGCGCGGGCGGTCTCCTCGATCCGGTCCACCTCGACCCGGCCGGCGGTGCCGTCCTCGGTCAGGCCGAGCGCTTCGCGCAGGCCGGGCAGGGCGGCGACCTGACCGGCCCACATCTGCCGGGCGCGGAGCATCGCGAGCACCAGGTCGACCCGGTTCTGCCCACTCGGCGCCACCCCGAGCACGTGCAGCCCGTCGCGGATCTGTACGTCCTTGACCTCGCAGAGCCAGCCGTCGACGTGCAGGATGAACTCGTCGAACTCGGCGTCGTGCGGCCGGTCCGACAGGCCGAGGTCGTGGTCGAGCTTGGCGGCCTGGATCAGGGTCCAGATCTGGGCCCGGATCGCCGGCAGCTTCGCCGGGTCCAGGGCGGCGATGTTGGCGTGCTCGTCGAGGAGCTGCTCCAGCCGGGCGATGTCGCCGTAGCTGTCGGCGCGG
The DNA here is from genome assembly GCF_053601675.1 of Micromonospora sp. NPDC004704. Lineage (NCBI taxonomy): Bacteria > Bacillati > Actinomycetota > Actinomycetes > Micromonosporales > Micromonosporaceae > Micromonospora > Micromonospora sp. NPDC004704. The sequence continues at coordinate 62,930 of NZ_JBSGCD010000027.1, read as the reverse complement.
GCCATCGGCGGGATCAGGTGGTCGACCAGGGTGGCGTGCGCCCGCCGCTTGGCCTGGGTCCCCTCACCGGGGTCGTTGACCAGGAACGGGTAGATCAGGGGCAGGTCGCCGAGGGCGGCGTCGGACCCGCAGGCGGCGGACATGCCGAGCGTCTTGCCGGGCAGCCACTCCAGGTTGCCGTGCTTGCCGACGTGCACCATCGCGTGCGCGCCGAACTCGTCGGCCAGCCACCGGTACGCGGCCAGGTAGTGGTGGCTCGGCGGCAGGTCCGGGTCGTGGTAGATGGCGACCGGGTTCTCCCCGAAACCGCGCGGCGGTTGGACCATCACCACGGTGTTGCCGGACCGCAGCGCGGCGAGCACGATCTCGCCGTCGGGGTCGCGGGAGGTGTCGACGAACAGTTCACCGGGCGCCGGTCCCCAGTGCCGTTCCATGCCCTCGCGCAGCTCGGCGGGGAGGGTGTCGTACCAGGCCCGGTAGCGGCTGGCCGGGATCCGGATCGGGTTGGCTTCGAGCTGTTCCTCGGTGAGCCAGTTGAGATCCTGGCCACCGGCGGCGATCAGCGCGTGCACCAGGGCGTCACCGTCACCGGCGGTCACTCCGGGGAACGCGTCGGGTCCGTCGGCGGGGCCGATGTCGTACCCCTGGTCGCGCATGGCGCTGAGCAGCCGGACGACGCTGGCCGGGGTGTCGAGGCCGACGGCGTTGCCGATCCGGGCGTGCTTGGTCGGGTACGCCGACAGCATCAGGACGATCCGGCGGTCGGCCGGCGGGATGTGTCGCAGCGACCCGTGCCGGACCGCGATGCCGGCGACCCGGGCGGACCGTTCCGGGTCGGCCACGTAGACGGTCAGCCCGTCAGCGTCGATCTCCTTGAACGAGAACGGGACGGTGATGATCCGGCCGTCGAACTCGGGGATGGCGACCTGGGTGGCGGTGTCCAGCGGGGAGAGACCGTCGTCGTTGTCCGCCCAGACGGCGCGGCTGCTGGTCAGGCAGAGCCCCTGGAGGATCGGCACGTCGAGGGCGGCGAGCGCGCCGACGTCCCACGCCTCGTCGTCGCCACCGGCACCGGCGTCGGCCGGGCGGGTGCCACCGGCGGCGAGCACGGTCACGACCAGTGCGTCCGCCTCGCCGAGGGTCTCCAGCAGGGCCGCCTGGGGGCTGCGCAGCGAGGCGCAGTAGACCGGCAGCGGGCGACCACCGGCGTCCTCGATCGCGGTGCAGAGCGTCTCGACGAACGCGGTGTTGCCGGCGACGTGGTGGGCCCGGTAGTAGAGGACGCCGATCACCGGCCCGTCGCTGTTGCGGGCCGCGCGCTCCAGCCGCCCCCATTCGGGGGTCGGCACCGGCGGGGCGAAGCCGTACCCGGTGAGCAGGATCGTGTCGGAGAGGAACCGGTGCAGCTCGGTGAGGTTCGCCGGGCCGCCGTGCGCGAGGTAGGCGTGGGCTTCCGCGGCTACCCCGGCGGGCACGGTCGAGCGGCGCATCAGCTCCGCGTCCGGTGCCTGTTCACCACCGAGGAGTACGACCGGCAGCGCCCCGGCCAGCAGCGCGTCCAGCCCTTCCTCCCAGGCGCGGTAGCCGCCGAGGATGCGTACGACCACGAGGTCGACGCCGTCGAGCAGGGCGGGCAGGTCCTCGACCGAGGTACGGGCCGGGTTGGCCAACCGGAAGTCGGCGCCACTGGCCCGTCCGCTGAGCAGGTCGGTGTCCGAGGTGGAGAGGAGCAGGATCATCGGGCACCGCGCAGGGCGTGGCGTGACATGGTGGTTCCTCCCTCGGGGTCCGCGCCCCGGGTTCGTCGGTTGCGGCGAGGCGCGGACCTGTCGGGTCCGTGCCGTGCCGCGCGGTGACCCGGAGTCTCCTGGCTCCCGGATCGTCGCTCGCCCCGGTCTTCCCGCCCGTGTGGGCCGTGACCGTGTCGGGGTCCGCTCCCCGGTAACAGTGGCGGGACCGCGCCGGGATCACACCGGCTTCCTCCACCTGTCGCCGCGTTCAGCGGTTCTCACTCTCACGAGTCGGACCCCCGTTCGTCAAGCGGTACCCGACAGGGGTGCAGCTGCGCAGGCCGTAGTATCCGCCGGGTGTGGTCACCACGAGGGCGGTCGGCACCGGACGCCTGTCCGGGGACGAGACGCGTACATGCCGCCGCCGACGGCAACCTGGCCCGGGTACGGGTGCCCGGTGGGCGGCTGCACGCCGACCAGCTCGACGCGCTGGCCGCCGCCACGACCGACCTCGCCGACGGCGCCCTGGAGCTGACCTCACGCGGCAACGTGCAGCTCCGTGGCCTGCGGGCGGGTGCGGAGCGGGAGCTGGCCGCCCGGTTGTACGAGGCGGGGCTGCTGCCGTCGGAGAGCCACGAACGCGTACGCAACGTCATCGCTTCCGTACTCAGTGGTCGGGTGGGTGGGGGTCTGGTCGACGTCCGGGCACTGGTCGACGCGCTGGACGAGGGGCTCTGCGCCGATCCGGCGCTGGCCGGGCTGCCCGGTCGGTTCCTGTTCACCGTCGACGACGGTCGGGGGGACGTGACCGGGTTCGGGGCGGATGTGGGACTGCTCGCCGTACCCGGGGGTGCGGTGGCGGTGCTCCTGGCCGGCACCGACACGGGAGTACGGGTGAGCCCACCGGAGGCCGCCTCGACCGCCCTGCTCGCCGCCCGGTTGTTCCTCGCCGAGTCCACCGCGCAGCACAGCACCGCCTGGCGACTGGCTGAACTCGACCACGGCGTACCGAGGGTCACCGCCCGCCTGCGTGCGGCTCTCGACCCGGCGCTGCTCATGCCGCCCGGCGATCTGACAATCCCCGAGTCGCCGACGCGGGCACCGGTCGGGCCGGTGACCCAGGTCGACGGGCGGGTGGCGCTGGCGCTGGTGGTGCCGCTCGGCCGGCTCACCGGAGCCCAACTCGCCGCGCTCACGGCAGCCGCCGGTACGGGCAGCGACGAGATCAACATCACTCCGTGGCGGACCGTCGTGGTACCCGATCTGAGCACCGGCGAGGCTGAGCGCCGGCTGGCGACACTTGCCGCCGAGGGTCTGGTGGCGGATGCCACCGCCGGTTGGGTCGGGGTGACCGGCTGCGCCGGGCAGCCCGGCTGCGCGAAGGCGCTCGCGAACGTACGGACCGACGCCACCCTGGTGCACGCCTCGGCGTCGCCGGGCACGGGCGACCTGCCGGTGCACTGGGTCGGTTGCGAGCGGCGCTGCGGACGGCCGGCGGACCGGCATGTCGAGGTGCTGGCCACCATCGACGGTTACCAGGTCAGCCTGGACGGCCGACCGCGCCCGCGGTCGGCGACGCTGGAGGAGACCGCTGCCGCGATCGCGGCGGCACGGAGGGGTAAGTGATCGACTACATCCGCGACGGTGCGGAGATCTACCGCCGGTCGTTCGCCACGATCCGCGCCGAGGCGGACCTGTCGGGCCTGCCCGACGACGTCGCCGCGGTGACCGTACGCATGATCCACGCTTGCGGCATGGTCGACCTGCCGGCGGACGTCGACCACTCCCCCGGCGTGGTGTCGGCGGCGCGGGCGGCGCTGCGCGCCGGCGCGCCGATCCTCTGTGACGCCGAGATGGTCGCCTCCGGGGTGACCCGGACCCGGCTGCCCGCCGACAACGAGGTGATCTGCACCCTCCGTGACCCTCGGGTGCCGGCCCTGGCTGCCGAACTCGGCACCACCCGCAGCGCCGCCGCCCTGGAGTTGTGGGGCGACCGGCTCGATGGCGCGGTGGTCGCGGTCGGCAACGCCCCGACCGCGCTGTTCCGCCTGCTCGAGATGGTCGACGCGGGAGCGGGTCGGCCGGCGGCGGTGCTCGGCATCCCGGTCGGTTTCATCGGCGCGGCCGAGTCCAAGCGGGCGCTCGCCGACCATGCCGGCCGACTGGAGTACCTGGTCGTGCACGGGCGGCGCGGTGGCAGCGCGATGACCGCGGCGGCGATCAACGCCATCGCCAGCGAGAAAGAGTGACCAGCGTGGACGGCGGCATGCCCGTGGACGAAACGGAACCGGGCCGCCTCACCGGACGGCTGTACGGAGTGGGGCTCGGACCGGGTGACCCGGAACTGGTGACGGTGAAGGCCGCCCGGCTGGTCGAGCGGGCGGACGTGATCGCGTACCACAGCGCCCGGCACGGGCGGAGTGTGGCGCGGACGATCGCCGAGCCGTATCTGCGGGACGGGCAGATCGAGGAGGCGCTGACCTACCCGGTCACCACGGAGAAGCCGGAGCACCCGGACGGGTACCGCGCCGAGATCGAGGAGTTCTACGCGGCGAGCGCGGCCCGGCTCGCCACGCACCTGGACGCCGGGCGGAACGTGGTGGTGCTCTGCGAGGGCGATCCGTTCTTCTACGGCTCGTACATGCACATGCACAAGCGGCTCGCCGGTCGGTACCCGACCGAGGTGGTGCCGGGCGTCACCTCGGTCAGCGCGGCTGCGGCCGTACTCGGGCGTCCGCTGGTGGAGCGGGACGAGATCCTGACCGTGCTGCCGGGCACGCTGCCGACCGAGGTTCTGGCGGAGCGGTTGGCGGCCACCGACTCGGCGGCGATCATGAAACTGGGTCGGACGTTCGGCAACGTCCGCGCGGCACTCGCGCAGGCGGGCCGGCTGGACGAGGCCTGGTACGTCGAACGCGCCACCACGGATCGTCAGCAGTCCGCCCGGCTCGCCGAGGTGGATCCGGAGACGGTGCCGTACTTCTCGCTGGCGTTGCTGCCCAGCCGGGTGCACGAACGTACCCGCGCGGAGTTGGCGGGTGCGGTGGCTTCCTCCGCTGCGGCCGGGCCGATGGGTATTGCCGGAACGGTGGGTGTCACCGAGCCGGTGGGTGCTTCCGAGCTGGTGACGGCCGGGATGGGTGAGGTCGTCGTGGTCGGGCTCGGTCCGGCCGGGCGGGAGTGGTTGACCCCGCAGGCGCAGGACGCGCTCGCCGTCGCCGACGACCTGGTCGGTTACGGGCCGTACCTGGACCGGGTGCCGGCCAACCCGCGCCAGCGCCGGCACGCCTCGGACAACCGGGTGGAGGCGGAACGGGCCGAGTTCGCCCTGGACCTGGCCCGGCGCGGCCGGCGGGTGGCGGTGGTCTCCTCCGGTGACCCGGGCGTGTTCGCGATGGCCGCCGCCGTCCTGGAGGTCGCCTCCGAACCGAAGTGGACCGACATTCCGGTACGGGTACTGCCGGGTCTGACCGCCGCCCAGGCGGTGGCGAGCCGGGTCGGCGCCCCGCTTGGGCACGACTACTGCGTGCTGTCGCTGTCGGACCGGCTCAAGCCGTGGGACATCATCGCGAAGCGGTTGGCCGCTGCGGCCGAGGCCGACCTGGTGATCGCGATCTACAACCCGGGGTCGAAGAGCCGTACCTGGCAGGTGGCGGCGGCGAAGGACCTGTTGCTGGCGCGCCGGTCACCGGAGACCCCGGTGGTGCTCGGGCGGGACGTCGGCGGCTCGGGTGAACGCGTACGCGTGGTCCGGCTCGCCGACCTCGACCCGGCCGACGTCGACATGCGTACGCTGCTGCTGGTCGGCTCGTCCACCACGCAGGTGGTGGAGCGGGGTTCCGGCGATCCGGTGGTCTTCACGCCCCGGCGGTATCCGGCCTGACGCGGTTCCGGGATCACCGATCGGTCGGGAGGTTCGCGCGCGAGGTGCGGCCGGCCGATCGGTAACCCGTCGGCACTCAGGACAGCAGATCGCCGTCGGCGGCCCGTACCTGCTTGTGGAACCGCCAGTGCACGTAGAGCTTCTCGTGGCCCACGCTTATCCTGGGCCAGATCCCCTTGACCGGTCCGAGCTGGCTGTGCCGGGGGTGCCGGGCCAGCACCTTTGTCGGTTTGGTGCCGTTCAGGTTCGTCTCCAAGACCACGATCGCGTGATCGGTCACCGCGACGATGCGACGTTTGGCCAGGGCGATCAGGCCGATGGCACCGAAGGAATTGGCTATCCAGGGATTCAGGCCACCCTGGGCCAGGAACGTGGGTCGCGGGATTTCGCCGGGTTCGAGAAACGGCGCCACCCGCGGACCGAGTTTGTCACTCAGTGCCATATTCATTGCCTTCTCTTCAAGATCCACTTGGGCGAGCATCGTATCTGATCAAGGCGTCGAGCTGGCATTCTCGCTACCGATGCGGGTGCCGGGCTCGGTAATCTGAGCCAATGACGGACCAGGTGACGTACCGGCGCCGATCGGCACGGGTTCTGCTGCTCGACGCCGCCGGTCGGGTCCTGCTCCTGAAATACCTGACCAACCCCGACAACCCCGGTCTCGGCCACTACTGGTGCACCCCCGGCGGCGGGGTCGATGAGGGTGAGTCGCTGGCGCAGGCGGCGGCCCGCGAACTCCACGAGGAGGTCGGGCTCGCGGTCGACCCGGACCGGCTCGGCGATCCGGTCGCCTACACCGGCGGGTACGCCGACCTCGGCTGGGCCGCCGGCAACTTCCGCGACGACTTCTTCCGGCTCCAGGTCGAGTCGCACGAGGTCGACATGAGCGGGATGGCCGCGTACGAACTCACGGCGCAGGTCGGGCACCGGTGGTGGCCTGTGGACGAACTGGCCGCCTCCGGCGACACCGTCCATCCGATCGGACTCGCCGGACTGCTGACCGACCTGCTCACCGAGCCGCATCCGCGCGAACCCCAACAACTCCCCTGGCACCACACCGACGACGTCCACTGAACGGGTCGGCAACCCGGTCACCACTCACCGTTGAGCCTTCGATCGAGGTGTCCACCAGGTCGTCCTCCCGGCGAGCACCGGCGGCACGGTGCCGCCGATGCTCACCACCCATCGGTCCATCCGGGAGAAGCCCCTGTCACCGCAGGTGATGGCAGAGTTCTGTGATTCCCAAGACCAGTCAACATCCGTAAGAGTCGATTTAGAACACGACCCGTTCTCGCCCCACTGGTTCCTGTGCCCTCGACCACCAGCCGACGATCGGGATTCACACCCCGTCGATCACCACGACTGCCGGTCGAAGATCGTGCTGACGGCGGTGTCGGAGAGCGCGCCCTGATACAGCTCCAGGTCATCGAGGCCGCCGTGCAGCCACTCCGTCGGACCGGACGGGGTGGTCGCCCGTCCCACCAGCAGCGAACCGGACGCCTGCCACGGCTTCCACGCCTGGTTGAGGTTCACCGTCTGGGTGAGCACGCCGTCCACGTACAGACGGACTTGGGACCGGGTGGCGTCGAGTACGCCGACCAGGTGGTGCCACACCGTCGGGTCCGGGGCGGGCGCGACCGCGTACGTGGTCTTCGTGTCCGTCGGACCGTCGGCGTTCGCCCGAACCTTGAACACCCACTCCCCGCCGTTGTCCGGCCGGTACGCCACCTGGAAGGCACTGAAGCCGTTCGAGTCCTGCGACACCAGTGTCTGCGCGCCCTGGCCCGGGTCGACCGTGCCCCACACCGACACCGAGTACGACTGGTCGGTACGCAGTACCGGACTGTCCTGCCAGACCGGGTTGCCGTCCTCGCCGATGTTGGTCTGCGACCAGCCGTACTCCTTCGTCGCCAACCCGTAGTAGGGGTCGGTGGGGTCATCGATCCAGTGCACCCCGTCGAGCCACAGCCCGTCGCGGTTGCCCGGCGAGGCGCCGGAGGTGCCCTGGGTCAACTGGAGGTGTCGACCGAACATGGAGTAGTCCAGCTCATCACAGCTGTAGGGCTCATCGAGCTGCTCGTAACAGTACGTACCCACGAAGTCCCACGTCCCCACCGTGAGCGGGTGCAGCAGACCTGACGCGTCCACGCCGCCGGAATAGGGGTCCGAGGCGCGCTGGCCGAAGAAGTCCACCTCGCTGAGAGCGCGGTCGTACACCAGCACGTCGGCAAGGTTGCCCTGCCACCACGTGGACTCCGAACGCCCGAGCCGGAACTCACCCTGCGGATCGTTGAAGCCGACGGCGTTGGTGGCTGTCCCCTCCAGGATCCCGTTCACATAGAGCTTGAGCGTCTGGTCGGCGGTGTTGTACACCGTCGCCAGGTGGGTCCACAGGCCCAGCTTCGGGATCGAGGTGGACCGCGCCTTCGCCCACTTGATCTGCGGGGCGGCGGCCTTGGACGGCATCTGCACGGACCATCGGTTGATGTCCTTGCGGTAGCCGAAGGACAGCGAGTCGAGACCACTGCTGTCCTTGCTGACGAGGGTCCGGTCCTGGGACTTGTCGCTCAGCCGGACCCAGGCCGCGATGGCGAAGGTCCCGGAGGTGTCCAGCGCGGCCGGCGACGCGCTCAGGTACGACGACTGCCCGTCGAAGTCGACCGCCTCCGCACCGATCATCCGGACGTCGTCCGCCCAACCGATGTTGACTCCGGTGAGCGGAGTGTCGAGCACCGCGCTCTGATCATGAAGCGCCTGTGCCCGAGTCGCCCCGGGATACGCCTGCAGACTCCACAGGGCCGTCGGCGAAGCGGGACTGGGCACGGTCAAGTCGATCGAGCTATAGCCCTCGTTATAGTTGTTGTCGACGGCCGACACGTAGAGGGTGTTGATGCCGTAGTGCGGCACGATGATCGTCACCGTGGCCGAGCGGACGGTGGTGCCGATCGCGGCGACCTCGTTGGTGCGAGCGGTCCAGCCGTAGCGGAACTTCGTAACCGTCGGTTCGGTGGAGGAGATGGTGAACGTTGCCGGCCGACCTGGGCCGGCCGGCAACGAGTCGATCGTCACCGTCACCGGCGGGACCAGGTTCGACGGCGGCGGATCCGCCAGTGCCAGGGTCGGCGCGCCCAGCACCACCGCCATTACGAACGCGACGATCGCGCCCCACCAGTACGTCGGACTTGCCGAACTGCGTGCACGACTGAACACCAAGACACTCCCCGTGAGGTCGACGATTGGGTCGATCGACGGTCGGCCGTCCCGCCAACCGTCATGATCGCGGGGACAAGTGTCACAGGCCTCGATGCCCGTACACCAGCGAATTCAGTGAACATATTGGACTGATCCCTAGCGGGTTTCGAGACCGCCGGCCGCGATCACTTCCCGGTACCAGTGGGCGCTGTCCTTGAGGGTGCGGGCCTGGGTGGCGTAGTCGACGTGGACGAGGCCGAACCGCTTGCTGTAGCCGTACCCCCACTCGAAGTTGTCCAGGAGGGACCAGACGAAGTAGCCGCGCAGGTCCACCCCGGCACTCATCGCCTCGTGCACGGCGGCGAGGTGGGCGTGCAGGTAGTCGATCCGTTCCGGGTCGGGGACCCGCCCGTCCGGCGTGACCCGGTCGACGTACGCGGCGCCGTTCTCGGTGACGTACATGGGGATGTCGCCGTAGTCGCGGCGGATCCCGAGCAGGACCTCCCGCAGCCCGGTGGGGTCGATCGACCAACCCATGTCGGTCACCGGTCCGGGGGTCGGGTGGAAGACGATGTCCTGCGCGGTCGGGTACGGCGTGCCCGGGTCGGACTGCCCGGCGGGTGCCGCGCCGACCAGGTCGGGTTGGTAGTAGTTGACGCCGAGGGCGTCGATCGGGGTGCTGATCACCGCCAGGTCGCCGTCCCGGACGAAGGACCAATCGGTGATCCCGGCGGTGTCCGCCTGGATGTCGGCCGGATAGGCGCCGCGCAGCAGTGGGTCGAAGAAGATCCGGTTGAGCAGCCCGTCGATGCGACGGGCGGCGTCCAGGTCGGCGGGGGCGGTCGACACCGGTCGTACCCGACCCGCGTTGAGGGCGATCCCGACCTGTCCGGTGGTCGCGGCGGCGCGCAGTGCCCGGGTGGCCAGACCGTGGGCGAGCAGCAGGTGGTGGGTTGCGGTCAGGGCGTCCCGGTGACTGGTCCGGCCCGGCGCGTGGCCGCCGGAGCCGTAACCGAGGAAGGCGGAGCACCACGGTTCGTTGAGGGTGTTCCACAGGCGTACCCGGTCGCCCAGCCGGCTGGCGACGGCGGACGCGTAGTCAGCGAAGTGGCCGGCGGTGTCCCGGTTGGTCCAGCCGCCCGCCTGTTCCAACTCCTGCGGGAGGTCCCAGTGGTAGAGGGTGGCGACCGGGGTGATCCCGGCGGCGAGCAGCGCGTCGACCAGGCGGTCGTAGAAGTCGAGCCCGGCGGCGTTGACACCGGCGCCGCCGGCGGAGCGGATCCGGGGCCAGGCGACCGAGAACCGGTACGCGGCGAGGCCGAGTTCGGCCATCAGCGCGACGTCCTCGCGGTAGCGGTGGAAGTGGTCGGTGGCGGTCTCGCCGGTGCCGCCGTCCTCGATCCGCCCCGGTGTGGCGGCGAAGACGTCCCAGATGGACGGCGTACGGCCGCCCTCGGTCACCGCGCCCTCGATCTGGTACGCGGCGGTCGCCGCCCCCCACCAGAAGTCGACCGGGAACCGTAGGTCGCCCCGGCGGTCGCCGGTCAGCGTCTCCGTTGCCCCGAGGATGGTCATCCGATCTCCAGCTTCTACGACGACGGACGTTCTACGACGACGGGCACGAGATTCCCGCACCGGAGAGCGCTCTCCGGCCACTCTCGCCAGAGTCCCCGGAGCGGCCCTCGATGTCAAGAAGGGCCGGGCAGACATCGACGGATCTCTTGACATGCCGGAAAACTCGGCGTAACACTTCGAGCAACGGAGAGCGCTCTCCAATGAAAGCACCGATCCCACCCCCGCCGCGACCCCGTTGTCGTCGAGAGGCAGGAGTCCACCGTGTACCCGGTCCCCCCAGCCCCACCAGCCGGGCCGACAGCCGTGCCCCGACGCTGGCAGGTCCTGCTCCCGGCCGCCCTGCTCGCGCTGGTCGCGGCCTACCTGTTCGTGGCACCACCACCGGCCAGCGCGGCCGACGTCCTGCTGTCGCAGGGCCGCCCCGTCGTGTCGTCGTCCGACCAGGCCACGGACACCCCGGCCACGGCGGCGGTCGACGGAAACCTCGCCACCCGCTGGTCGAGCCAGTGGTCCGACCCGCAGTGGATCCGGGTCGACCTCGGCGCCACCGCCACCATCAACCAGGTCGTCCTGCGGTGGGAGGGCGCGTACGGCAGCGCCTTCCAGCTCCAGACCTCACCGGACACCGTCACCTGGACCACTGTCTACTCCACCACCACCGGCACCGGCGGCACCCAGACCATCCCGGTCACCGGCACCGGCCGCCACCTGCGGCTGTACGGCACCGCCCGGTCCAGCGGCTACGGGTACTCGCTCTACGAACTCCAGGTGTACGGGACCACCGGCACCACCCCCACCCCGAACCCGACCGGCGGCTGCGGCACCGACAACGCCGCCCTCGGCCGTCCCGCCACCGCCTCGTCCGCCCAGGCCGCCGACACCCCGGCCGGTGCCGCCGTCGACGGCAACCCGGGCACCCGCTGGTCCTCGGCCTGGTCGGATCCGCAGTGGCTCCAGGTCGACCTCGGCACCGTACGGAGCATCTGCCAGGCGGTCCTGCAGTGGGAAGGCGCGTACGCCAGCGCGTACCAGATCCAGACCTCGACCGACGCGACCACCTGGACCACCGCGTACGCCACCACCACCGGCACCGGCGGCACCCAGACCATCCCGCTCACCGCCAGCGGTCGCTACCTGCGGATGTACGGCACCACCCGGGCCACCGGCTACGGGTACTCCCTCTACGAACTCCTGATCCGCACCGGCGGGACCAGCACACCGCCTCCCACCACGCCGCCACCGACCCCGACCCCGACGGACCCGGTCCCCGGCAACTGGACCACGCTCTGGACCGACGACTTCACCGGGCCGGCAAACACCAGCCCGTCGGCGGCGAACTGGCTGCTGCGGACCGGGACGCAGTATCCCGGCGGCGCCCCGAACTGGGGCACCGGCTCGGTCGAGACCGCGAGCGCGTCGACCGCGAACGTGCACCTCGACGGCGCCGGCCGGCTCAACCTGCGGGCGATCCGGGACGGTGCCGGCAACTGGACCTCGGGCCGGATCGAGACCCAACGGGCCGACTTCACCCCCCGCCCCGGTGAGCTGCTGAAGTTCAGCGCCGTGCTCAAGCAACCGGACGGGACGAACGCGCTCGGGTACTGGCCCGGCTTCCGGGCCACGGGTGCTGCGTACCGAGGCAACTACAACAACTGGCCGGGGGTCGGCGAGACCGACATCATGACCGACGTCAACGGACGCAGCCAGCTCTCCCAGACCCTGCACTGCGGCACCGCGCCGGAGGGGGTGTGCAACGAGTACAACGGCCGGACCAGCGGCCTGGCGAGCTGCACCGGATGCCAGACCGGCTACCACGAGTACGCGCAGGTCATCGACCGGACGAAGACCGACGAGGAGATCCGGTTCTACCTCGACGGCCGGCAGACCTGGGTGGTCCGGGAGAGCCAGGTCGGTGTCACCGCCTGGCAGGCCGCCGTGCAGCACGCCTTCTACCTCCGGTTCGACCTGGCCGTCGGCGGGTCGCTGCCCAACGCGGTCGCCGGGCAGACCACCCCGACCCCGGAGACCGTCTCCGGCGGCACGCTGAGCGTCGACTCGGTGACGGTCGCCCGCGCCACCGGGACCGTCCCGGCCGCGATGACCGACCCGGCCACCCCGGCCGGACCGAGCGTGGTCCGGGTGACCGGCACCCAGGGCAACTGGCAGCTACAGGTCAACGGCGCGCCGTACGAGGTGAAGGGGCTCACCTACGGTCCGCCGCAGGGGGCTGCCGACGGTTACATGCGCGACCTGAAGAACACCGGGGTCAACACGATCCGCACCTGGGGGGTGGACGACACCCAAACCCCGACACTGCTCAACCGGGCCGCGCAGCAGGGCATCAAGGTGGTCGTCGGGCACTGGCTCAACCAGGGCGCGGACTACGTCAACGACACCGCGTACAAGACCGCGGCCAGGAACGAGATCGTGGCCCGGGTCAACGCACTCAAGGGCTACCAGGGCGTCCTGATGTGGGACGTGGGCAACGAGGTCATCCTGACCATGCAGGACCACGGGTTGCCGGCCGCCGAGGTCGAGGCGCGCCGGATCGCGTACGCCCGGTTCGTCAACGAGATCGCGGTGGCGATCCACGCCGCCGACCCGAACCACCCGGTCACCTCCACCGACGCGTGGACCGGGGCATGGCCGTACTACAGGACGTACGCGCCGGCGCTGGATCTGCTGGCGGTCAACGCGTACGGAGCGATCGGCACGGTCAAGACGGACTGGATCGCCGGTGGTTACACCAAGCCGTACCTGGTGACCGAGGCCGGACCGGCCGGCGAGTGGGAGGTCGACCCGGACGCCAACGGGGTCGCCAAGGAGCCGTCCGACCTGGAGAAGCGGGCCGGCTACACGGCGAGCTGGAACGCGATCAAGGCGCATCCGGGAGTGGCGCTGGGCGCGACCGAGTTCCACTACGGACTGGAGAACGACTTCGGCGGGGTCTGGCTCAACGTCACCACCGGCGGTTGGCGCCGACTCGGTTACCACGCGCTGCGGCAGGCGTACACCGGTCAGGCGTCGGCGAACACCCCACCGGAGATCACCGCGATGACGGTCGGTTCGCCGACCTCGGTGCCGGCCGGCGGGCAGTTCACCGTCGAGGTGGCCGCGAGCGATCCGCAGCAGGACCTGATCCGGTACAACCTGATGGTCAACAGCAAGCACATCAACGCCAACCGCGGGTTCGACCACGTCAGCTTCACCGAGACCGGCAACGGGCGGTTCACCGTACGGGCGCCGGAGCAACTCGGGGTCTGGCTGGTCTACGTGTACGCGTTCGACGGTCACGGCAACGTCGGCATCGAGCAGCGCTCGTTCCGGGTGGTCCCGCCGACCGTACCCGGCACCAACGTGGCGCTCGGCAAGCCGGCCACCGCGTCGTCGTACCAACCGACCGGGCCGAGCGGGCCGCAACTGCCGTCGTACGCGGTGGACGGCAACTTCGGCACCCGCTGGGCGAGCGAGTGGGTCGGGGCCGCCTCGATCCAGGTCGACCTCGGTACGGTCACCACCTTCAACCACGTACAACTGGCCTGGGAGGCGGCGTACGCGAAGGCGTACCAGATCCAGACCTCGACCGACGGTGCCACCTGGACCACGGTCTACTCGACCACCAGTGGCAACGGTGGATTCGACAGTCTCGCCATCTCCGGCACCGGCAGATACGTACGCATGAACGGCACGGAACGGGCCACCGCCTACGGCTATTCGTTGTGGGAGTTCGGCGTCTACCGCTGACGTTTCCTAGGGGCACGGAAGGGATGGCGGGTGCCGGTGGGGCGCCCGCCATCCCCGCGTCGACCCGAATGGATGGGAAAGCGCTCTCCGTTCGCTGTGCTATAAATGCCGGCATGAGCATCGGTGCCGCACTCGATGAGCGGTGAGATCCGGGCCGGTGCCCGGCTGCCCACCCTGGAGGACGTTGCGCGGGTCGCCGGTGTCTCCCGAGCCACCGTCTCGCGGGTCGTCAACGGGATCCGCAACGTCGACCCGCAACTGCACGAGGTGGTCTGGCACGCCGTCGAGGTGACCGGGTACGTGCCGAACCGGGCAGCCAGATCCCTGGTCACCCGTCGCACCGGCACCGTCGCCCTGGTCGTCTCCGACAACGAGGACCACGACGACGACCCGTTCATGAGCCGGTTCTTCGCCGACCCGTTCTTCGGCCGGGTCGTCGGCGGCCTGCTGAGCGTGCTGCGCCCGCTCGGCATCCAGCTGGCGCTGCAACTCGTCGGCACCCAGCAGGCCAGGGTCCGGCTCGTCGGCGACCTGCGACAGGGCCAGGCCGACGGGGCGGTGGTCCTGTCACTGCACCCCGAGGACACCCTGCCCGCGCTGATGACCGAGGCCGGGCTGGCCGCCGTACTGGTCGGCCGGCCGGCGACCCCGCTGCCGGTGAGCTACGTCGATGTCGCCAACGACGCGGGCGCCGCCCTCGCCGCCGACCACCTGGTCGGCCGGGGCTGCCGACAGGTCGGCATGATCAGCGGCCCGGTCGACGTGCCGGCCAGCCAGGACCGGATCGCCGGCTTCCGCCGGGCGATGGCCCGGCACGGTCACCCGTACGTGCCGGCAGTCGCCGGGAACTTCACCCACGACAGCGGTGAGCAGGCGATGTACCAGCTCCGCCGGGAGCACCCGGGGCTGGACGGGGTGTTCGTCGCCAACGACCTGATGGCCCAGGGGGCGCTGATGGCGCTGCGTGAGGCCGGGTGCCGGGTGCCGGACGACGTCGCCGTCATCGGCTTCGACGACAGCTCCGCAGCCCTGGCCGCCCGACCGCCGTTGACCACCATCCGGCACCCGCTGGAGGACATGGCCGCGGAGAGCGCGCGGCTGCTGCTGGCCCGGATCGACGACCCCGAGCAGCGGGTCACCTCGGTCATCTTCGACCCGGTCCTGGTCCACCGCCAGTCGGCCTGACAACGGGTACGGGGCGTGCCGGGCTTGATCGGCCCGCTCCGCTGTGACGAGCCGATTCAAGGTTCACCCAATGTTCCCGCCAGGTCGGTGGCGCAGGGTCGATTCATCCGCTCCTCGCGTACGGAGTGGGCACCGGACGGGCAACCGTCTGGCGAAATGCGGGGGACTCGGCGCACAGGACGAGTCGCATCGGTTTCCTGGCCCGGAACTCTCCGCCTATGACGGAGGTGGCGAATGAGACGACTGCTCGCAATCATCGGTACGACGGCCATGCTGATGGTGGGCATCCTCGTCGTTCCCACGGCCGCGTCGGCCGCGGATTACGAGACGGACTACGTGGTGCCGACGACGACGCCCATCGTGGGACCATGCCTGGTCATCCAGGAAGCCGAAGGTTGCTTCAAGGAGTACGGCGACCAGTGGAGCATCCGGAGCTGGACATCCGGCACCGTACGGGTGGAGTGGCAGAACCAACTGTGGGACGGCTCCCAGTGGGTGCTCTACCGCATAGGTGGCTGTATCAGCAATCTCGGCTACGGCCAGTCAGGCGTCTGCAACAAGGACTACTACGAGTCCAGCAGCCGAAACTACTTCGGGTCTTACGGCAGCAGGATCAGGTGGAGCACCTGCGCTCCGACCTGCTCGGGCTGGGGGACATGGGTGAACAACAACTCCTGACCGGGTCAGGATGCCGGATCCCCTGACCAGCGTCTGTCCTGGATCGACGCGCTGCAATGCGCGGCCAGCCAGGGCAGGACGTCCTCGATCCGGGTGACCTGGTCGGTGGGCGGGGTGGGGGGACGGTCGACCATCACCACCGGAAGACCGAGCCGGCGGGCGGCGTGCAGCTTCGCCACGGTCATGGTGCCGCCGCTGTCCTTGGTGACCAGCACGTCGATGTCGTACCGGCGCAGCAGGGCCAGTTCGCCGTCCACGGTGAACGGGCCACGGTCCAGCACCACCGCGAGGCGGCGCGGCAACGGCGGCTCGGGATGGTCGACCGAGCGGACCAGGAACCAGTGCCGGTCGAGGTCGGCGAAGGCGGCCAGGCTCTGCCGGCCGGTGGTGAGGAAGACCCGCTCCCCCAGCTCGACGACGGTTTCGGCGGCGGCGGCCAGCGACGGGACCCGCCGCCAGGCGTCACCGGGCTGCGCGGTCCACCCCGGTCGGCGTACGACCAGCAGCGGCACCCCGACCTCGGCGCAGGCACTCACGGCGGAGGCGCTCATCGTGGCGGCGAACGGGTGGGTCACGTCCAGCACCGCGTCGACCCGTTCCCGGCGCAGCCAGTCGGCCAGCCCGGCCGGGCCACCGAAGCCACCGATCCGGACCTCGCCCTCGGGCAGCGCAGGGTCGGCCACCCGACCGGCGAGCGAGGTCACCACCCGCCACCCGGGCCGGTCCCGCACCAGCAGGGCGGCCAGGCGACGGGCCTCCCCGGTGCCGCCGAGCAACAGGACGGTCAGGTCCGCCACGGCCACCACCGCCTCTCCGACACGCGCAGTCGTACCCCCGGGTCGGTGACCGTCCGGGCGGCAGGCATGCTGAGCTGGTGACCAGCGGCAGGACCCCGACCCAGCTGCGGTACGGCTGGACGACCGGTGCCTGTGCCACCGCGGCGACCACCGCCGCGTACACGGCGTTGCTCACCGGCTCCTTCCCGGACCCGGTGGAGATCACCCTGCCGAAGGGACAGCGACCGGCGTTCGCCCTGGCCCGCGAGGAACTCGGCGACGGGCGGGCGTTCGCGGGGGTGGTGAAGGACGCCGGGGACGACCCCGACGTGACTCACGGGGCCCTGGTCTGCGCCACCGTACGCCCGGCACCGACCGGCTCCGGCGTGGTGTTCCAGGCCGGACCGGGAGTCGGCACGGTGACCAAACCCGGCCTGCCGCTGCCGGTCGGCGAGCCGGCGATCAACCCGGTGCCCCGGGACATGATGCGCCGGGCGGTGGCGGAGGTCGCCGACCGGCACGGCGGCACCGGGGACGTGCTGGTGGAGATCTCCGTCGAGGGCGGCGAGGAACTCGCCCGGCACACCTGGAACCCCCGGCTGGGCATCCTCGGCGGGCTGTCCATCCTCGGCACGACCGGCATCGTGGTGCCGTACTCCTGCTCGGCCTGGATCGACAGCATCCGGCGCGGTGTCGACGTGGCCCGCGCCGCCGGGCACCGGCACGTGGCCGCGTGCACCGGCAGCACCTCCGAGCGGGTCGCCACCGAGCTGTACGGGCTGCCCGACGACGCGCTGCTGGACATGGGCGACTTCGCCGGGGCGGTGCTGAAGTACCTGCGCCGGCACCCGATCCCCCGGCTCACCGTGGCCGGTGGGATCGGCAAGCTGACGAAACTGGCCAACGGTCACCTCGACCTGCACTCCGGCCGGTCGCAGGTGGACTTCCGGGCCCTGGCCGAACTGGTCGCCGGGGCCGGCGCCGGTCCCGACCTGGTCGAGGGCGTACGCGGGGCGAACACCGCGCTGGACGCGCTGCGCCAGTGCCAGGCGGCCGGGCTGCCGCTCGGTGACCTGGTCGCCCTCGGTGCCCGCAACACCGCCGCGGAGGTTCTGCGCGGCGCCCCGGTCGAGGTCGACGTGGTGGTCATCGACCGCGCCGGCACCATCGTCGGCCGCACCCCCTGACCCGACCCGGTCGCCGGTTCTCCCGACCCGTTCCACCGACGGATCAGACACGGCAGCGGGTGGTCGAGTAGAGGTGGCTGTCGGGGAACGTGGCGGCGGTGAGGACGTCACCGACGATCACCACGGCGGTACGGACGATGCCGGCGTCGCGTACCTGCTCGGCGATGTCGGCCAGGGTGCCGCGCAGGACCAGTTCGTCGGGGCGGCTGGCGCGGGCGACCACGGCCACCGGGCAGTCCGACCCGTAGTTGGGGACGAGTTCGTCGACCAGTTCCGTGATCCGTTGCACGGCCAGGTGCAGCACGAGGGTTGCCCGGCTGCGGCCCAGGGTGGCCAGGTCCTCCCCCGGCGGCATCGGGGTGGCGCGGGCGGCGGTGCGGGTGAGGATCACCGTCTGCCCCACCCCCGGCACGGTCAACTCCCGGCCGAGCGCCGCCGCGGCGGCGGCGAACGCGGGCACTCCCGGCACCACCTCGTACGGCACACCGAGGGTGTCCAGCCGGCGCATCTGCTCCGCCATCGCGCTGAACACCGACGGGTCACCCGAGTGCAGCCGGGCCACGTCCAGGCCGGCGGTGTGCGCGGCGAGCAGTTCGGCCACGATCTGGTCCAGGTCCAGGTTGGCCGTGTCCACCAGCCTGGCCCCGGGCGGGCAGTGGTCGAGCAGTTCGGCCGGCACCAGGCTGCCGGCGTAGAGGCAGACCGGCGCCGCCGCCAGTCGGTCCCGGCCCCGGACCGTGATCAGATCCGCGGCGCCCGGACCGGCACCAATGAAGAAGACCGTCATCGTTTCGCCACCGTCCACTGGGTCACCGGCAGCATCGGCCGCCAACCGGTGAAGTTGCCGACCGGCGCCGCCCGCTGGACCGCCAGCCGGATCAGGTCACCGCCGAGCCGGTCGTACGCGTCGGTCACCACCCGCTCCGACTCCAGGGTGACCGCGTTCACCACCAGCCGGCCGCCCGGCCGCAGCGCCTCCCAGCACCGGTCGAGCAGGCCCGGCACGGTCACCCCGCCACCGACGAAGATCGCGTCCGGCGCCTCCAGTCCGGCCAGCGCCTCGGGCGCTGCACCGCGTACGACATGCAGCTCCGGGACGCCGAGCGCGGCGGCATTGACGGCGATCCGGTCCGCCCGTGCAGGCTCCCGCTCGATCGCCACCGCCCGGCAGGACGGGTGCGTACGCAACCATTCGATCGCGATGCTGCCGGCGCCCCCGCCGACGTCCCAGAGCAGTTGGCCGGGGATCGGCGCCAACCGGGCCAGGGTCACCGCGCGAATCTCCCGCTTGGTCAACTGCCCGTCGTGCTCGTACGCGTCATCCGGCAGGCCGGGGACCAGCGGACGTACCGCCGCGTCCGGGTCGGCGTGGCAGTGCACCGCGACGATGTTCAGCGCACCGGTCGGCTCGTCCCATCCGGACGCGGTGCCGACCCGGATCCGCTCGTCCGGCCCACCGAGCGACTCCAGTACGGTCAGCGCGCTCCCGCCGTAACCACGGTCGGTCAGCAGGGCGGCCACCGCCGCCGGGGTGGCGCCGTCGGCGCTGAGTACGAGCAGCCGCCGGTTCGGGTGCACGGACCGGTGCAGCCGGTCCACCGCCCGCCCGACCAGGCTCACCACCTCCACCTCGTCGGCGGGCCAGCCGAGCCGGGCACAGGCGAGCGAGACCGACGACGGGTGTGGCAGGACCCGTACCCGCTCGGGTCCGAGCAGCCGGGTCAGCGTCGTACCGACGCCGTAGAACATCGGGTCACCACTGGCCAGTACGCAGACGGCCCGTTCCCCGTGCGCGTCGAGCAAGCCGGGCAGGGCGGGCAGCATCGGCGACGGCCAGGCGATCCGTTCCTGGTCGAACGGCGCGGCGGCGGAGGCGCCGACCGAACCGGTGAGGTCCACGGGGAGCAGGGCGAGTTGTCGGGCACTGCCGAGCAGCACCTCGGCCGAGCGGATCGCGGCTCGGGCCGCCCCGGTCAGCCCCGCCCAGCCGTCCGCGCCGATCCCGACCACCGTCACCACCTCGGCGGGCTGGTCAGACATTGCCGAGCACGCGGGTGACCCGGATCTCGATGACCACCCGCTCCGGGTTCGGACGCGGCTGCCGGTAACGCTCGGCGTAGCGGCGCTCGGCGTCGGCCACCGACGCGGGGTCGTCCCGGATCACCGCGTGGCCTTCGAGCGTCGACCAGCGGCGGCCGTCGACCTGGCAGACCGCGACCGGGCCACCGGCAGCCGCCAGGTGGACCACCTTGCGGGAGGTACGCGAGGAGATCACCCTGGCCAGGCCGGTCTCGATGTCGTACGTGACCCCGACCGGCACCACGTGCGGGGTGCCGTTGGGCCGGATGGTGGTGAGCGTGCACAGGTGGCGTTCCCGCCAGAACTCCCCGAGCGCGCCGCCGCCCGGTTCGACCCGGTGATCGACCTTCCCGCCGGTCCGCTCCGTCATCTCGTCTCCTCGCTGTGCCGATCCCCGCCGTGCCGATCCACGTCATACCGATCTTCGCCGCCCTGGTCCGCGGCGGCACGGTGGTGACGGTACGTGTCCGGGTCACCGGCCGGGGCGGCGACCGCCACCGTGGCCGTACCGTCGGTGTGCTTGGTGACCAGCAGGATCGGCTGCGCACCGGTGTCCCGTACGGCGCGCAGGGCGGCGGCCTCCGCCACGCTCGGCGTACCGACGGTGACCTGCGCCAGGGCGGACGGGTGCGGCACCCGCTCGCCGGCCAACGCCTCCGCCGGGTAGCCGAGCAGGGGCCAGCCCCGGCGGGCGGCGACCTCGACCAGGGCCGGCGATGCAGCCCGCCGATCCACGGTCGCCAGGGCGGTCACCCGGGCCGGGTCCAATCCGTTGCCGGCGAGCGTCGCACCGATCAGCGTGTCGAGGTCGTCGGCGTGCACCGCCGACCGGGCCCCGACACCGACGATCAGCGACACGCGGCGACCAGGTTCCGGGCCAGCGACGGCTGACCCGCCCAGTGCAGATGCAGGTACGAGGCGTGCACTCCCCCGACGACGAAGCCCTCCGGTGCCGCGTCCCGCCACGCCCAGGCGGGCGCCCGACCGGCTCGGGGGGTGATCGTGGTCCGGTGGAACTCGTGCCCGGTGACCCGGGTGCCGGTCGGCGCCAGCACACTGTCGGTCAGCGCGACCGCGTCCCGGTAACCCAACGTGAGCCGGCTGGTCATCACCGCCTCGGCGTCCAGGACCCCGCACATCGGTGCCCCGTCCAGGCTGCGGCAGAGCCAGAGCAGGCCGGCGCACTCGGCGGCGATCGGGGCGCCGGACGCGGCCAACCGGGCGACCTCGGCGCGCAGCGGGGAGTTGGCGGTGAGCTGTTCGGCGTACACCTCGGGGAAGCCGCCGCCGACGATCAGGGCCGCCGTGCCGGGGGGCAGCGTCTCGTCGTGCAGCGGGTCGACCACGGCCACCTCGGCACCAGCCGCGCGCAGCAGTTCGGTGGTCTCCGCGTACCCGAAGCTGAAAGCCGGACCACCGGCGACCGCGACCACCGGGCGCGGCCCGGTCACGGCGACCGTCGGCGGCTCCCACGGTTGCGCGGCCAGCGGCGGCGCGCTGCGGGCCACCCCGAGTACGGCGTCCAGGTCGACGCTCTCCGTGATCAGGCTGGCCAGTACGGCCACCGATTCGAGTGCCTCGGCCCGCCGCTCCACCGCCGGCACCAGCCCGAGGTGACGGGACGGGGCGGCGATCACCGCGTGCCGGCGCAGCACACCCAGCACCGGCGTGCCGACCTCGGCGCAGGCGTCCCGGAGCAGCTCCTCGTGCCGGTCCGAACCGACCCGGTTGAGCAGGACCCCGGCGATCCGGATCGCCCCGGTCGCGGCCGAGCCGAACGAGCGGAAACCGTGGACCAGGGCGGCCACCGAACGGGCCTGCGCGGAGGCGTCGACGACCAGCAGCACCGGCGCGTCGAGCAGGGCGGCGACGTGTGCGGTGGAGCCGAAGTCTCCGGCGCCGACCCGCCCGTCGTACAGGCCCATCACGCCCTCGACCACGGCGAGGTCGGCACCGGCCGCACCGTGCGCGAACAGCGGCCCGACCAGGTCCTCCCCGACCATCACCGGGTCCAGGTTGCGCCCCGGTCGGCCGGCGGCGAGGGTGTGGTATCCGGGGTCGATGTAGTCCGGGCCGACCTTGAACCCGGCCACCCGCACACCCCGTGCGGCGTACGCGGCCAGCAGCCCGGTCGCGACGGTGGTCTTGCCGTGCCCGGAGGCGGGTGCCGCGATGACCAGTCGGGGAACCGTCACCACTCGATGCCCTGCTGGCCCTTGCGGCCGGCGTCCATCGGGTGCTTCACCTTGGTCATCTCGGTGACCAGGTCGGCGAGGTCGACCAGATCCGGGTGTGCGTCCCGGCCGGTGATCACCACGTGCTGGTTGCCCGGCCGATCACGCAGCGTGGCGACGACGTCGTCAATGTCGATCCAGCCCCACTTGATCGGATACGTGAACTCGTCCAGCACGTAGAAGCGGTACGCCTCGGCGGCCAGGTCGCGTTTGATCTGGGCCCAGCCCTCGGCCGCCTCGACCGCGTGGTCACGCTCGGTGCCGGGGCGCTGGATCCAGGACCAGCCCTCGCCCATCTTGTGCCAGACCACACTGCCGCCCTTGCCGCTCTCACCGAGCGCACGCAGCGCGGTCTCCTCGCCGACCTTCCACTTGGGGCTCTTCACGAACTGGAAGACGGCGATCGGCCAACCCGCGCTCCAGGCCCGCAACGCCATCCCGAACGCGGCGGTCGACTTGCCCTTGCCCTGACCGGTGTGCACCGCCGTGACCGGCTGGCGGCGCCGCTCCCGGGTGGTGAGACCGTCGTCGGGTACCTGCTCCGGCTTGCCCTGGGGCATCTCAGGCCGCCTTTCCGAGAGTGTGCAGCGCGTCCAGCGGGACGCAGTCGGCGTCGAGCGCGGTGGCGAGCCGCCGGGCCAGCCCGAGCCGGATCGGCCCCGACTCGCAGTCGACCACCACGGAGGCGACGTCGGCCAGCGACGGCACCACGGTCAACGGGTCCGGACCGCTGGTCGCCCGACCGTCGGTCACCACCACCAGCAGCGGCCGGCGGCGCGGGTCGCGGCGGCGTTCGGACTCCAGGGTCCGGGCCGCCTGGCGCAGCCCGGCGGCGAGCGGGGTACGGCCACCGGTGCGCAGTTCGGCCAGGCGCAGCACACCGACCTCGTGGCTGGCGGTCGGTTCCAGCACCGTACTCGCCCCGGTACCCCGGAACGTGATCATGCCGATCTTGTCCCGCCGCTGGTAGGCGTCGCGCAGCAGGGACAGGACGGCGGTCTTCACCACCCGCATCCGGCGGCGCGCCGCCATCGACCCGGAGGCGTCCACCACGAAGAGCACCAGGTTCGCCTCCCGCCCGACGTGCACCGCCTCGCGCAGATCCGAGGCCGTCACCGTGCGGGCTCCGCGCCGGGCGGCGGCCAGCAGGGTGGCGGGCAGGTGCAGGCTGGTCAGCCGGCCGGCCGGCAGCCGGGCCCCGACCACCCGACCCCGCCGGGCGTACGCCGGGGAGCGTCGGCCGGTGTGCGCGCCGGTCCCCCGTCCGCGTACGGCCAGGGCGCGAGTCCGGTACGGGCTCGTCGCCGCGACCGTCGGCTGGTTCCCGGCGGTCGGCTGTTCCGTCGTCTGCTCCTCCGTCCGCTGCTCCGGTACGGGTTGTTCGGCCGGGTCGGTCTGCTCCGGTCCGGTGGTCGGCGGGGGCGGCCCGTCGGATGTGTCCGGCCCCCGGTCGGGTCCACCCGGTGGCGGGCCACCGCCGGGTCCCTCCGGCGGACCGTCGGGCGGCCCTCCGTCCGGGTCGTCGTCGGGTCCGGCCGGCGGGTCGGGCTCCGGATCGGCGTCCGCGCCGTGCTCCCGCAGCAACTCCTCGAGTTTCTCCTGGTCGGCGCCGGGCGGGTCGAGCGGGTCCCGGCGGCGGCGGTGCGGCAGGGCGAGCCTGGCCGCGGCGGCCACGTCGTCGGCGGTCACCACGTCCCGGTCGTGCCACGCGGCGAGCGCCACCGCCGTCCGGGCCACCACGATGTCGGCGCGCAGCCCGTCCACCCCGTACGCGAGGCAGATGGTGGCGATCCGGTCCAGTTCGTGGTCGGGCAGCCGCACTCCGGGCAGCCGTCGACGGGCGACCGCGATCCGCTCGGCGAGTACGGCATCCTCGTCGATCCAGCGCGCCGCGAAGCCCACCGGATCCGTCTCGTACGCGAGCCTCCGCCGGACCACCTCGGCCCGGGGGGCCGTCTCGCGGGGCGCGGTGACCGCGACCACCAGCCCGAACCGGTCCACGAGCTGGGGGCGGGGTTCGCCCTCCTCCGGGTTCATCGTGCCGACGAGCAGGAACCGGGCCGCGTGCTTGACCGACACCCCGTCGCGTTCGACGTGCGCCCGACCCATCGCGGCGGCGTCCAGCAGCAGGTCCACCAGATGGTCCGGCAGCAGGTTGACCTCGTCGACGTAGAGCACCCCGCGATGGGCGGCGGCGAGCAGCCCCGGCTCGTACGCCTTGATCCCGTCGGCCAGGGCACGTTGCAGGTCGAGGGTGCCGACCACCCGGTCCTCGGTGGCGCCGACCGGCAGCTCGACCAGGGTGGCGCGGCGCCGCTGGCCGACCGCCCCCGGTTCGTGCGGGCCGTCCGGGCAGTCCGCGTCCGGGTTGGCCGGGTCACAGGCGAACCGGCAGCCGGGGACGACGTCGACGTCGGGCAGCAGCGCGGCGAGCGCCCGGACGATCGTCGACTTGGCGGTGCCCTTCTCACCCCGGACCAGCACCCCGCCGATCGCCGGGGAGACCGCGTTGAGCAGCAGGGCCAGTCGCAGTTCGGCCAGGCCGACGACGGCAGAGAACGGGTACGGCGGGGTCATCGCCCGCTCAGGCGCGCAGAAGCCATGCTCAAGTCCCTTCCGCGGGTATCCACGCCCGCGTGTGGCTGGGTGTCACCGAGCGGTCGGAGTCTCCTGACTCCCGGATCGACGCTCCCCCTCGACCTTCCGGCCGCTCGGCCGTGGCCCGTACGTGAGGGGTCGCTCCCCGGTCACAGTGGCGGGACCGCCCCGGACTCGCACCGGGTTCCTCCGCGCACCGCTCGTGCAGGCCATGCTGTCCCACCGACCGGTCCGTCGTCAACGTGACCACCGCGACCGCGCCGTGCCCGGTTCGTCTTCCGTACCGACCGGGTAATCGATGGCCATGGCATTCTTCGGGGAACGTCGGCGGCCACCGGTGCCGCTCTTCGTCGGTCTCGGGATCGTGGTGATCGTCGGGTTCGCGATCGCCACGGTCCAGGTGTGGCGCAACGACAACGCGTTGCGGGATCACGGTGAACGAACCACCGCCCGGGTGGTGGAAGTCGATGCGGGCAGGGCCAATCGGACCGAGGTCGAGTTCCGTACGTCCGACGGCCGGCAGGTGCGGGCGTTGATCGGTCAGGGCGACGAGGCGCCCGGTCCCCCTCCGGCGCTCGGCGACGAGGTGCCGATCGTGTACGACCCGCAGGACCCGCAAGCCGACGTCAACGACGCCCGCGCCGGTGAGAACCACGACACGGCGTACCTGTTGCTGGGAGTGACCCTGTTCGGCGGGATCGGGGTGCCGCTGGCAACCTGGGCGCTGGTTCGGGCGAATCGGCGGGACCGGGTGGGGTGATGGTGGGGAGCGGGGCGCCGCCGGCCGAACTGCCGGGCCGGCCGTCCTCGGGTGAGCCGGCCTCCGACCCGTCATGGATCATGGGCCCGCAGCGGGCGCCGGGGCGTGCGACCTGCCGGAGGTCGAGCACCGGGACGGGGAGACGGATTGAGTCGCGGAAGTGTCCTGAGGCTGGCCCTGCTCGCGCTGATCTGGGGGTCCGGCTTCCTCTGGATCAAGCTGGCGCTGGACGGGTTCACCCCGGTCCAGCTCGTCCTGTTCCGGCTCCTGCTCGGAGTCGCGGTACTGGCACCCATCGCCCTGGTACGGAGGCTGCCCTTCCCGACCCGTCGGGTCATCTGGGCGCACCTGGCCGTCGCGGCGCTGTTCGCCAACGCGATCCCGTACACGCTCGTGGGGTTCGGCGAGCAGACCGTGGGCTCGAACGTCGCGGGTGTGCTCAACGCGACCACACCACTGTGGACGGTGCTGGTGGCCGTACTGGCGGGGACGGACCGGACGGTCAGCGTCGGACGCGGGGTGGGCATCGCACTCGGTTTCGCCGGGACCGTGCTGATCTTCACACCCTGGGAGTCGGCCGGTGACATCGCGAGTTGGGGCGGGCTGGCCTGCCTCGCCGCCGCCGCGAGCTATGGCGTCAGTTTTGTCTACATGGGTCGTCATCTCACCGGCCGGGGCATTCCCCCGATCATGCTCGCGACCTGCCAGCTCGCCGCCGGCGCGGCGCTGCTCACGCTCGCCCTGCCCTTCGGTGGCCTGACCGCGCCGACGTGGGGCGTGGTGCCGGTCGGCAGTCTCCTGCTGCTGGGCACCGCCGGGACCGGGCTCGCCTACGTACTCAACTACCGCCTCATCAACGACCTCGGATCAACCGCCGCCTCGACCACCACCTACCTCCTCCCCGTCGTGGCAGTCCTACTGGGCGCCCTCGTCCTCCACGAACCCGTAACCCTCCCCACAATCACCGGCACAGCCCTGGTCCTAACCGCCATCTCCCTGGTCCAACGACGCGTCGATCATGAAGTTAGCGACGCCGCGGAGGCCGAAAACCCGCGCTAACTTCATGATCAACGGGGTGGGGTGGCGGGGTGGGTGGGGAGGCCGGGGGTTTGGGTGTCTATCGCCAGGAGGGCGCCGTCTTGGGGGTGGCGGTGGTGGGGGGTTAGGGCGTGGTGGGCGGTGGTGATGAAGAGGCGGGTCAGGGTTGGGCCGCCCAGGCAGACGCTGGTGGGTTGGGCGGTTGGTAGGCGCAGCTCGCGATCGAGGGTGCCGTCGGGGCGGTAGCGGCGGACGGCGTACCCGCCCCAGAGGGCCACCCAGAGGTGTCCGGCCGCGTCGACCGTCATGCCGTCCGGGGCGCCCTCGGCGGGGGCGAACCGCAGGAACGGTTCCCGGCCGGAGAGGTCACCGGTGCGCGGGTCGACGGTGAACCGGTCCACCTCGCCACGGGGCGTGTCGGCCAGGTACATGGTGGTGCCCGTGGCGTCGAACGCGGGCCCGTTGGCGATGGTCAGGCCGGTGACGACGGGGACCGGCGCGCCCGACCCGGCGTACCGGTAGAGGGTGCCGGCGCCGGGAGTGGTGTCGTACGCCATGCTGCCGGCCCAGAAACGGCCGTGCGGATCCGCGACCGCGTCGTTCATCCGCGCGGGTGAGGGGTTGGCGCTCTCCAGGTCGGCGACCTGACGGTAGCCGTCGGTGCCGGTGAGCGCGGCGATGCCGGTGCCGGTCGCGGCGAGCCAGCCGTCGGGCTGCCCGGCGATCGGCGCCACCGCACCGAGCGGGGCGTCCAGCCGGCGGAGTTCACGCAGCGGTGCGGGTGCGTCGCCGGTGGTCTCCAGCAGTCGGCCGGCGAGCAGGTCGACCAGGACCAGCCGGCCGTCCACCCAGCGGGCTCCCTCGCCCAACTCGAACCGGTCGTCGCTCCACGGGGTCGGCTCGGTGAGCCGCATCGTTTCCTCCACAGGGGTGCTCAGCGGATGGCGGGGACAGGCTTTCTCGGCGAATGGCTGGTCAGCGTACGGCGCTGCCGGGCGCGTGGTCGAGCAACGACAGTTCGGTACGGGTGGGTAGTCCCTCCCAGTCGCCCCGGGTGGCGACCGCGAACGCGCCGGTGGTGACGGCCCGGTCGAGCCGGCCTGCCACGTCGAGCCCGTCGAGCAGCCCCGAGAGCAACCCGGCCACGAACGCGTCTCCGGCACCGACGGTGTCGACCACCGGCACCGCTCGGGCCGGAGCGTGCACGCTGCCGTGTGCACCGTGGCTGGTGGCGCCCTGCCCGCCGTGTTTCACGACCACCTCCGGCACACCGGCGGCCAGCAGTGCGGCGACCGGATCCGGGTCGTCGGTCAACACGCCCAGTTCGTCGTCGGAGGCGACCAGGAGGTCGATCGAGGACAACAGTGGACGCAGCGCGGCGGCGGCCGACTCGACCGACCAGACGCGCTGCCGGTGGTTGACGTCGAGGCACACCGTCGTCCCGGCGGCTCGGGCCGCGTCGACCGCCGCCGCCACCGCCGCGTACGGCTGGGTGCCGAGCCCGGCGGTGATGCCCGTGACGTGCAGGATCCGGGGTGTCGGGGCGGCGTCGGCGAAGGCCGGCGACACGTCCTGCGGGCTCAACCGGGAGCCGGCCGACCCGGTCCGGTAGTAGCTGACCCGGCTGATGTCGCCGACCCGCGCCTCGAACAGGATCAGTCCGGTCGGGGCGTCCGGGTCGATCCGGGCCAGTCCCAGGTCGACGCCTTCGGCGCGCAGCGTACGGCGGATCAGCTCGCCCGGTTCGTCGGCGCCGGTCACCCCGACCCACCGCACCCGGTGGCCGAGCCGGGCCAGGCCGATCGCCACGTTCGACTCGGCACCGGCAACCGACAGCGAGAGCGTGCCGCCCAGCCGCAGCGGTGCCGCCGCCCGGAACGCCGCCATCGTCTCCCCGAGCGTCAGCACGTCGAACCGGGGAGAGTCGTCGGACGACACGTCGAACCCGGAGGCGGGGGCGTCGGTGCCGGGTATCGGTGTGCCGGTCACGATGCCCCGCCGGCCGGGGCGACCGCCGTCACGGCGAGGAAGTCGGCCACCCGTTGCCGGAGGGCGGCAAGGTCGCCGCCCCGCACCGCGTCGCCGACCAGGGGCGAGCCGACACCGACCGCGATCGCGCCCCGGTCGAGGTAGTCGCGGGCGCCGGCCGCGTCGACCCCGCCCACCGGTACGAACGGGGTCTGCGGGAACGGGTCGCGCAGGGCGCGCAGGTAGTCGGGGCCGCCGACCGAGGCGGGGAAGAGCTTGACCGCGGCCGCCCCGCCGGTGGTCGCCTGGACCACCTCGGTCGGGGTGAGCGCACCGGCCAGCACCGGCAGCCCGAGCCGGGCGGCCTCGGCGAGGCTGGGCGCGAGTGCCGGGGTCACCAGGTAGGTCGCACCGGCCTCGGCGGCCTCCCTGGCGTCCTCGGCGGTGAGGACGGTGCCGGCGCCGAGACCGTACTCGGTGCCGAGGGCGGCGCGGGCCCGGCGCAGCACCCCGAGAGCGTCGGTGCTGGTCAGCGAGACCTCGATCAGGTTGATCCCGCTGTCGGCCAGGGTCAGTACGGTCGCCAGCGCGGCGTCCGGGTCGCTTCCCCGGACGATCGCCAGCAGCCGGTGGGTACGCAGGGAGTCGAGCAGGTTCATCGGTGGTCGCCTCCGGGCGATCGACGGACGGAAGTGGATCAGTGGGCAGAGCTGGATCGATGGGCGGAGATGGTGAGCCGCCAGTTGACCTCGCCCCCGGCCGGCACCACCGCGACATCCGCCCCGGCACCAGCCTCGGCGCCGTCGAAGACTCCCGCGCCGGCCTCGGAGCGGTCCGCGACTCCCGGACCTCCCTCGGAGCGGTCGAAGACGCTGCCGAGCATGGGTTCGACGCCGATGCTGCGGTACGGGCGGTCGGCGGGCCAGCCGCGCAGGTTGCGCCAGACGGCGGTGGACCGGGGTTGGTCGACGCAGTCGAGTCGCAGGGTGAGGGTGTCCGTACCGTCGACCACCCGTACCTCGGCGCAGCCGACGAGTACGGCGCCGACGGCGGTGCCGTCGTCCGGGCCGAGCCGGTCCAGCGGCAGTCCCGCCGGTTCGGGCCAGGCGGCGGTGTGCCACGGCCGGCCCGCCGGCCATCCGCCGTCGTCCGGCAGGGCGCCGGGACCATCCGACACCGTCGGGCGGACCAGCTCGGCGGCTTCCGGGTAGAGCCGGGTCGGGGTGCCGGCGGGTGCCACCAGCCGGGCTTCGGGGCCGAGGTCGAGCAGGGCGTGTGCGGCCCAGACGAACCGGTATCCGGCGGCGGCCCGCAGCCGGTAGTCGGCCACCACCACGCCGCCCTCGTCGGTCAGCGTGCGGGTGAGGGTGAAGTCGGGACAGTCGACGGTGGCGGTCGCGGGGTCCGTCAGGCGCCAGGGGCGGGACCAGGCGTCGCCGTGGTCCGGTGTGCCCCGCACGGTCGGTACGCACTCCTCCAGCCCGCCCGCGTCAACGAACGGGTCGCCGGGGAGGACCTGGTCACGTCCGCTGTCGGGGCCGGTCCAGAGCCACTGCCGGCCCCCGCCGGTGAGGCTGGTCCACCGCCCGCCGAGGCGGTGGTCGTACGCGACCCGCAACGGGACCGGTGCTGCCGGGAGCGATGGGCCGGTCACCATTCGGCAAAGGATCCGTCGTCGTGCCGCCAGACCGGATTACGCCAGGCGTGCCCCTCCCGGGCGGCGGACCGGACCGCCGCCTCGTCCACGGTGATGCCGAGCCCGTGCCCCTCCGGTCGGCGGATGTGCCCGTCGACGAACCGGAACGGCTCCGGGTCGATCACGTAGTCGAGCAACTCGGCGCCCCCGTGGTAGTGCATGCCGATGCTCTGTTCCTGGATCAGGAAGTTGGGGGTGGCGAAGGCGATCTGGAGGCTGGCGGCGAGCGCGATCGGGCCGAGCGGGCAGTGCGGGGCGAGCACCGCGCCGTACGGCTCGGCCATGGCACCGATCCGGCGTACCTCGGAGATGCCCCCGGCGTGGGACAGGTCCGGTTGCAGCACCGCGACCCCGGCCTGGAGCGGGGTGAGGAACTCGGCCCGACCGAAGAGCCGTTCCCCGGTGGCTACCGGGACCGGGGAGGCGGTGACGACGTCGTGCAGCAGATGCCCCTGTTCGGGCAGGAGGGGCTCCTCGACGAAGAGGGGGTGGAACGGGGCTAGTTCCGGCAGGATGCGGCGGGCACCGGCGGCGGTGGCCCGGCCGTGGAAGTCGATGGCGACGTCCCGGTGTTCGCCGAGCACCTCCCGGGCGGCGGCGACCCGGCGGACCACGCCGGCCACCTCGGCGGCGGTGGGGATGGCGGAGAGCTGGCCGGAGGCGTTCATCTTCACCGCGGTCATGCCGGCGGCGACCTGGGCGGCGATCGCGTCGGCGACCTCGCCCGGATCGTCCCCACCGACCCAGGAGTAGACCCGGACCCGGTCCCGGACCGGGCCGCCGAGCAGGGCGTGCACCGGGGCGCCGTACGCCTTGCCGGCGATGTCCCAGAGTGCCTGGTCGAGTCCGGCGACGGCGCTGGAGAGCACCGGCCCGCCCCGGTAGAAGCCGCCCTTGGTGAGCACCTGCCAGTGCTGTTCGATCCGCAGCGGGTCCTCACCGATCAGGTACTCGGAGAGCACCTCGACCGCGCTGCGTACCACCTCGGCGCGCCCCTCCACCACGGGCTCGCCCCACCCGATCAACCCTTCGTCGGTCTCCACCCGGCAGAACAGCCACCGGGGCGGGACGAGGAAGGTCTCGATTCGGCTGATCTTCACCGGGTGCCTTTCTGTTGACGTACCTTTTCGACGTCCCGGACGGCCTTGTCCAGCAGTCCCCGCATGGCCTGTTCGGCGCCGGCGCTGTCCCCGGCGCGGATGGCGTCGACGACCGCGCGGTGGCTGGGTACCGGGTCGTCGTACTGCTCGACGCCGTGTACGAGGCGGTCACGTTCGGCGAGGCCGGTCTCCATCACCACCTCCATCCGCACCAGCAGCTCGTTGTGGGTGGCGGCGAGCAGGGCGCGGTGGAAGGTGAGGTCGGCGCCGACCGCGGCCACCGGGTCACCGTCGGCGGCGGACATCTCGGCCAGGGCGCTGTCGAGGCTGTCGAGGTCGGCGTCGACGGCCCGGGTGGCGGCGAGCCGGGCGGCGGCCGGCTCGATGATGCTGCGCACCTCGTGCAGGGCGTCGAGCAGGCGCGGGTCGGCTCCGTCGGCGAACTGCCAGCGGATGACGTCGCCGTCGAGCAGGTTCCAGTCCGACCGGGGCCGGACGAAGGTGCCGCGCTTCTGCCGGGCGTCGACCATGCCCTTGGCGGTGAGCACCTTGAGCGCCTCGCGCAGCACGGTGAGACTGACGTCGAGCTCCTGTTGGAGGGCGGCGAGGTTGAGGGTCGCGCCCTCGGCGATCTCGCCGGCCAGGATGCGTCGGGCCAGGACCTCGACGGTCTGGCCATGGATGCCGCGGCGTGCGTACTGTGCCAATGCTCTGGGTGCCTTCTCGCTCGTCAGGGTCGATGGTTCAGGCCGAGGCTTTCACCGCGGTCCAGCCGCCGTCCACCACCAGGCTGGTGCCGGTGACGTAGGCGGCGTCGGGTGAGGCGAGGAAGGCCACGGTGGCGGCCACCTCGTCCGGGGTGCCGAACCTGCCGGCGACCGTCTGGGCGACGCTACGCGCTCTGTCCTCTTCGGACACACGATCCCACGCGGCGGTGAAGATCGGTCCGGGCAGCACGGTGTTCACCCGTACGTCCGGGCCGTACTCCACGGCGAGCTGGCGGCCGAGGGAGACCAGGCCGCCCTTGGCCGCCGCGTAGGCCGGATGTCCGGGCAACCCCACGAGCGCGTGTACGGAGGAGACGATCACGACCGCGCCCCGGTTCGCCCGCAGGTCGTCAAGGCAGGCGCGGACGCCGAGGAAGGCGCCGGTCAGGCAGACCGCGATCTGCCGGTCCCAGGATTCGCGGCTGGTCTCGTGCGCGGGTGCCACCTCGTTGAGGTGGGCGTTGCTGACCAGGATGTCCACCGGCCCGAGCCGGTCGCGTACGGCGGCGACGGCGGCAATCCAACTGTTCTCGTCGGCCACGTCGGAAATCACCGAATGTGCGCACCCACCGGCCGCTCTGATCTCCTCGGCGAGGGGCTCCGCGTCACGCAGGTCGGTGAGTCCGACCGCCGCTCCCTCGGCAGCAAGCCGCCGGGCGACAGCCGCCCCGATGCCGCCAATTGCACCTGTGACCAGGGCAACCTTGCCTTCAAGCCGTCGCATATGCTGGCTCACCGTCCGCCGAACCTCGATGATCAAATCATTAATTACGAAGAAATCTTGACAGTCGCCGGCCCCAGATGCAACCTTCTGATCACACCGTTTACAGGACCGACACACCGCGATCCGTGACGCACCGTGTCGTTGAGGAAGGGACACACCCCCGTGAGCGACTTCGACCCCAGTCGTCGCCGGTTCCTTGGGCACGTCGGCCTCGCCGGCCTGGGCGTGCTCGGAGCGGGCAGCCTGGTCGGCTGCGCCAGTTCCGCCAGCAGCCCCGGCGGAAGCGGTAGCGCCACCGGCCCGATCACCCTCCAGTCGAACCTCTCCTCCCCGCAGGCCAAGGCCGCGATGGAGAAGATCATCGAGAACTTCAACAAGCAGGGCAAGGGCACCGCGACGCTGAACACCATCGCGTCCGAGACCTACCGCACCCAGCTACCGACGTACCTGACCTCGGCCAACCCGCCGGACCTCTACACCTGGTACGCCGGCTCCGTCGCCAACGACTACGCCAGCAAGAACCTCCTGCTGGACGTCTCCGACGTGTGGCAGGGCATGTCGGACTACCCCGAGTCGCTGCGCACCCTCTCCACCGACGCCTCCGGCAAGAAGATCTTCGTCCCGATGAACAACTACTGGTGGGGCTTCTTCTACCGCAAGTCGAACTTCGCCAAGTGGGGCGTACAGGAGCCGAAGACCTGGGCCGAGTTCATCACGCTCTGCCAGACCCTCCAGAGCAAGGGCATCCCGCCGATCGGCATCGGCCTCGGCGACACCCCGTGGGTCGCGTCGGCCTGGTTCGACTACCTGAACATCCGGATCAACGGGGCGCCGTTCCACCGCGAACTGCTCGCCGGCAAGCAGCGCTTCGACGACCCGAAGGTCAAGGCGGTCCTGGAGAAGTGGCGCGAGGTGCTGCCGTTCTTCGACCCGAAGGGCAAGGCGTACCCGTTCCAGGAGGCGACCACCGCGCTGCTGGCGGGCAAGACCGGGATGTTCCTGATCGGCACCTTCTTCGCCGACGCCGCCCCGAAGGACGCCCTCGGCGACCTCGACTTCTTCCGGTTCCCGATCATCGACCCGGCGGTCCCGGTGGCCGAGGAGGCGCCGACCGACGGCTTCTTCGCCAGCGCCAAGGCGGGCAACCCGACCGGCACCAAGGCGCTGCTCACCTACCTCGCCTCCGCCGAGGCGCAGGAGGCGTACGTCGCCGCCAGCTCGGGGATCGTGCTGCCGGCGAACCCGAAGGCCAAGGCGTCCGACTCGCCGCTGGTGGTGAAGGGCAAGGCGATGCTGGACAGCGCCAAGGAGCTGACCCAGTTCTTCAACCGCGACTCCAGCGACGCCCTCCAGCCCACGGCCGACACCGCACTGACCAAGTTCATCGACAAGCCCGACCAGATCGACGCGATCCTGCGCGAATGGCAGGCCGGAGCCGAGAAGGTCTTCAAGGGCTGATGACTTCCGTCGACGAGCGGGTGCTGGCGCCGGACGCGCCGGCACCGGCCAGCACCCGCCGGCGGCGGCGACGGGGCAAGCCCCTGTCGCCGCTGCTGGTGGCCTTCGTACTCGTACCCTTCGCGGTCGAGAGCATCTGGGTGTTCTGGCCCGCCCTGCAGGGATTCTGGTTCTCGCTGACCCGGTGGGACGGACTCGAGCCGCCCACGTACATCGGCTTCGACAACTACGCCGAGTTGGCCGGCGACGCGACCTTCCGGGGTGCGCTGGTCAACACCGTGCTCTGGCTGGTCCTCTTCGGGGGCCTGTCGGTCCTCGGCGGGTTCGGGATGGCGCTGCTGTTGCAGCGGGAACGGCGCGGGGTCGGGTTCTACCGGGCCGCGCTGTTCACCCCGGTCGTCTTCTCGCTGGTGGTGACGGCGCTGGTCTGGCGGGTCTTCTACCAGCCGGACGGGGTCGCCGACGAGCTGTTGCGCGCGGTCGGGTTGGAGCACCTGATCCGCCCCTGGCTCGCCGACCCGGACACCGCCCTGTACGCGGTGATCCTGCCCGCCCTGTGGCGGCAGATCGGTTACGTCATGGTGCTGTTCCTGGCCGGGCTGAAGGCGATCGACCCCGCCCTGCACGAGGCGGCCAAGATGGACGGCGCCAACAACTGGCAGCGGCTGTGGAACGTGACGATCCCCCAGTTGCGCGGTGTCAACGCGGTGGTGCTGTCGGTCATCGTGATCGACTCGCTGCGGTCGTTCGACATCGTCTGGGCGTTGACCCGCGGTGGGCCGTACCACTCGTCGGAACTGCTGAGCACCTACATGTACTCGACCGCGTTCCAGAGCCTGCGGCTGGGTTACGCGTCCGCGATCGCCGTCGTCATCTTCGTGCTCGCGCTCGCCGTCATTCTCGGCTACCTGGTACGCGCGTTCCGGGAGGACGCATGATCCGCGCACTGCGCACCGGCTCGTTCCACCTCGGCATGAGCCTGCTGTCGCTGCTCTGGCTGGCCCCGATCCTCTGGGTGGTGGTGATGTCGACGCGTACGTTCGACGACATCGCCGCCAACGGGGTCGGCAGCCTGCCGCACTCGTTCACGCTGGACACGTACCGCCAGGCCTGGACCGACGGCGGTGAGCTGCGCGCCCTGATCAACAGCATGCTGGTCACCGTGCCGGCGGTCGCCCTGAGCCTGGTCCTCGCGGCGCTGGCGGCATTCGCGCTGGCCCGCTTCCGGATCCCCGGCCGGCGCACGATCCTGCTGCTCATGCTCGCCGGAAACCTGCTCCCACCGCAGATCCTGCTCATCCCGGTGGCCAAGTTCAGCGAGCTGACCGGGACCTTCGACACCCTGTACGCGCTGATCGCGGTGCAGGTCGGCTTCGGGCTCGGCTTCTACACGTTCGTGCTGCACGGCTTCATGCGCGACCTGCCGAACGAGATCCAGGAGGCGGCCACCATCGACGGCGCCGGGCCCGGTCAGATCTTCGCCCGGGTGATCCTGCCGCTGACCCGACCGGCCCTCGCCGCGCTCGGCGCGCTCTCCTTCACCTGGATCTTCAACGACCTGCTCTGGGCGATCACGGTGCTGCGTACGGACGACAACATGCCGGTCACCCCGGCCCTGCTCGCGTTGCAGGGGCAGTTCGTGTCGTCCTGGAACGTCATCGCCGCCGGTACGGTGATCGCCGCGGTGCCGACCCTGCTGGTCTTCCTGCGCTTCCAGCGCCACTTCGTGTCCGGCCTCGCGATCGGAGCGGTGAAATAATGAACCGGATTTGGTGGGCACGGCGATCGTGGGCTCGGCGGGAGACCCGATGAGCCGCGGTGATCAGACCCGGCGGGTGTGGACGCTACGGGGGGCGAGCACGGAGTACACCGTGGCGGTGCCGGAGGTGCCGGAGCACGGACGCTGGCTCGAACTCGTCGCCTGGGGTCCGCACGGCGTCAGCGACGGCCCCTCCCCCGTCGGCTACGACGGACCGACCCCGTTCCTCACCGCCGGGGACGCCGCCCCGATCGAGTACGCCACCGACGCCAACCGCCCGTTCACCGGCCCGGATCTCGTGGTCGAGACGGCCACCGGCGACCGGCGGGTCTCCTGGCGGTGGAGCCACACCGAGGCCGACGCCGACCAGCGGCAACTCGCCGTCGGCTTCGCCGACCCCGTCACCGGGCTGCGCGCGGTGATCCGCTACGAGATACCGGCCGGCACCGATGTCGTACGCCGGTGGGTCGAGCTGACCAACGACGGCCCCGCGCCGCTGCGACTGGTCCGGGCCGGCTCGGCCGGGTTCTGCGTGCCCACCCCGCACGGCGCCCGGCTGAGCTACCAGTGGGGGCAGTGGGCCCAGGAGTTCCAGCTCGACCACGTCGATCTCGGCCACGGGGGCTTCACCATCGGCAGCGCCCAGGGTGTGCCGGGACACCTCTACGTACCGTGGCTCGCTGTCCGGGACACCGCCGACCCGGACGGGTCGACCTGGGGCATGGCGCTGGCCTGGACCGGTTCGTGGGAGATCACCGCCGACCGGGACACCGGTGGCCTGACCCGGGTACGGGTCGGCCGGAACCTGCCCGACGGTCCGCTGGACCTGCCCGCCGGTGCCAGCCTCACCCTCCCGGTCGCCGCCGGTGCCTACAGCCCGGACGGGTTGGACGGGCTGGCCCGGGTCTGGCACACCTACCAGCGTCAACTCGCGGGCGAGCGGCTCTCACCCCGGCCGGTGCTCTACAACTCGTGGGAGGCGACCTACTTCGCGGTCGACGCGGACAACCAGCTCGCGCTGGCCCGGATCGCGGCCGACCTGGGCGTGGAGACGTTCGTGGTCGACGACGGGTGGTTCGTCGGGCGCCCGGACGACCACGGCGGGCTGGGCGACTGGACCCCGGATCCGGCCAAGTTCCCGGCCGGCTTCGACAACTTCGTGAAAGAGGTACGCGCGCTGGGCCTGAACTTCGGGCTCTGGGTCGAACCGGAGTGTGTCAGCCCCCGCTCGAAGCTCTACGCCGAACACCCCGACTGGGTGTACGCGATCGACGGTCGGCCGATCACCCCGGTCCGCAACCAGTACCTGCTCGACCTCGGCCGGCCCGAGGTCGCCGAGTTCGTCCACTCCACCGTGGACGGTCTGCTGCGCCGGCACGACATCAGCTACCTGAAGTGGGACTTCAACCGGCCGCGTACGGAACCGGGCCGGGGCGGCGCGGGTGGTCGGGTGGACCTGGACGGGGCCCACGTGGCGAACCTGCACCGGATCTACCGGGACCTGCGCCGGGACCACCCGCACGTGGTGATCGAGGCGTGCGCCGGTGGCGGTGCGCGTACCGACCTGGCGATGGCGGCACTGTCCGATGTGTTCTGGCCGAGCGACAACACCGGCCCACTGGACCGGCTGGCGATCCAGTACGGCTTCCTGCACGCCAACGCGCCGCACCTGCTCAGCTCGTGGGTGACCGACTCACCCGGACTGTTCGATCCGCGTCCCCGGTCGCTGGCGTTCCGGTTCGTGCTGGCGATGGCCGGGGTGCTCGGCATCGGGGCCGACATCCGGCACTGGAGTCCCGAGCAGCGTACGGAGGCCGCCGCCTGGATCGCCCGCTACAAGGAGATCCGCGAGATCGTCATGCACGGCACCGTGCACCTGGTCGGCGGGCCGGACCGGTCCCGCTGCGCGGTGCAGTACACCTCCCCCGACGGGGGCACGGTTGTGGTGCTGGCCTGGCACACCGGCCGGCTCGACGGCGCGGGCCTGCTGCCGTCCCGCGCGGTCCGGTTGCCCCTGAGCGGGCTCGACCCGGCAGCCCGCTACCGGCACGACGAGCGGCACTACTCCGGCAGTCATCTGCAGGCGGTGGGCCTTCCGGTGCACTGGACCGCGACCCACGACGCCGAACTGGCCGTCCTCCGGCGCGTCTGACCGGGTCGGCAAGGGCTCCCTCCCGTACGGGTGGGAGCCCTTGCCCACTCGTACCCTCGTGCCGGAACGAGAGAAACGCTCGCGATCGGCCGGGCGCCGAATGGCCGAGCCATTTTGATCGCGAATTTCCGGGCGTGTCCCTTGAGGATTGCCCGAATAGGAACCAATATAGGTGGTTTGAGACGGCAATCGGGCAGGAATCCGCGACGTTCTGTCGAACTAGTCGTTGGTACGGGTGAATCGGCTCACGCCAACAGGCGATCCACGGCGTGAGCGCCTAGCGTCCGGAACGGCCCCCATCGCGGCCGGAACACTTCCATACCGCTTTGCCCGGTACTTCGGGCCTGTGGCCGGCAGTTCAGGCCGCACCGCCCGAGATACGCATGTGAGCACCGGGCCGACATTGGAGCGATCCTGAACGTACGGCATCCGCTGCACCGATTCGCAGCTGGTACCACCGTCCTGACCGTCACCGCCCTCTGGCTCCCGCCGGCAGCCATCGGGGCCCGACCCGAACCGGAAGAACGCTCGACAGTCGAGACCAGCGCCGCTCTGGAGGCCTCAGCCGAGGCCCGACTGCTCGCCGCCGAACGCGCCGATCGCGCGGACCGGCTACCCAGGATTCCACCGGCACTCCCCGCCACACCGACGGCCACGGCGACGACGCCACCGAAGGCGAAGGCGACCAAGGAGAAGGCGAAGACCCCCAGCAGGGGCACCGCCAGCACGCCGAAGAGCACAACCTCCACCGCGCCGGCGCGGAAGAAGTCAACCGGCACCCCGAAGCCGGGCACCACGGTGAAACCCCCGTCCGGCGCCGCCGGAACGGTCGTCTCGTACGCGCTGGCCCAGGTGGGCAAGCGCTACGTCTACGGAGCGTCCGGCCCGAACAGTTTCGACTGCAGTGGCCTGGTCGCGGCAAGCTACGCCCGGGTCGGCATCAAGTTGCCGCACCAGAGCGGAGCGATCGCCAGCCGCGGCCGGCGTGTCCCAGCCGGGCAGTGGATGCCCGGAGACGTCATCTACACACCCGGTCACGTGGCCATCTACCTGGGCAACAACAGGATGGTCGCGGCGACGAAGCCCAGCACGGGGGTACGGATCGGCACGGTCCGGGGCGGAACCGCGTACCGGTTCCTGTAAAGCCCGGTAGGCCGATCGGCAAGACGGACCAACACGTGGTGCCCGGAGCAGTGCTGCTCCGGGCACCACCCCGTTCCCGGCCCGTGATACCAGGAGTGGCGGGCGCCGGTGCTCCGGTGAGCCCGCCACGACCACAAAGACCACAACGAACTCCGCGACCGCAATCGTGACCCGAGTCACTCGGACCGGAAGCATCTACGCAACCCAGTGGAAACGCTGCGGCAACAGATGCCGATCCCGGCCGAGGAGACAACGATGACAGACGTTCGAGGCACGGCGGGACTCCGATCCCGTGGCGGCCCGTACTCACCCGGCCGTGGATCGGCGGTCCGGCGCCGTGCCGCCGCGCTGGTGTGCGTACCGCTGCTGGCTCTCGGGACCGTCGGCTGCGCCAAGGACGGCGACGACGCCGGCTCGGACGCGGCGGTGAAGTACCCGACCAGCACCCTGGAGCTGATGGCACCGGCCGCACCGGGTGGCGGTTGGGACAGCACCGCGCGGTCGCTGCAGAAGGCGCTGACCGACAGCAAGCTGGTCACCGAGTCGGTCGAGGTCTACAACGTGCCCGGCGCCGGTGGCACCCTCGGCCTGTCCCAGCTCGTCACGAAGAACAAGGGTGACTCGCACCAGCTCATGGTCACCGGTCTGGTGATGATCGGCGGCGTGGTGACCAACAAGTCGCCGGTCAAGCTGAGCCAGGTCACGCCGATCGCCACGCTCACCGCCGAGCAGGAGGTGATCGTCGTCCCGACCGACTCGAAGTACACCACCCTGCAACAGCTCATGGCCGACGCGAAGTCGAACCCCTCGTCGATCAACTGGGGTGGCGGTTCGGCCGGGGGCACCGACCAGATCCTGGTGGGCCTGCTCGCCAAGGCGGCCGGCGCGGACCCCAAGGCGATGAAGTACATCGCCTACTCCGGCGGCGGCGAGTCCAAGGCGGCGCTGCTCTCCGGTGACCTGACCGCGGCCGTCTCCGGCGCGAGCGAGTACTCCGACCTGGTCGCGGCCGGCAAGCTGCGCGCTCTCGCGGTCTCCGGTCCGACCGGCATCGACGTCGGCGCCGGCAAGCCGACCCCGACGATCAAGGAATCCGGGTACGACGTGGAGCTGATGAACTGGCGCGGGCTGGTGGCGCCACCCGGGATCAAGGCCGGTGAGCGGGCCGCCATCATCAAGCTGATCGACGACCTGCACTCCTCGGCGCAGTGGAAGCAGACCCTCACCGACCAGAAGTGGGAGGACTTCTACCGCAGCGGGGACGAGGCCAAGGCGTACTTCGAGAGCGAGAACACCCGGATCACCACGGTCCTCAGCGAGATCGGCCTGGCCGGTTAATGGCTCTGCCGACAACTGACGCACAGGGGAGGGTGGACCCGCGGGTCGCCCTCCCCCGGGCGCCGTGGGGACCCCGGATCCTCGGCGCCGTCCTGCTGGCGGTGGGACTGTTCCTCGCCTGGACCGCGTACGACTCGGCCGAGGGCGACTTCTCGGCGGACGGACCATGGCTGGCGCCACTGGTGGTGACGGCCGGCTGGGTGGTCCTGTCCGCCTGGTACCTGGTCGGCCAGTTCGTCCGCCCGGCAGGCTCGGCCGACGCCACCCCGACCACAGTGGAATCGACCGACGCCGTGGATCCGGCGCTCCGATCGGAAACGGTCCGCGAGCCGGCACCGGCCGACGGAACCGCTCCGGCCGACAGGGAACCGGGCGCCGGTACGGAACCGGCCGACGGTACGAACCTGCCCGACGGTACGGAGCTGGTCGACGAGACCGAGGCGACCGGGCCGGTGCAGTGGCTCACCCCGGTCCTGCTCGGCGTGGCGCTGCTCGGTTACGTGTTCGTCCTCGACCCGGTCGGCTTCGTGATCGCCTCGGCGGTCTTCTTCGTCGCCGCCGCCCGGATCCTCGGCAGCCACCACTCGGTCCGGGACGTGCTGGTGGCGGTGCCCCTGGTCCTCGCCATCTATCTCGGCTTCACCCAACTGCTCGAGATCTCACTGCCGTCCGGAGTGTTGCCGCTGTGAACGTCTTCGGAGACCTGCTCAGCGGCTTCGGCACCGTGCTGGAGCCGCAGTACCTGCTCTACGCCGCGATCGGGGTCACCCTCGGCACCTTCGTCGGGGTGCTTCCCGGCATCGGTCCGGCGCTGACCATCGCCCTGCTGCTGCCGGTCACGTTCAGCCTGGACGACCCCATCGGGACGTTCATCATGTTCGCCGGGATCTACTACGGCGCCATGTACGGCGGCTCGACCACCAGCATCCTGCTGAACACCCCGGGTGAGTCCGCCTCGGTGGCCACCGCCATCGAGGGTTACCAGATGGCCAGACGGGGTCGGGCCCGCGCCGCCCTGGCCACCGCGGCGATCGGCTCGTTCGTCGCCGGGACCATCTCCACCCTGCTGCTCACCCTCTTCGCGCGGCCGGTGGCCGCGCTGGCGGTCGAGTTCCGGGCGGCGGACTACTTCGCCCTGGCCCTGCTGGCCATGGTCGCGGTCACCGCACTGGTCGGCCGTTCCCTGGTACGGGGGCTGCTCTCGCTCAGCCTGGGACTCTTCCTCGGCCTGGTCGGGCTCGACGGGCTCACCGGCCAGGCCCGGTTCAGCTTCGGCACCCTGGAACTGCTCGACGGCATCGACGTCGTGGTGATCATCGTCGGGCTGTTCGCCATCGGCGAGACGCTCTATGTGGCGAGCCGGCTGCGGCAGCTCCCCGAACACGTCACCCCGCTGGAGCCGGGTCGGGGCGGCTTCGGCTGGCTCAGCCGGTCGGACTGGTCCCGGTCCTGGCGCCCGTGGCTGCGCGGCACCGCGGTCGGCTTCCCGTTCGGCGCCCTGCCGGCCGGTGGCGCCGACATCCCCACCTTCCTCTCGTACACCTTCGAGAAGTACCGCTCGAAGAACAAGGCGGAGTTCGGCAAGGGTGCGATCGAGGGGGTGGCCGGTCCGGAGGCGGCGAACAACGCCGCGTTCTCCGGCGTACTCGTGCCGCTGTTGACCCTGGGTATTCCGACCTCGGCCACGGCG
The DNA here is from genome assembly GCF_053601675.1 of Micromonospora sp. NPDC004704. Lineage (NCBI taxonomy): Bacteria > Bacillati > Actinomycetota > Actinomycetes > Micromonosporales > Micromonosporaceae > Micromonospora > Micromonospora sp. NPDC004704. The sequence goes on along the minus strand of NZ_JBSGCD010000027.1, from coordinate 20,476 downwards.
GCGGTGATGCTGGCCGCGTTCCAGATCTTCAACCTGCAACCCGGCCCGCAGTTGTTCGACAAGTCACCGGAGCTGGTCTGGGCGCTGATCGCGTCGCTCTACGTCGGCAACGTGCTGCTGTTGGCGCTGAACCTGCCGCTGATCCGGCTCTGGGTGAAGGTGCTCCAGATCCCCCGCCCGCTGCTGTACGCGGGCATCCTGGTCTTCGCCACCCTCGGTGTGTACGCCGCCTCGAACGACATCACCCAGGTGCTGATCGCGTACGGGATCGGGGTGATCGGGTTCTTCATGCGGCACTACGACTTCCCGATCGCACCGGTCATCCTCGGCGCCATCCTCGGCCCGATGATGGAACTGCAGTTCCGCCGCACCCTCGTGCTCAGCAACGGGGACCTGAGCGTCTTCGTCACCCGCCCGCTGACCGCCGTACTGCTGTCGCTGGTGGTCCTGGCGGTGGTGGTCCCGTACCTGCCGAGGATCATCGCTCGGCTGCGGGGCAGGTCGGCCAGATCGGTGCAGCGCCTGGCCTTCGGCGAGGACGACTGAGACGGCACCGCCTCAGGCTCCGCCGGTCCACCGGTAACGACGTTCCGGTCGGCCGGCGGAGCCGTACCGCAGGCTCACCCCGGCCTTGCCCGTACCGACGAAGTGCTCCAGGTAGCGGCGGGTGCTGACCCGGGACAGCCCGACCCGCTCGGCGCACTCGGTGGCCGACAGGTCGCCGTCGGCCTTCCGGAGCGCCTCGGCGACCAGGTCGGCGGTGGGTCGGGTCAGCCCCTTCGGCAACTCGACCGGTGGTGCCGGGCGGAGCGCCACGAAGAGCCGGTCGACGTCGTCCTGGGCGACCTCGCGGGACCCGGCGAGCCCGTGGTGGGCGACCGCGTACCGCTCCAGCCGGTCGCGCAGGGCGTCGAAGCTGAACGGCTTGATCAGGTAGTGGACCACGCCGCTGCGCAACGCGGTCCGGATGGTGTTGACGTCCCGAGCCGCGGTCACCGCGAGTACGTCCACCACCGCGTCCCCCTCGCGCAACCGGCGCAGCACCTCCAGGCCGGAGACGTCCGGCAGGTAGATGTCGAGCAGGACCAGGTCCGGCCGGAGCCGGTCCACCTCGGCGAGCGCCTCGGCACCGGTGTGCGCCACCCCGACGACGGCGAAGCCCGGCACCCGGGCAACGAACCCGCACTGCACCTTCGCCACCATGAAGTCGTCGTCGACCACCAGCACCCGGATCATGCCGACACCCCTACCACCAGCGGCAGCCGGGCCACGAACGACGACCCGCGTACCTGCACGCTGCCGCCCCGGTGCTGGCAGATCAGCCGGATCAGGGCCAGGCCGAGCCCGTGGTGGCCCAGGGCCTCGTCCTTGGTGCTGTAGCCCTGCCGGAACACCTCCTCGACCAGTTCCTCCGGTACGCCCGGCCCGGAGTCGCTGACCGTCACGTGGACCTCGCCGTCGTGCACCCGTACCCCCGCCTCCACCCGGCCGCCCGGCTCGATCGCGTCCAGCGCGTTGTCGATCAGGTTGCCGATCACCGTGACGAGGTCACCGGCGAGCCGTTCGTCGACCACCGGGAGGTCCGAGTCGGCGGCGATCACCAGTTGCACACCCTGCTCGGCGGCGAGGCTCGCCTTCGCGATCAGCAGGGCGGCCAGCGCCGGATCCCGGATCAGGCTGGTCACGTCCCGGTTGAGCGCCTCGTGCACCTGGCTGGCCCGGGTGATGTAGCGGACCACCTCGTCGTGCTCGCCCAGCTCCACCAGCCCGGCGATGGTGTGCAGCCGGTTGCTGAACTCGTGCGCCTGGGCCCGGAGGGTGTCGGTGGTGTGCCGGCTGACGTCGAGTTCGCGGCGCAGCGCGGTCAGCTCGGTCCGGTCCCGCAGGGTCGTCACCGAACCGACCCGGCGCCCCCGGACCAGCACCGGCCGGCGGTTGAGCACCAGCACCCGGTCGTCGCTGAGCACTATCTGGTCCACCCCGCTGACCCGCCCGGTGAGTACGTCCCGCAGCCGGGGCTCCATCGGCTGGGCGTGCAGCGACTGCCCGACCGGCGAGGCCGGCAGCCCGAGCAGGCGTACGGCCTCGTCGTTGACCAGGGTGACCCGGTCGGCGGCGTCAGTGCCGAGCACACCTTCCTTGATGCCGTGCAGCATCGCCTCCCGGTGCTCGACCAGGCCGGTGATCTCGTCGGGTTCCAGGCCCAGCGTCTGCCGTTTCACCCGACGGGCCAGCAGCAGCGACCCGGCCACCCCGAGCACCCCGCCGAGCAGCAGGTAGGTGAGCAGGTTGGTGACCCCGGCGGCGAGCTGTTCGGGCAGCGTGGGGTAGACGTGGCCGACCACGATCAGACCGAGGAAACCACCGTCCCGCTCGTCGAGTACAGGCACGTGCGCGACCAGCGCCTTGGACCCGTCGTCGACCACACCGACCCAGGACCGGCCGGCAAGCCCGTCGCTGGTGCCCAGCACCGCGGGTGTGCCCGCGTCCGGGCCGGTGACGAGTTTGCCGGTGGCGTCGGTGATCAGCACGTACGAGGCACCGGAAACCGCTCGGGCGCTCTCCGCGACCGAGGCCAGCGCCTCCTGTCCGGTCGGGTCGCCGAGCCCCAGCCGCACCGTACGGTTGATCGCCGCGTTCTCCCCCACCGACCGCAGCCGGGCGCCCTCCTCGCGCCGGAACGCGGCGTCGGACTCGGCGATCGACACCGCCGCGACCGCGCCGACCACCAGCAGCACGATGCCGAGCTGGAGCAGCAGGAACTGGCCGGCCAGGGACATCCGCTGACGCATCGCTCCTCCTCCGCCGGGGGTCGGGCACGCACACGATGCCGGGACGGGCTGGGCCGGACCCGGATGGGCGTGGTGGGAAGCGTCCGCCCGACCGGCGCCGGAGTCAACCGCAAACTACCCGAGGCCCGGCTGGTGACAACCGGCCGTCGGACGAGCAGGATCGTCAGGTACCTCCGCCGGAGGTCAGGTATCCGCACCGGACGGCTCACCGGCGGGACGAACCGGCAGAGGAGGACCGAAATGCGACGGCTGAAGCGCTCGGTCGTGTTCGGCCTCGCCATGCTGCTGGTCGGCGTACCGGGGTGCGGCACCGGGCGGCCCGCCGGTGAACTGTCCGAACTGCGGGTGCTGGTGCCCAACGCGCCGGGCAGCGGCTACGACGTCACCGCCCGGATCGCCGCGAAGGCCCTCGAGGACGCCGGGGTGATCCGCGGGGTGGAGGTGTTCAACCTGCCCGGCGGCGGGGGCGTGGTCGGGCTGCGACGGCTGGGTTACGAGCGCGGCAACGGCCGGCTGATGATGCTGATGGGGCTCGGGGTGGTCGGCAGCCAGTACACCGGAACCGCCCAGGTGACGCTCCAGGACACCACGCCGATCGCCCGGCTGATCGAGGAGCCGGCGATCGTGGTGGTCACCCGCGAGTCGCCGTACCGGGACCTGGCCGAGCTGATCGCGGCCTGGCGGGCGGACCCGGCGGCCGTACCGGTCGGTGGCGGGTCCTCGGCCGGCGGCCCGGACCACCTGGCCCCGATGCTGGTCGCGGACGCCGTCGGCATCCCACCCCGCAGGGTCTCCTACCGGCAGTACGACGGTGGCGGCGACCTGCTCGCGGCGATCCTGCACCACCAGGTCGCCTTCGGTGTCTCCGGGTTGAGCGAGTACGCCGACCAGGTCACCTCCGGGCAGCTACGGGTCCTCGCCGTCACCAGTGAACACCGGATCCCCGGCATCCTCGCCCCGACCCTGCGGGAGCAGGGGGTCGACGTGGTGTTCAGCAACTGGCGGGGCATCGTCGCCCCGCCCGGACTGGCCGAGCGCGACGTGCTGGCGATGCGGGACGCGGTCGCCCGGTTGCACGACTCGGCGCAGTGGCGGACCGCCCTGACCAGGTACGGCTGGACCGACGCCTATCTGGACGGCGACGCCTTCGGCGACTTCCTGCGTACGGAGAACGACCGGCTCGACCACCTGCTGGGCGGGCTCGGCCTCACGGGCACCCGCACCGGCTGAGAGCTGACCGGTCAGTCGCTCACCACCGGACCGTCGTCGGTGGTGTCATCCTCTCTGCCCGGCCCGATCCGCATGCCCTGGTCGTCCTCGGACTCGACGCTGTCCGGGCGGTAGGGACCGATGCCGGAGAACCGGCCGGCACCGTGCCGGCGCAGGATCGCCTGCTCCACCACGTTCACCACGATGATCACGGCGGCCAGGGTGACCAGCGCCGCCAGGGAGGGAATCACCGTGGCGACGGGGAAGAAGAACAGGCAGGCACCGGCGGCCAGCAGCCGACGCCAGGCCACGGTCCGGTGCAGTCGCCAGTGGGTGTAGGCGAAGGTGCCGAGGAACAGGGCGGATCCGCCGTAGAGCAGCGCGGCGTCCCCCATCCGCATCCCGGTCTCCGGTGTCCGGACCACCTCCGCCAGGCCGACGGAGATGACGATGATCCCGCAACTGAACCCCAGGTGCGCGTAGAGCAGGATGGCCCGCCGTACGTCGCTGCTCCCCTCGGACTGGACCACGGCCCGGCGGAACGCCCACAGACCGTGGATGAAGTAGGCCCACCAGAGCCCGCAGGCGAGCGCGTACGACCCGGCGACCGCGAGGATCCGGTACCAGGTCAACGGCAGGCTGGAGGCGACCGCGCCGACCTGCACCACCGATTCGCCGAGCACGAGGATGAGCAGCAGTCCGTACCGGTGGGTGTAGTGCACGGGCCGGACCCGGAACCTGGCCAGTTGCCGGCGCAGCACCAGCGGGCTGAAGATGTCGATCGCGGAGGCGGTCGCCCAGAGCAGGATCCGGGCGTTGCCGTCGACGATGCCGCCGATCAGCAGCAACGGCCCGGAGATCACCGCACCGACCCCGTACGGGCCGATGAAGAAGCCCCGCCACTCCCGGAAGTTGTTGAGCGCGAAGCCGGCGAGCAGCGCTCGGATGATCAGGTAGCTGACCCCGTAGAGCAGCCCGCGGTCGTCGAACGCGCCGGGGATGGCGAGGGCCAGGACGAGGTTGCCGAAGCCGAGCGTGAAGATGACCACCCGGTCGCGGACGTTGCCGATGTCGCGCTGGTTGGCGTAGATGGTGACGCCGACCCACGCCCAGTACATCGAGATGAACAGGATCAGCGCCTGGGCGACACCCAGCAGGTCGTGGTCGCGGAACAGTTCGGCGGTGATCTGGGTGACCGCGAAGACGAAGGCCAGATCGAAGAAGAGTTCCTCCCAGGTCACCCCCTTGTCCGACTGCCGCTGCCGCACCGAATCAACATACCGATCACGGTGCGTCGCCGGAGCCGGAGCGATCAGATCACTATCGTGGCGGGATGCCCGAACGAGACCCGTCCGTCGATCCGTCCGAGGGTCGACCCGACGGCACGGCCGGAGGTCCGCTGCGCGGCGTAAAGGTGGTGGAACTCGCCGGGATCGGGCCGGGCCCGTTCGCCGCGATGATGCTGGCCGACATGGGCGCCGACGTGATCCGGGTGGACCGGGCCGCCGACGTGCACCCGGAGCGGTTCGGCACCCCGCATCCGGACGTGCTCAACCGGGGGCGGCGCTCGATCGGCGTGGACCTGAAGGCCGACGGCGCCCGGGAACTCGTACTCGACCTGGTGCGTGGCAGCGACGTACTGCTGGAGGGGTTCCGTCCGGGGGTGACCGAGCGGCTCGGCCTCGGTCCGGCCGACTGTCACGGGGTGAACCCGCGGCTGGTCTACGGGCGGATGACCGGCTGGGGGCAGGACGGTCCGAACGCCGGGTACGCCGGACACGACCTCACCTATCTCGCGCCGACCGGGATCCTGCACGCCATCGGCCGGGCCGACGAACGGCCGGTGCCGCCGCTCAACCTGATCGGCGACTTCGGTGGCGGCGGGATGATGCTCGCCTTCGGGGTGGTCTGCGCCCTGCTCGACGTACGGGCCGGCGGTGCCGGGCAGGTGGTCGACGCCGCCATCGTCGACGGCGCCACCCTGCTCTCGACCGCCCTGCACGGGTTGCGCGGGCTCGGGATGTGGCGCAACGAGCGGGGCGCGAACCTGCTCGACGGCGGGGCACCCTTCTACGACACGTACGAGTGCGCCGATGGCCGGTTCGTTGCCGTCGGTGCGCTGGAGCCGCGGTTCTACGCCGAGCTTGTCGCCCGTACCGGCTTCCGGTCGGCGTCCGGGACCGGGCAGGACCGGTTCGATCCGGATTCCTGGGCGGTCGACCGGGCGGCCTGGGCGGAACTGTTCCGCAGCCGGACCCGGGACGAGTGGGCCGCGCTGCTGGAACACGGCGACGCCTGTGTCGCCCCGGTGCTCGACTGGGACGAGGCGCCGGAGCATCCGCACCTGGCCGCGCGCGGGGTGTTCGCCACCCACGCCGGTGCCGTCCAGCCCGCTCCGGCCCCCCGGTTCAGCCGTACGCCCGGCGCTATCCGCCGCCCGCCGCCGCACCCCGGCGAACACACCGACGAGATCCTCACCGACCTGGGCCTGCACCCCACCGCCATCGCCCACCTGCGCGAGGCCCGGACGGTCGCCTAGCTCGGCAAGGGGCTGGGCAGCGGTACGGCGGTGCCGGTGACGGCGATCCCGGAGGTGGGGTCCGCGGGGATGCCGACCGTGAGCACGCTGGGGCGGCCGAGGTCGGCGCCCTGGTAGACGGTGACCATCGCGGGCACGGTGACCAGCCCCAACTCGCGCAGGTAACCGCCGAACGCGGCCGCGGCGGCACCGGTGGCTGGATCCTCGAACACCCCGCCCGGCGGGAACGGGTTGCGCGCGTGGAACACCTCCGTCGACTCCCGCCAGACCAGGTCGATCGTGGTCCAGTCGTGGCGTGCCATCAGGGCGGCCAGCGTGGGCAGGTCGTAGTCCAGGTCGGCGAGCCGCTGCCGGGTCGCCGCCGCGATCACCGGGTGCCGGGCACCGGCGTACGCGACCCGTGGCGGCAGGGTCGGGTCGAGGTCGGCCGGATCCCAGCGCAGGGCCGCGAGCAGTTCGGCGAGGTCGGTGGCGTCGATCGGATCGGTACGCGGGGCGACGCTGATCAACGTCGCGGTGGTCGTACCGTCCGGGGCGACGGCGGTGGTCACGTCGACCCGACCGGCGCGGGTGTCGAGGTGCATCCGTCCGGTGCCGTGCCGTTGGGCGTACGCGGCGGCGGTGGCGATGGTGGCGTGGCCGCAGAACGGCACCTCCGCCAGCGGGCTGAAGTAGCGGATGTCGAAGTGGTCGTCTCCGCGTGGCAGCAGGAAGGCGGTCTCGGAGTAGCCCACCTCGGCGGCCACCCGGAGCATCTCGGCACCGTCCACGCCGGTCGCGTCGAGCACAACCCCGGCCGGGTTTCCGCCGCTCGGGCTGGTGCTGAAGGCGGCGTACCGCTGGATTTCCATGATCGCGACCCTACGCGCGGGGTACGGGAGCGACCACGGCCAATCGCCGTCCGCTGGCTCGACGGACCCGCCCGGCAACCGGCAAGGATCCCCTGCTCGCGCCGCCGATGCCGGTGAGTACGAGAATGGTTCATTTTCACTCATCGTCTACGCTGCGAACACACCCCGGATTGTTGACAAACTTGAATGTATCGGGGGCCGTCGGTGGTCACTCCCAACCGATGCCGGCGGTCGCCGGACGACGACCGCGGGCAGGCAGATCACCGATCACGAGTCAACCCCGAACCCCTCCGTAGGCACCCATCCGCAGCCCTGGTGACACCCGCCCCACGGCAGTCGGCTCCCATCCGCGTCAGCCTCCTTCCCTACCGCGACAAGTTCGGTTCGGACGGCACCACGATGGCAGTTCTCGCCGCACGCCTAAGGAGAGACACCATGCGGCTGATCCTCTTCAACACCCTGATGGGCGCTTGCGCCGGCATCGCTCTGCTCCTCGTACCGCGCTTCTGGGCGGTGGTCCGGGGTGAACGCCCCCCGCTGCTGCTGCTCGGCAACCAGCCGGTCAGCCCGAGCGGCTGGGCGGCGACGTTCGGCATCCTCGGATTTGTCCTCACCTCGCTCGGCTTCGTCACGACGGTCTGGCATCCCTCCGCCCCCGCCAAGGACTACATCGACACGATCTTCGGCGAGCCGACCCTGCTGCTGGGCGTCATCCTGCTGGCCGCCGCCTGGTATCTCGGCCGGCGGCCGGACGGCGAGGAACTGGACCCGGTGGCGCTGCGGGCGGTGCTCGCCCCGGTGAGCTGGGTGGTGTTCTGGCTCGGCGTCATCCTGGTCTGGTGCACCCTGGCCATCATCCGGTTCAACGTCGTCGGCGCCGCGCCGGCGGAGGAACCGATCACCGGGCTGCTGCACGACTGGCCGATGGTGGAGAACCTCTTCTTCGCCCTGCTGCTGTACGGCCCCGCCGCGATCGGCTGTCTGCTCTTTCCCATCGCCGTACGCGGCAACGGCCGGGTCGCCTGGCTCATCCTCTACTGGTGCTGGACCGTCGCCGGTTTCGGATTCGCCCTGTTCAGCGCGATGAACTTCTACACCCACACCGGAATGTTGATCAACCTCGGCACCGAGGGCGCCGACTACCGGTGGTGAGTGGCACCGACCCCGCGTAAACGCCCGGGGGCCGCCGGGTTCGCCCGGAGGCCCCCAGGATCGGTTGATCTAGCTGATCTAAGCTGGCCGAATCCGGGCCGGAATACCGGCCAAGGTACGGCGAATACGCGGAAATCGGGAGCCACCATGTACGACGCGATGCTCGCGGAGACGGTCACCCTCGCCGGGGCGGACGGGGACGAGATCGAGGCCTATCTGGCCCGCCCGCTGGGCCCCGGCCCGTACGGCGCGGTGGTGGTGATCCACCACATGCCCGGCTACGACGAGGCGACCAAGGAGATGACCCGTCGCCTCGCCCACCACGGTTACCTGGCCGTCTGCCCGAACCTGTACAGCCGGGAGGCGCCCGGCGCGAGCCCGGACGACGCGGCCGCCGCCGCCCGCGCCAATGGCGGGGTGCCGGACGTACGGCTGGTCGGTGACGTGGCCGGCGCGGCGGCGTACCTGCGGGGGCTGACGTCAAGCAACGGCAAGGTCGGCGTGATCGGGCACTGCTCCGGGGGCCGGCAGTCGTTCCTGGCCGCCTGCCAGTTGCCGCTCGACGCCGCGGTCGACTGCTACGGCGCGTTTGTCGTCGGTACGCCCCCGGAGGGCATGCCGGCGACGTTCCAGCCGCTGCTGGGCATGGCCGACCGGCTCTCCGCCCCGCTGCTCGGGCTGTTCGGCGCGGAGGACAAGTACCCGTCGCCGGAGCAGACCGAGGAGCTGGAGCGGGAGCTGACCCGGCTCGGCAAGACCTTCGAGTTCCACACGTACGAGAACGCCGGGCACGCGTTCTTCGCCGTCGACCGGCCCAGCTACCGCCCCCAGGCGGCGGTCGACGGCTGGCAGAAGATCTTCACCTGGTTCGACCGCTACCTGAGCGCCTGAGGAGCCGGACATGTGCACCTACGTCACCGAGAAGATCGAGATCGACGGCAGCGGCAAGGGCCCGACCGGCTGGTTCGGTCTCACCGGCGCCACCGTGTACGTCGACCACCCCGTGCACGCCCCGTACGAGCACACCGTGAACATCGATCTGGTGAATCCGGCCGCCGGTCCGGGCGCCCGGGTGGCGGTGGAGTTGACCGAGGAGTCGGCGCTGGCCCTGATCGCCGCGATCCAGGCGGCACTGGCCAGTGCCCCGCCCGGACTGGCCAGCGCGCCGCGTCCGGCGTCCTGATCCTCGGGAAGGGTCGGATCCGGTGCGGCGGAGCGACGCAACGCGGAAAGTAAGCTTTTCCGCAGGCCTCGCCGCCGCGACCGGACGATCCGCGCTGATCGCGACCTATTGATCCGAACTGATGAGGACCCGGTGACCCAGACTGTCGACAACACCGCACAGGATCCCGCGGCTACCGCCGCCCCGCTCTCCGCGCAGACCGGGCCGTACTTCGGTCGGTTCGGTGGGCGGTTCGTGCCCGAGGCGCTGATCGCGGCGCTGGAGGAGCTGGACGCCGCGTACACCACGGCACTGGTGGATCCGGAATTTGTCGCCCAGCTCGACGAGCTGCACCGCAGCTACTCCGGCCGGCCGAGCATCCTGACCGAGGCGCCGAGGTTCGGCCAGCACGCCGGTGGTGCCCGGATCATCCTCAAGCGCGAGGATCTGAACCACACCGGATCACACAAGATCAACAACGTCCTGGGTCAGGCGCTGCTGACCGTACGGATGGGCAAGACCCGGGTGATCGCCGAGACCGGCGCCGGTCAGCACGGGGTCGCCACCGCGACCGCCGCCGCCCTGCTCGGCCTTGAAGCCGTGATCTACATGGGCGAGGAGGACACCCGGCGACAGGCGCTGAACGTGGCCCGGATGCGGTTGCTGGGCGCCACCGTCATCCCGGTCACGGCGGGCTCGCGCACACTCAAGGACGCGATGAACGAGGCCATGCGCGACTGGGTCACCAACGTGCACAACACGCACTACCTGATCGGTTCGGTGGCCGGACCGCACCCGTTCCCGTCGATGGTCCGCGACTTCCAGAAGATCATCGGGATCGAGGCCCGGCAGCAGGTGCTCGACCTGGTCGGCCGGCTACCCGACGTCATCTGCGCCTGCGTCGGCGGCGGGTCGAACGCGATCGGGATCTTCCAGGCCTTCCTCGACGACGCCGAGGTCGAACTGGCCGGGTTCGAGGCGGGCGGCGACGGCGTCGACACCGGCCGGCACGCGGCGGCGATCAGCGGCGGCGCGCCCGGAGTGCTGCACGGCAGCCGCTCCTTCATCCTCCAGGACGAGTTCGGCCAGACCGTGGAGAGCCACTCGATCTCGGCCGGGCTCGACTATCCGGGCGTCGGTCCGGGGCACTCCTGGCTGCACGAGATCGGCCGGGGGCGCTACGAGGCGGTGACCGACGCGGACGCGATGGAGGCGTTCCTGCTGCTCTCCCGTACCGAGGGGATCATCCCGGCGATCGAGAGCGCGCACGCGCTGGCCGGTGCGCTCCGCGAGGGGCGCCGGCTCGGTCCGGACGGGGTCATCCTGGTCAACCTCTCCGGTCGCGGTGACAAGGACGTCGACACCGCCGCCCGCTACTTCGGTCTGCTGGACGGCGCGCCCGCGCCGGACGCCACCTCCGCACCGGCCGGGTCGGCCGACGCGGCGCACGGAGAGGACGCGGCCAAGTGACCGTCCGTACGACCATCGAGAAGGCTCGGGCCGAGGGCCGCGCCGCACTGATCGGTTACCTCCCGGTGGGTTTCCCCGACGTCGAGACCTCCGTTGCCGCGATGCGGGCGATGGTGGCCGGTGGGGTGGACATCGTCGAGGTGGGCCTGCCGTACTCGGATCCACTGATGGACGGTCCGGTGATCCAGCGGGCCACCGAGGCGGCACTCGCGGCCGGTACGCAGACCGGGGACGCGTTCACCGCCGTACGCGGGGTGGTCGACGCCGGTGCGCCGGCGCTGGTGATGACGTACTGGAACCTGGTCGACCGGTACGGCGTGGACCGGTTCGCCACGGACCTGGCCGCCGCGGGCGGCTCGGGGCTGATCACGCCGGACCTGATTCCGGACGAGGCCGCGCAGTGGCAGGAGGCCTCGGACGCGCACGACCTGGACCGGGTCTACCTGGTGGCGCTGACCTCCACCCCGCAGCGGCTGGCGATGACGGCGAACGCGTCGCGCGGTTTTGTCTACGCGGCGTCGTTGATGGGCGTGACCGGTGAGCGCAACTCCGTCGGTGCGGGCGCACGGGACCTGGTCGAACGGGTGAAGGCGGTCACCGACGTACCGGTCTGTGTCGGGCTCGGGGTCAGCAACGGGGTCCAGGCCGCGCAGGTCGCCGCCTTCGCCGACGGCGTCATCGTCGGCTCGGCCTTCGTCCGCGCCCTGATCGACGCGCCCGACCGCCAGTCCGGCATCGCCGCCGTGGAAGCCGTCGCCAGGGACCTGGCCGAGGGCGTCCGCTCGGCCTGACCCCTCGCACGTGGGGTCGAAGGTCGGTGATCCACCGCCCTTCGACCCCGTCATGCGGCCTCAGGGCTCCCGCTTCGCTACCCGGGTCCAGCCGGTCCAACCACGCTCGGCGATCAACTCCCGCAGCCGCGCGACGGCAGGATGGGAGGCCTCGGCGAACGAGTCCATCAGGCCGACGAACGCCGCGTCGGGCGTGACCTCGTCCTGCCGGTCCAGGTCCCCGTTGGCCGCGGCCTCCTCGAACAGCTCGCTCATCAGGTCGGCGGTCTCGCGCAGCAACTCTTCGTCCTTCCAGTTCTCGGCGATCCGCGCGATGAGCCGGTAGAGCCGGAGGACTTTCGGGTCGGCCAGTTGGGCCACCTTCTCGGCTATCACCACCGGGATCACTTCCGGTCGTCGTGCCGCCATCAGGATCCACGCGTCGCGTTCAGCCTCGATGAGGGCGGTCGGCGCTCCGTTGGCACGCAGGCGGTCCAGGTAGTCGACCACCTCCTCGGGGACCGCCAGGGTATCGCCGGAGCCCAGCCGCGCGATCCGCCGCCGGTGCTCCTGCAGCGCGCGGATCCGCGTACGCAACTGCCGGTCAACCTCGGCGGTCGCGGCGGCAAACGTCTCGGGGTCGGCGTCGAGCAGCTCCCGGACCCGGGCCAGTGGGACGCCGGCCTCGGCCAGGGTCCGGATCCGGATGAGCCGCACGACCTCGACCACGTCGTACGTCCGGTAGCCGGAGGCGTCGCGCTCCGGCTCCCGAAGCAGTCCGATCTGGTGGTAGTGCCGCACCGCACGGATGGTCACCCCGGCGTAGGACGCCAGCTGTCCGATCGTCAGCATGGCTTCATGCCTGCACCAGGAGGACGCATTCTCAACTGATCCTGCGCCGGTAGATGGCCATGGCGACGCCGTACGCGACGACGAGGAGGCCGGCACACCAGGCGAGGGCGATCCAGACGTCCCCGCCGACCTGCTGCCCGGCGAACAGGCCCCGAATCGTGTTGACGATGGACGTCACGGGCTGGTTCTCAGCGAACGCGCGTACGGGGCCGGGCATGCTCTCCGTCGGTACGAAAGCCGAGCTGACGAACGGCAGGAAGATGAGCGGATAGGAGAACGCACTCGCGCCGTCCACCGTCTTCGCGGTCAGGCCCGGGATGACGGCGAGCCACGTCAGGGCCAGCGTGAACAGCATCGTGATGCCGGTGACCGCCAGCCAGCTCAGCACGCCGGCTCCGGACCGGAAGCCCATGACGAGGGCGACCAGGACAACCACCACCAGCGAGATCAGGTTGGCGATCAGCGAGGTCAGCACGTGCGCCCACAGCACGGACGAGCGTGCGATCGGCATGGACTGGAACCGCTCGAAGATGCCGCCCTTCATGTCCAGGAAGAGGCGAAATGCGGTATAGGCGATTCCCGAGGCGACCGTGATGAGCAGGATGCCGGGCAGCAGGTAGTTCACGTACCTGCCCGACCCGGTCTGGATCGCACCGCCGAACACGTAGACGAACAGCAACATGAATGCGATCGGCATGATCGCGGTCGTGATGATGGTGTCCGGGCTGCGGCTGATGTGGCGCAGGGACCGCCCCAGCAGAACGGCGGTGTCGCCGAAGAAATGCTTGGTCATCGAGGGTCCTCAGTTGTTCGTGCCGTCGGGGCTGGCGGCGCCTACCCTGCTGTCAGTGCCGTGATCACCGACGATGGCGAGGAAGACGTCCTCGAGGGTCGGCTGCTTCTCGACGTACTCGACGGTGGCGGGCGGGAGCAGTTGCTTGAGCTCGGCGAGGGTGCCGTTGGCGATGATGCGCCCCCGGTGCAGGACCGCGATCCGGTCCGCGAGCTGTTCGGCCTCGTCGAGGTACTGCGTGGTGAGCAGCACCGTCGTGCCCTGCCCGGCGAGTTCCCGGACGGCCTGCCACACCTCGAGACGCGCCTGTGGGTCGAGCCCGGTCGTCGGTTCGTCGAGGAATATCACAGGCGGGTTCCCGATGAGGCTCATCGCGATGTCGAGCCGGCGGCGCATGCCCCCCGAGTACGTCGACGCCTTCCGGGTGGCCGCGTCGGTCAGCGAGAAGCGGGCAAGCAGGTCATCCGCGATCCGGCCCGGTTCCCTGAGATGCCGCAACCGAGCGACCAGCACCAGGTTCTCCCGCCCGCTGAGGATCTCGTCGACGGCCGCGAACTGTCCCGTCAGGCTGATGGACTCCCGCACGCTCGCCGCCTGCGTGGCGACATCGAACCCGTTCACGGCGGCCGTCCCCGCGTCCGGCTTGAGCAGCGTGGACAGGATTCTCACGACCGTGGTCTTGCCCGCCCCGTTCGAGCCGAGCAGGGCGAAAATGCTCCCCCGCGCCACGTCGAAGTCCACGCCGCGCAGCACGTGCAGATCCTTGTATGACTTCTCCAGGCCCTGGACCTGGATCACAGGCCCGCGAATTTGCTCGATCGTTGTCTGAACATCTCTGGACATGACGCCAGCATGCGGGGTTGACGCTGCGTCAGGGTCAACCCCGGAAGCAGGTCAGGTCGTCTGCTCAGGTCCGGCTGCGGAGGCTCCGTGTCAGCGTGGGGATCATCACCGCCGCAGGGACGAGGTGTAGCGCGAGCAGCGCGGTGGTGGTCGCGGCGTTTGCCCCGACGAGAAGGGGCGGGACCAACGAGATCGCGGTCAGCGACACCGCCGTCCACACGAATCGCTCGGCGGGGCGGGCGCTCCAACGAAGAAGGACGACGGCAATGACGACGCCCACGATCGAGAAGACTCCGGTCACCACGGCGAACCCGGACAACGGGATCGTCTCGCCACCATCGGGGATCTCGAAGTCGACGCCGACGGCCCGGGCAAGCGCGGCGGCGAGGGTGGTGGTCAGCATCGCCGCGAGCGTGGCGACGAAGCCCGTGCCGGCGAGCCCGCCGAGCCGGTGAGTGCGCCTGGTCCGGCCCGATGCCGGGCCCACGACGACCCCGGTGTCATCCATGCTGCTCATGCCGGTCCTCCCTCCGTGCCGAGCGCCGGCAGGCGTTCCGGCAGCCCGAGCCGCGGGAACTGGTCGTCGTGGAACGTGACGATCTCGGTGATCGCCCCGCCGGTGACGCGCAGAACGTCGATCGTCAGCGGCAGGTACGCGCCCTCCTGCTCCTGCCACAGGTAGAAGGCGACGGTGGGCTGCCGGTTCACGGCGGTGGGGACGGCGCGCAGGTGCCCCAGGTCCTCGAAGCCGTCCGCGATCCAGTCGTTCACCACCGCGTCACGGCCGACGCACAGGCCCGGCGTGGGCGGCATCGAGCAGCGGACGTCGTCCCGCAACAGTGCGGCGAGCCCGTTGACGTCCGTGGCCACGCTGGCGTCGGTGAAGCGGCGTACCAGCTCACGCGTCCCGGCGTCCTCCTCGCCGCCGGTCCAGTCCTGCCGCTCGGCGGGCAGGTGCTCCCGCATCCCGGCGCGGGCCCGCTGCAGGGCACTGTTCACGGAGTTGACGGAGTCTCCGAGGAGCTCCGCGACGTCCTTCGCCGGCCACCCGAGCACGTCCCGCAGGATCAGCACCGCCCGCGGGCGCGGCGCGAGATGCTGGACCGCCACCAGGTACGCCAGCTCGATCGTCTCCCGCGCGACGGCGACGCTCTCCGGCTCGTCCGCGTCGCCCGCGGGCAACTCGTCGAGCAGCCGGTCCGGGTAGGGCTGCAACCACAGCACCTCGCCGCCGGTCGCAGGCTCCGGGCGGCACCTGGCGAGCAGGTCCAGGCAGGCGTTGGTGGCGATCCGGTACAACCAGGCCCGGAACGTCGACCGCCCCTCGAAGGTCTCCCGCCGCCGCCAGGCACGCAGGAACGTCTCCTGCACGGTGTCCTCGGCGTCCTCGAACGACCCGAGCATCCGGTAGCAGTGCACGTGCAGCTCCCGCCGGTGCCGCTCCGCCAACCCCGAGAACGCCCGCTCGTCGACCTCGCCCAAACCGCGCCCGCCCAGGCCGCCCACTCCCAGACCGCTCACGCCCAGGTCCTCCAGCCGTGTGTCCGCACCCATCACGTCATCCTTCCGCCTCGTCATGTCCCGTCGTAGGTATGACGGGTGCGGGCGGAAAAACTCATCACCAGGGTCGGCCGGCACGCGGCGTGGGGTCAGACGGTGGCGTAGACCTCCAACTCGGAGAGCTGGGCGGCGGGCCAGCCGGTGTTGGCGGTGAAGACCACGCGGACGTACCGGGCGGTGGTCGCGGGGAGCGGGACGGTCGCGGTGTTGCCGCTGGCGGGGTTGAAGGTGACGCTGCTCGGGCCGGCGACGGACGTGAAGGTCGAGCCGTTGGTGCTGCCCTGCACGGTGACGGTCTGGTTGCGGGTCGCCCAGGCCGATGACGGCGGCAGCTTCAGCACGACCCGGCGGACCGGGGCCGCCGCACCGAGGTCGACCTGCACCCACTGCGGGAAGGCGTTGCTGGGGCTTTCCCAGTAGGTGTTCGGGTTGCCGTCGACCACGTTCGACGAGCCGTAGACCTGGACGTGCCCGCTTTCGGCGGTGGGCCGGTTCGCCGCCAGGTTCGTGGTGGGCGGCGGGGCCGCGTCGGTGGTGACGGACACCGTGTTCGACGGCGGCGAGACGTTGTTCGCCGCGTCCAGCGCGACCACCGAGAAACTGTACGCGGTGGCCGGGCTCAACCCACCCACCGTGTACGACGTACCGCTCGGCGAGCCGACCACGGTGCCGCCCTGGCGTACCTGGTAGCCGGTCACCCCGATGTCGTCGACGGAGGCGGTCCAGGCGAGCGAGACACTGGTGGCGGTCTTGGCGGTGACGTTCAGCCCGCCCGGTGCGCTCGGCGGGGTGCCCGGCTCGCTGATGACGCCGCCGTACACCTCCACCTGGGAGAACTGCGCTGCCGGCCAGCCGGTGTTGGCGGAGACGGTGAGCCGCAGGTACCGGAGGTTGGCGGTGGCGAAGTTGACGGTGACCGTGTTGCCGGTGCCGGGGTTGAACAGGTAACCGGTGGGGCCGACGACGGTGGAGAAGGTCGACCCGTTGGTGCTGCCCTGCACGGTGATGGTCTGGGTACGGCTCTCCCAACCGGTCGGCAGCCGCAGCACCACCCGGTTGACGCCTGCGGCGGCACCGAGGTCGACCTGGAACCACTGCGGCAGGCTCCCGCTGCTCTCCCAGTAGGTGGACGGGTTGCCGTCCACCGCGTTCCCCGGCGGGTACGGGCCGTTCTGGCTGCTGGCGGTGGTCGGCTTGCCGGCGGCGAGGTTGATCGGTCCGGGGCCGGGACCACCGCCGACTACCGGCTGGGTCGGGCGGACCGGGGTGAGGGCGAGCTGCCCCTTGAGCATCCGGCCACCGTCGGCGGTGATCCGCAGGTAGTAGTCGGAGGAGCAGGCCGTGCCGTCCTCGTCGAGGGCGCGGATGCCGGTCCCGGCCGGCACCCAGGCGGCGCTCTCGGCGGTTTTGGCGATCTGGTTGCCCTCGTTGTACTCGTCGAACATGGAGACGTAGAGGCCCTGTGCGCCGACCCGGATCATGTTGTAGAGGTGTCGCCAGTAGAAGTCGCCGTGGTAACGGTGCCCGGAGGACAGGTCGCCGGGCATGACGCAGGGTTGGTAGTCGATCCCGTGGGCGTTGCAGTCGGCCTGGTCGGGGACGTTGACGTTGTTGTAGAACCAGTCCAGCCCGTCCAGGGTGCCGGTCCGGCCGACCATCCACGGCGAAATCATGTTGAAGGCGTGGTAGACGTCGAGGAAGCCGGGCCGGGAGTCGTTCACCCCGGTACGCCAGTAGGTCGGCACCCCGCCGATCACGTAGCAGCCCTGGGCCTTGAACCAGTTGATGACCTCGAGGCAGGGTGCCGGCGGGAACGGCCGTCCGCTGTCGTTGAAGCCGAAGCCCCAGATGCAGACCACCGGCTTGCCGTTCTGCCGCGCGTACGCCGGTGACGCGGTGAGGGCGGACATCTTCGTGGTCCAGTCGGTTTTCAACTCTGACTGGAAGTTCGTCCAGCTCGTGACGTCGTACATGATGTAGAACTTGCGGCTGAAACGTTCCGCCGCGCCGCGGACCTTGACCGCCATGGCGTCGCGGGTCGGGCCCTCGTCGCCGAACGGGTTGAAGCGTTGCAGGGCGGCGGTGTCGCAGTTGTGTTCCTGCATCCACCGGAAGTGGGTGTCGACGGTCTGCTGGTCGTAGGAGGAGAACAGCGCCGCCGGCTGGCCGTTGCCGAGGTTGGGGTACGCGGTGTTGTAGGTCCGGATGTACTCGCGGTTGTCCGGCCAGGACACGATAGTGGTGTTGCTCGGCGACGGGGACTGGAACCGGTCGCGGCTCCAGTGCCACCAGCCGCCGATCGGCGCCCCGTCGCCGGGGGCGGAGAACCAGCCCTGGTAACCCACGGAGATCTTGCCGACGACGTCGCCGGGCGGGCTGGCCGCGTACGCCGGCCGGGCGGCGGCGGCGAGCAGCTCTGACGTGGATACCGCGGCCAGCGCCGAGCCGGCCACGACCGATGACATGAACCTGCGGCGGGAGACTGCCATGGGTGCACTCCCTTTCGTGAAGGAGCGGGATCGGTACCGCGTCGTACCGGGGCGAGGGTGAGACAGGCGCGCGCCGAGGGTGCCGGCCGCGGGGCTCCGCCCCACGGGCCGATCACGGTCATCCTGCCAGCTTTGTTCACATGACCGCAATACAAGGATCGATGTATGAAACATCTGGACGGGGTGGAGCAAAATCACGACCATCACCGTCCCTCGTAGGCGCCCACCGGCGGCCCGCGATGCCGGGGGCGCAACGTCGATGAATATTTACCCACGTCTTGTTTCTTCGGCATGATGCTCGTAACCTGCGATAAACATCGGATGCCTACCCGCCTTGGCCAGGGCTAATACACCGGATCGCCGCGATGCGGGCCGCCCTGGCCAGCGGGATAGCTCGGATGACTGGCGCGCGAGGAAGGTGACCCACCCGCCCGACCCACCCGTCTTCCTGGGGAGCAGACCGTGACCATGAGCAGATCATCGGCGGCCCGCCGCCGGATGTTCGCCGGTGTCGCCGCGGCGACGCTGGCACTCGGCATGACCGCCTGCGGCAACGACGACAACGCCGACTCGACCGACCAGTCGGTGACCATGTGGACCTTCAAGAACACCCACGTCGCGGCCCTGCAACAGGTCGCCACGGAGTTCAAGACCAAGACCGGGATCACCGTCAAGGTCGAGGCGTACACGCCGGACGACGTCTTCACCAGCAAGATCCAGAGCGCCGCGCAGACCGGCGACCTCCCGGACGTCTTCGAACTGCACGCCGGTGGCGAGGACCTGCGGATCGGCGGCGCCGGACTGCTCGGCGACCTCGCCCCCGACTTCCCGGAGTCGGCGCTGCAACGGTTCCTGCCCAACACCCGGGCGGCCGGCCTGGTCACCGAGAAGCGCCGGGCCGAGCAGGAAGAGGTCAAGGACGCCAAGGTCGGCAGCCTGTTCAGCGTGCCGTTCACCGCCGGCACCTTCGGCATCGTCTACGGCAACCGGGAGAAGATGAAGGCCGCCGGGCTCGACCCGGACAAGCCGCCGCGCACCTGGGAGGAGTTCATCGGCTACCTCGAGGCGACCGGTGCCGCCGACCCGAAGCAGGGCGGCCTGTCGCTGGGCCTGAAGGTGAGCCAGACCGGCTTCAACTGGATCTACGAGCAGCTCGCCTTCGCGTACCTCGGCCAGGCCGGGTTCGAGGCGCTGTTCGACAAGGACCCCGCGCAGGGCTTCGCCAGCCCGGACGGGATCCGTACGCTCCAGCTCTACCAGCAGCTCAAGCCACACTGGATCGCCGGGGTGAGCGCACTGGGCATCGACGAGGCGGACATCGCGTTCGCCCAGGGCAAGTCCGCGTTCAACGTCGGCGGCACCTTCACCCTCGCCTTCCTGGCCCAGAACGGGATGCCGGCGGAGAACCTGGTCACCTTCCCGATCCCACCCGCGACCGGCGGCAAGGTCACCGACCTGCGGCTCGCCCCGCTGGCCCTGACCGGTCTGTCGGTCAGCTCCCAGACCAAGAACCGGGCGGCGGCGGTCAAGTGGATCGACCACCTGACCTCCCCGGAAGGGTCGGGCGCGTTCGCCAAGGCGTCGCTGGACCTGCCGGCGACCGACCTCGGCGCCGAGGCCGCCGCCCTGCTCGGGCCGAAGCTCGCCGCGTTGCAGCAGTACTTCACCGGGCCACCGGAGGCAACCTATGACGCCGCCAACAAGGGCTTCCGGCCGCCGGACTACGACGAGGTCCAGGTCGGCGACCCGCTGGTCAAGTTCTCCCCGCTCGGCGAGACCGACCCGGCGGCGACCGCCGCACAGCTCGACAAGGTGATCACGGCCATGTGGCAGAAGTCCGGCTAGGACGCACCGTGGCCATCCTGAACACGATCGACCCGTTGGGACGGCCCGGCGCCGGGCCGTCCCAACGGCAACGCCGCCGCACCCGCCGGGCCGGGCGGGGGGGGCGGCGGGCGGGGCGGGTGGGGGTTGGCGGCGGGGGCACCGGGCGC
>NZ_JBSGCD010000026.1:0-110353 GCF_053601675.1 Micromonospora sp. NPDC004704 | reverse complement strand
CCGCGCACGGCGAGAGCATTTCGATGGCCGATCCACTCCTTCAGGCACCTCGATCCACAACATAGACGCCTCGGCCCTGCTGGCCGTAGACGAGGCCCTGTGCCTTGAGCTGGATCATGACGAAGCGGATCACGGTCTCGCTGACCTCGTACCGCTCCATGAGCTGCTTGGTGCTCGGAATCCGGTCGCCGGGCTTGAGCACGCCGCTGTTGATCTGCTCGGCGATGTCGTTGGAGATCTGTTGGTACAGGGGTGTGGACATACGTCGCTCCCTCGGTCGGCAGCGTCAACACACCACACGCCCGGGGGAACATGCGTTACGGGGTAGCCTTACGTTACTCCGTAACGTAAGTTGAAGGACGAGATCGCTCGGTCGGCACTGAGCCTCTCCCGTTCAGGTTCCACCGGCACAGGCAGCCCCACCAACTGTGCCGTTCGGTTCTCTACCAGCGACTTTGTCGGCATACGGCGACCCGAAGGGCGTACGCCGACAGAGGCGGGGATGGTCTGTCCGTGCTCAGCACGCGGGCAGGCCATCCCCGGTCACCTCGTACCCGAAAGGCAGGTCTGCCCGTGCGTACGTTCCTCCGTCGCCTCTTCGCGTCCCGCTCCCGCCCACCGACCCCGATCCCCACCACCAGCACCCCACCCACACCCCGCCCCGACACCGGCCCGTTCCACCGGAACTCCCGTGCCTCCACCTACCGCAGCACCGCCCAACTCCCCCTCCGCCCGTGGCACGTACGCAACCAGCGCTTCCACCCCACCCGCCTCGGTCGCCGTGGACTCGACCCCGACGAGGTGAACGTCTTCCTCAACCGGGTGGCCGATGACCTGCAACGGGTCTACGCCGAGCTGGCCGCGAGCCGGGACGAGAACGTACGCATCAAGACCGCTCTGCGGCAGTGGCAGTCGACGCAGGCGCCGCACCCCCGTCACCTGGCGAGGCACCGGTGAGCGGCAACCGCCGGCAGTTCACCGTCCACCTGCCGATCCGGGCCGCGAACCCGCAGACCGCGGCCGTCATCGCCCGCACGATCGGGCACACGATCGCGGCGGCGTTCCGCGCGCTCGACACCCGGGACATCACGCTCACCTCGCCGGACGAGCCTGAGGTCGTACACCGGGTGTTCTGTGGTCGGGCCTTGACCACCGGACGGCGTTGCGTGCTGCGCAGCGACCATTCTGGCGACTGCAACCCCCGGATCGCCCGATGACCGGACCACCAGCCCCGGTCGAGTGCCCGGACTGCGCCGGCACCACGTTTCTCCTGGTCAACTGCCGGTGCACCCGAGGCGGGAACCGTCTCCTGGTCGACACCACCAACCCCACAACCCACGAGGCGTACGTCGACTGCCTGCTCTGCCACGGCATCGGTACGGTCGCGGTCCCCTGCCACGACTGCCGCCAGCTCGGCACCCGCCGCCCCCAGCTTGTGCTGACCGTCGTCAACCTCGACACCGGTGCGGTCGCCTCCGCGAGTGTGGTGCCCGGCAGTGTCGAGCCGGGCTTCGACCGCGAGGGTCATCCCGCCCTCGACCTGGCCCCGTTCGTCCTGGACCTCGCCGCCCAGGTCGGCGTCGCCTCCGTCCACGAACCGACCACCCCTGACCGGCCGTTCGAGGAGCTGACCGTCCTGCTCCCCGACGCGTGGCGACCGGACCTGCCCGCCGAGCAACGGCGGAGCCTCGAAGCCATCGCGCTGGCCCGCCGCTCCGGGGACCCGTGGCTCGTCCACCTGGGCCGCAGCACGCCGGCCCCGCCACCGCCCACCGTCCAGGAGCGACTGGCCCACCTGGCGATTTTCGCCGGTCAGCTCTGCCTGGACCTGGTCATCGAGGCCCGCAGCCAATGGTCAGGCGACCTGACCTGGGCGATCCGCTACGACACCCCGGCCGCGCCCGTACCCACCGAGCAGCATCGTCGGTTCGACAGTCTGACCGCCGCCCTCGATTCGACCACCGTCACCGACGCCCTGCACGGGCTGCGCGAACGTGCCCTGACCGCGCCGGCCTACCTGGTCGTGCCGAACGGCCCACCGCAGCCGCCCACCACTCTCGACCTGGACGTGGACCGGCTCGAACAGCGAATCCGCGCCGACTGTGTCGACGCCTGCACTGACAAGCCGATGCTCGGTGCCCAGGCGATCTGGCGGGACGGCCGCTGGTGGCACACCGGGCTGAGGCGGGCCGGAAGCTGGGAGACGTACAGCGCTTCGGACACCGGCCAGATCGTCCGTCGCCGGCACACGCGGGCAGAGAGGGCCTGCGAACCGCCGGATCCGAGCTGGCAGGGCGCGGCGGTCCCGAGCCTCGACTGCCCCGACTGCACCGGCTCGCAGTCACCGTTGCCGGGCTGCCGCACCTGTCGGGGCAGTCGTCGGCGCTATCTCGGCGCGGTTGTCATGATCACCGACCTCGACAACCGAGTGCTGCACCTCAACTGGCTCGCCGACCCCGAGCGACCGGTGCCCGCGCCGCCGGTCGCCCTGCAACCCGACGGCACGCCGGTGGTCGCCCTCCCCAGTCACTACCGGCTCGCGCACTGGGCCAACATCCTCGGCGTACGACCGGAGCACCTGACCGAGCTCGACACCGGTGTCCCCGTCGATCCGGGCAGCCGGGACGGGCTCATTCCGCTGCACCACCCCGACGATGACCCACTCACCCGACACGTTGCCACCCTCACCGCCGGCCGCCCCGCCGCCCGCCTCCTCGTACGTACCAGCCTGCCGGCCGCGCCCCCGCTGCCCGAGCTGATCCGGCTGGTCCACGGGCTGCACCTCGCCCTGGCGGTCACCGTCGAAGTGAACCAGCCCCAGCCCCACACCTCACTCCGTCAGTACGCCGAAGCGTGGCAGGTCGACGTGCTCCGGCCCGACCAGGTCGAGCACTTCACACCCCAGCGCCCGTTTCATCCGAGCGTGGGGTCGGCGGTTGCCACCTGTTGGGCGTACCTCGGAATGTCGATCTGTGCGGCCGTGCCCACCGACCCACGCCGAGCAATCCCGGTGCCGCAGTCCCCGGCGCTGGCGGCCGGAACCGGCGACGACCCGGAGGAGTGCATTCGCCAGCTCGGTCGTCGCCATCCTGGGCAACCGGTCGCCGCGCTCCTCACACCCACCGGGTGTCACATCCACCTGCGGTTACCCGACGGCAGCGGCACCTGACAGGCCGGTCAGTCGGTGCTGCTGGGTTCGCGTCGCCAGACCTGTCCCTGGCGTTCGTAGAGCGGGGCGAAGCCCGAGCGGACCAGGTTGTTGTAGGAGGTAACGGGGAGGTCCGCCGTCGGCTTGGCGGTGACGGCCGTCAGCCAACGGCAGCCGGATTCGGCGGCGGCCACCGCCCTGGCGGTCACCAGGGCCGACTGGGCACCACGGTTGCGGTGGGTCGGCTTGGTGATCCCCATGTTGAACGAGGCGCATTCGCCGTACACGAAGAGGGTGGCGACGGCGACCAGTTCGTCCCCGTCCCACGCGGCGAACGCACGGACCCGGGGGTTCGCGACGAACGCGCCGAGCATCCGGAGCATGTCCGGGTCGGTCGACCGGAGCACGGTGCCGACCAGCCTGGTCCAGTCGTCCACGTGCGCGGGCAGGACCGGGCCGACGCGGAGGTCCGACGTGGCCGGCTTGAAGTCGTCGACGTCGCAGGCGAGTTTCACCTGACGGTCACCGGGGATGAGGCCGTACGCCGAGCAGATTGCCTCCCAGTCCGGGGGCAGGAAGTCCGGGGCGATGGTGATCTCTGTCCTCGGGCTGCCGTGCTCGCGGTGGAAGTTGACGACCCGACCGATCAACTCGTCGGTGACCGGTTCGGTGACACCGAACGCGCCGGACTTGTCCCAGAACCCACCGGTCGGGTCGTTGCTCATCGCGAGCACCACACCCCCACCGATCCGGTCCACGGTGACACCGAGAGCCGACCGTACGGACTCCGGGGCGCTGCTTCCGAGCTGGTATCCGAATTCGGCCTCGGTGAGTTCCGCGAGGGCGATCAGTTCCGGTGCTGACATCCAGTCCCCCGTGAACGTCGGTCGTCGTACGGGTCAGCCTGCGGTGGTGTTGCCTTCGGGGCGCCAGATCCAGCTCTGGTTGTTGTACATCGGGGTGAGCCCCGAGCGGATCATGTTGTTGAGCGACGGGTTCGACTCGCCCTCGGCCGGCTTGCCGGTGTCGCTGAACAGCCAGCGGACACCCGCCTCGACGGCGGCCTGCGCCCTGGCCGTCAGCAGAGCCGACTGTGCGCCACGGTTGCGGTGACTTTCCCGGGTCGCCCCATTGTGCAGCGAGGCGAACTCGCCGTACAGGAAGAGGCCGGCGCCGGCGACCATCGTGTCCCCGTCCCAGGCCGCGAAGGTGAGGAAGTCCGGGCGCCCGACGGCGGCGACGAGCGACGAGTTGAACTGCTCGGGCAGGCCGAAGACCTCTTCGAGCATGCTCGCCCACTCCTCGGCGTCCTCCACCCCGACCCTGCCCACCCGCAGGTCGGTGGTGCCGGGTTTGAAGTCGTCCACGTCCCCGACGAGCTTCACCGTGGCGTCACCGGCGGTCAGCCCGTACGCGGCGCGGATGTCGTCCCAGTCCGGCGGCAGGACCTCCGGGGCGAGCTGGATCTGCGCCGACGGGCTGCCGTGCTCCCGGTGGAAGTCGACAACCTCGCCGATCAGTTTCGCGCTCACGGGTTCGGTGAAACCGAGTCCGATCGTCTTGTTCCAGCCACCGTCGGTGGGGTCGTTCCGCATCGCCAGCGCGGCGCCGCCGCCGATCCGGGCGCCGGTCAGACCGAGTTCGGTCCGGCCGCGCTCGGACATGATTTCGACGTACTGGAAGTTCAACTCGGCGGTGATGAACTCGGTGATCCTGGTCAGGTTCTCTGACGGCACGGGACATCCCAATGAATATTCGCGGATTCGCGAGGCTTTCGCGGAGACGCCGCAATTCAACCGGCAGGCCCCGGTTGCGGGTAGCCCCGGAAGGCGATTGTGATGTGAATCGCCGGACAAACGGGCAGTTCACTCGCGTCGGGTCAGCAGCCGGAGGGGCGGCTCACCGTACCCGACTTGGAGATCCGGGTACCGGTGATCATGTCCCCGTTGACCCACACCTCCAACTCCCAACCCGCTGTGGGCGACGTCAGCTCGTGGTCCAAGCCGTAGTACTTCGGCACGGTCCCGGAGAAGCTGGTCGAGCCGTCCCCGCTGATCGGATAGCCGTAGATGGTGCCGTTCTGGTGGTCGACGCCCCCGTGCGGGTCGTACCCGACCGACGCGTTGTGCAACGTCCCCGAGATGGAGAAGCCCCAGCTCCCGCCGCCCCGACACTCGGTGCTCACCGAAGCGGTCAGGTACGGCGTGGCCGCCGGCTTGGGCTGTGGCGCCGGTGCCCCCACGGGCTCGTTCCCCCTGGCCGGGGTCGTCGGCGCGGTGGTTCCGGGCCGAGCCGTCGTAGGCCGTACGGCAGTCGGGCTGACCGGAGGGCGGGTGGAGGTGGCCGTGGCCGGGGTTGGCGTGACGGTCGGCGCGGGCGCGTTCGGGGCGGGATCGGGCGTGCCGTCCTGCACCGGTACGTCAACGCCCTCCTCCTCCCCCGGCTCTTCGTCCAGGGCGTACGGGTCCTCGACGCCGGGCTGGTAGCCGTCGTCGGGTGCGGGGCGGAGGTATCGCAGGACCCCACCTACGCCGATCAGCAGGAGGATCAGCACCAACGCCCCGGAGAGCACGCGTGCCGCCCAGCCGGTCCGGTACATGATCGGCGGGATCAGCCAGCGCAGCCCCGCCGGCCTCGGCACGTCGACCGCCGGGTCCCGCCGATGTACACCCGTCCACCGGTAACGCTCCTGTAGCGCTGTCGCGGCAGCCAGCGGCCGTGGCGCGGGCTGCGTGGTCGGCCACCCGTCCCCGGCGTCGCCGCGCTCCTCCCCTGCCGGCTCGCCGGCAGGCTCGTCTGTCGGCTCGTCTGTCGGTGGCTTTGCCGGCCGCTCATCCGTCGGCACCTCCGCGGACCCACCCGCCCGCAGCTCCCCCGCCGTTCCGCCCTCTGCCGATGGCACAGGTTCACCGTCTGCCGATGGCACGGGTTCACTGTCTGCCGGTGGCACGGGTTCACCGTTTGCTGAGGGCGGGACCGGCGTGGGACCGGCGTCGGCGAAGCGCTCCTCCGCCATCACGGTCGCCGGCTTCGCCACCGAGGAAAGCTCCTCCGCAACCACGGGAAACCCTGCCGCGACCACGGGGAAACCTGCTGCGACCAAGGGAAGCTCTGTCGCAATCGCCGGAGGTTTCTCCGCGACCACGGGCTTGTCCGCAGACGCTGGAGGCTCCGCCGCCGGCATGGACACGAGTTCGTCGGCTGGGGGCTGCTCGGTTCGGGCGGCGATGCTCTTGCGGATCGCCACCCACTGCTCGACCGCCGCCTCGGAACCGCCACAGGCGCGTACGAACGCGCGCAGCAGCTCCTCCCGAGGAAGGGTGCCCCGGCCGAGTACGGCCGCGAGGGTGCTGTGCGGGAGCACGTCCCCGGCCGTCTGGGCCCGACCCTGCAACTGCCGGTACGTGAAGCCCGACCATTGGCGTAACGCGCGCATCGCCCTGACGAACGTCGCCGCGGATGCCGTCGCCTCCGGTGGCCCCGGCAGAGCGTCGCTTTCTTTACGCGCACCACTGTCGTGCGTCGACACGATTACCTCACCCCCGTGATGGTCCCGATCACCTGCCGTTCGTACGGTCAGAGAGCGGGTTCGATGCCACGCAACAGTTCACCCTGCCCGGTCATCGCTGTAAAGGACCGATCGGCCGACGCCGCCCGGCTGGAACGATGGCAATGCCGGCAGTTTCACCGCGCCTCGATGGCAAAAACCTGGTGTTTACCGCCGTCACAGCGGGTCTGGATCAGTTGCACACCCACGTCGTCGCTGCCGTTGTAGACCCCGATGCAATAGCTGCCACCAGCGACGGAACGTATCCGGTGACCGGCCGCCGGTGTGCTGACCGGTTCCAGGGTGAACTGCTGGTCCTTCCGACTCGCTCCGCAGTTGGCCCCGGCGACCAGCAGGCCGTCGCCGGCCGCTCCTTCGTCCACTGTGGCGCATCCGATGCCGTGCGTCGGGTGGTCGAGTTTGATCCGGTAGACGCTGCCGCTGACCCGTTCGAGAATCGTCGGCGGTCCCGCCGATCCGCAGCTCTGCTGGCCGAGCACGGTACGCCCCGACGACTTGTACAGCTCGGGCCCTTCGCCGACGCAGAGGCCGGTGTGCGCCGGACGGATCCGGTAGACACCGGCGAACGTACCCGGATTGCCGTTGGCCGGGGCTGGCGCGGCGGCCGTGGTAGGGGCGGGTTTCGGAGTGGTGGGCTTCGGGGTGGGCGTTTTGGCCTGTGGCTGGGCCGGTGCGCTACCGGGGGCCGGGGTGGGTGTGGGTCCCGTGGTCGGGGCCGGGGGCGTGACTCCACCGGCGCCGTCGTCGAGGGCGTCACCGGTCTCGGCGGGCTCGTCGCCCTCGGGTGCCTCGGCCAGGGTCGACGGGATCGCGCCGGGGTCGTCGCCGCCTACCTCGCGGATGATCCGTACGGTGACCGCCGCGGCGACGAACACGAGGACGACCACGATTCCGGCGGAGAGGACGCGGGTCGCCCAACCCGTCCGGTACATGATCGGCGGCACCAGCCAGCGCAGCCCGGCCGGGCGCGGCACGTCGACGGCGGGGTCGTACCGGTGGGTCCCGACCCACTCGTCCTTCTTCCGCCGGGCGACCGTCGACGCCAACGTCCCCGAGGCGAACGACGGAACGGCCGGTTCGACGCCGGCCCGGTCCGGGGTCGACTCCTGCTCCGTCGCGTCCCCCGGTGGCGGCCCGTCGTCCGCCGCCGGCTCCTCCTCGGGTACGACCACAGCCGCTGAAACCTCAACCGGTTCAACGTCAACCGGTTCAACCTCGGCGGGCTCGGCGACGGCGGTGGCGGGCGACGGTTCGTCCGTACCCGAATCGGGGGTCGCCTCGACCGCGGCGGGCACGGGCAGACCTGCGGCGATCCGCTTCCGTACGGTGAGCCAGCCGGCGGCGGTCGCCTCGTCCTGGCCGCAGGCGCGGACGAAACCGGTCACCAGGTCCTCGCGCGGCAACGTGTTCCGGCTCAGTGCGGCGGCGATCGTGCTGTGCGGCAGCAACTCGTCGACGGCCGCCGCCCGGCGCTGGAGCTGCCGGTAGGTCAGGCCCGACCACTCCTTCAACGCGCGCATCGCGTTGACGAACTCACCCGGAGAGGTGGCGCCGTACGGATCCGGAGCCCGCATCACGTCGCTCGCCGGGTTCACCTCCCGACTGTCAATCCCCCGCATAACCGCCTCTTTTCCCCGTACCTGCCGGCTGTTTGCCTCCACAGGTTAGGGTCGCCGGTCCATTGTGGCTACCCGAGTCGGTCAAGGGCATTGCTCGATCACGCAAGACCACGATCACGGGGCCGCTGTGGAATACGCGCGGGACAAACGATTCCCGTACTCGCGGGAGCAGTTAATGAAACGCACTCTTCTCGTTCGGAGAAGCATCAGGGGGTCGCGACGACCAGCAGCCCGCCGAGCGACGTGGCCGCCAGGACAACCGTGCCGACCGCTCCCGTCGCCAGGGCCCGTCCACTGCTCCGGGTGACCGTACGCAGGTCGACCGAGGTTCCGACGGCGAACATCGCGGCGGCCAGGAGCAGTCCGGCGCCCGTCGACACCGAGGAGACCACCTGGTGTGGCAGGAGGCCGGTGGAACGCAGTGCCATCGCCGCCAGGAACCCGACCACGAACCAGGGCAGGACGGGTGGCCCGGAACGCTGCCCCTCCACCGTCGCCGTCGCGGTACGGCGGCCGATGGCGACCAGCGCCACCAGCGGTGCGAGCAGTACGACGCGGCAGAGCTTCACCACGACGGCGGTGGCGAGGGCGGCAGCTCCGATCGCACCGCCGACCGCCACGACCTGGCCGACCTCGTGGATGCTGGCACCGGCCCAGAGGCCGATCATCGTGTCGTCCAGGCCGAACAGCAGTCCCAGGGCGGGGATGAGCAGCATGCAGAGCGTGCCCAGGACGGTGACCACCCCGATGGCGGTCACCACGTCCTCCTCCTCGCCGTCGGCGACCTCGTTCATGCCGAGCACCGCGGACGCACCACAGATCGAGACCCCGGTGGCGACCAGGAGCGACGTGGCGGGACGCAGGCCGAGTCGGCGCCCGACCCACCGGGTGGTGAGCCAGGCCACCGCGACGCTGACGACCACCACACCGATCGGCCCGAACCCGAGGTCGACGATGTCGGAGGCGACGAGTTGCAGGCCGAGCAGGACGATTCCCGCCCGGAGGAGCCCCTTGGCGGCGAAGGTCAGTCCGGGGCGCATCCACTCCCGGTAGCCGCCGAGACTGCGTACCAGTACGCCGAGCAGGATCGCCACGATCATCGGGCTGACCGGGGTGGCTAGCTGGTTGACGCCGTACCCGATTGACGCCACGGCGGCGGCGAGGGCGAGGCCGGGCAGGATGGCGGTGGGTCCGGGCGGGGTCGGGGCTGGTGCCCGCCCGCTGACTCGTACCCGTTCCGCTACCGCCACCCTGTCACCCCCCGATACCGGTCCCACCGGCCCAGCCTGCGCCGACAGCTCGGCCGGCAGTAGTCCTCGATCACGAACGACGTCATAGCCTGGGGCTATGAGTGGTCTTCCGGATCTCGAAACCCTGCGGCTCCTGGTCGACGTGGCCGAACTCGGCAGCATCGGTCAGGCGGCGCGGGCGGCCGGTATCGCCCAGCCGTCGGCGACGAAGCGGCTCGCCGCCCTGGAGCGCTGGGCCGGGGTGCCGCTGCTGCTGCGCACCCACCGGGGTTCACCGCTCACCGACGACGGAAGGGTTGTCGTCGGCTGGGCCGTACAGCTGCTCGGTGCGGCGGACGAGTTCCAGCACAGCCTCGTCGCGCTGCGTGAGGCGCGGGCCGCCCAACTCCGGGTTGCCGCGAGCATGACGGTCGCCGAGGCGCTGCTGCCCCGGTGGCTGCACCACCTGCGGTTGACGTACCCGGACATCCGGGTCGGGCTGACGGTGATCAACTCGACCGAGGTGGCCCGGTTGGTCCTCGCCGACGAGGGGATCGACGTCGGTTTTGTCGAGGGACCGACGGTCCCGGAGGGGCTCGACAGCCTGATCGTCGGGCACGACCAGTTGATCGTGGTGGTGGCGCCGGGGCACCCGTGGGCGCGACGGCGCCGACCGCTGGAGCCGGCCGAGTTGGCCGGCACCCGGTTGGTGGTACGCGAGGTCGGTTCCGGCACCCGGGAGACCCTGGAACTGGCGCTGGCCGACCTCGACCCGCTCCCGCCGGAGCTGGCCCTCGGTTCCAACGCCGCGGTCAAGGGCGCCGCCATGGCCGGGACCGCCCCGGCGGTGCTCAGCCGGAACGCGGTGGAGATGGAACTGTCCGCGAAACTGCTGGTCGAAGTGCCGGTACGGGACCTTCGGCTGGCCCGTACCCTGCGGGCGGTCTGGCCGCGCGGACGGCGACTCACCGGCTCGGCCACGGCGCTGCTCCAGGCGATCGACCGGGCCGCGCGGACGCACCCGCCCGAGCATCGTCCCGCCGGCTGAGCAGGCCGGGCGCGACCGGCTCCCGGCCCGACCCATAAGCCAGGCTTTGACCCGGCCAAGAAATCGCGATTGGTACGCCGACCGCCCGGTCCGCACACTGACCCTTGGGTGCCCGAGTCATCGCAGCTACTCGGGCCGGAAGGGGGCGAAGATGTCAGCGGAGCAGCTCGGCAACCTGGTCGACAGCGTGCGGGCCGCCGCCAACCGGGTCTGCCCACCGGAGGAGACCGCCGCCCTGGTCAGCGCCGCCCTCCAGGCTCACCTGCCGACTCGGGAGATCCTCACCCCGGAGCAGTTGGCCGGTGACCCGGACGGCTACGTGCAGCACGTACTGCACGTCGAGCCGGACGGCCTCTTCTCCATCGTCGCCCTCGTCTGGCGCCCCGGACAGGTCACCCCGATCCACGACCACCTCTGTTGGTGCGTGGTCGGAGTGGTCGACGGGGTCGAGTCCGAGGTCCGGTACGAGGTCACCGAGCGTGAGGGGGACGTGTTCCTGTCCCAGGCGGAGGTGACCGAGAACCCGACCGGGAGCGTCTGCGGCATCGCCCCACCCGGAGACATCCACGAGGTACGCAACGCCGGCACCGCCACCGCCGTCTCGATCCACATCTACGGCGCGGACATCTCCCGCGTCGGCAGCAGCATCCGCCGCCGCTACCACCTCCCGGTCCTCGTCGGTTAGCCGTTCCCCGACGGGTCGGGCGTCCCGTTTCGACCGTTGACGGCGTCGCGGCCGTCACAGCCCGTGATCGGACAAGCGGGAAGGTCGATAAGCAGTGGTTATGCTTCCGCCGTGATCGACCTGCGCCAGCTTGTGATGTTCCGCCAGGTGGTGGAGAGCGGCTCGTTCTCCGCCGCCGCCCGCGCCATGCACTGCACCCAGCCGGCGGTGAGTCAGCAGATCAAGGCGCTGGAGCGTACGGTCGGCGGTCCGCTGTTCGCCCGGGTCGGGCGTACCCTCCGGTTGACCGAGGCGGGCACCACGCTGGCCCGGCACGCCGTCGACATCCTCGACAACATGGCCGTCGCCCAGCAGCAGGTCAGGGCGGTCGCCACCCTCGAAACCGGGACAGTACGGGTCTGCGCCTTCCCGAGCGCCAACGCGACCCTGGTGCCGTACGCAGCCGCCGCGCTCAAGGAACGCCACCCACAGGTACGGCTGGAGCTGCTGGAGGCCGAGCCACCCGAGTCGTACCAGGTCCTCCGGCGGGCCGAGTGTGACGTGGTGGTCGCCTTCACGTACGAGTCGGACCTGGCACGGCCGGCGGAGAACGGCCCGGCCGAGGCCGGCATGCTGGAGGTGCCGTTGCTGGTCGACTCGCTCGTCCTGCTGGTGCCGACCGGGCATCGGCTCGCCGGGCGGCGATCGGTACAGCTCTCCGACCTGGCCGAGGAGACCTGGATCGCCGGCTGTCCCCGGTGCCGGAGCAGCTTCGTGGACGCCTGCGCCGGGAGCGGGTTCACGCCCAGCATCGCCTGCGCCACCGACGACAACCTGGCATTGCAGGGCCTGGTCGCGGCGGGTCTCGGGGTCGCCCTGCTGCCGAGTCTGGTGCTCGCCTTCCTCCAGCACCCCGACGTCGTGGCGGTACGGGTCGAGCCGGTGCTGCGACGTACGGTCTCGGCGTACACCTGGCCGGACCTGGCGAGGACGAGCGCGATCACCGCGATGCTGGAGTCGCTGCGTTCCGCCGCCGACTCGATCGGCCCGACCGCCTTCGCAACCTCCCCGTAGGGCGGTCCGTCGCCACGAGCCCCGCCCGATGGTCAGATGTTCAGCAGGCCGCCGTTGCATAGGTTGTCGTCCTTGATCGCGATCAGATTCGCGGAGACGTACGGAATGTTGTGCTTCTGGTGCCACTCACTCGGGAAGTACGTGCCCAACCGCGACGCCTGGAATCGGCATTTGACCCACACCAAGCGCGTCCGCGTAGCTGCGGGAACTCGGCCGATCTTGCAGTTGTGGTGCCCGAAAAGCGTTAGTGACCCGGCTTTGCGTACCACCACAAGTGCAAGATCGACGCGCTGCTCGGGGCGGGCGGAGGGGCTACGGGTGGGGTGGGGGTGGGCGGTGGTAGCCGTACGTCTGGTGGCGTCGGTGGAAGCCGAGGGATTCGTACAGGCGGGCGGCGGGCTCGTTCTCGGTGTCGTGGTTGATGGTTACGGTGGTCATTCCGGCCGCGCGCATCAGGCGCATGGCGTGCAGCATCACCGCCCGTGCCAGCCCCCGCCGCTGGAATTCGGGGTGGGTGCCGACCGGCTCGAAGTGCCCGGTGCCGTTGCGTACGTCGACCCAGTAGACGGCGAACGCGGCGATCCGCCCGTCCGGCGCCTCGACCACGATCTCCCGTTCGGGCTGGTAGCCGGGTTTCTCCATCACTGCCGTCCGGTACAGCTCCCCGGTCCAGTTGTCGTCGAACGAGTGCTTGCGTGCTGCCGCGAGTTGCTCGGCGTCGGCCATCCGCGCCGAGCGGACCACAAAACCGGTGGGCACCGGGGAGTCGCCGACGGGGTCGGACAGGTCGCGTTCCCTGCTGTCGTCCCAGGTGCGGAAACGGACGAAGCCGAGTTCATTGAGCAGCCCGATCCGGGTTGTGTCGCAGTCGAACACGTCGGTCAGCACGTACCCGTCGCCGGATCCGCCGGTCAGCAGGCCGGCGGTGGTCTCGTACGCGTCGCGCAGCATGCGCAGCTCGGCGGGCGTACCGCGTAACGGGGGTGCGGTGAACACGTCGAACGCGGAGCCGAAGCGGAGATTGATGGCGAGACCGACGATGGTGTCCCGGTCCTCCCACAGGTGCACGAGGTCGCCGACCGGACGCTGTCCACGGAGGTTCTCGTAGATCCGGTGCGGCAGCTCACCGATGTGGTCGTAACCGCATCTACCGGCGGCGGCGATCCAGTCGGCGAAGGTTTCCTGGAGCCGGGGCAGGTCGTGGTCGGCGTAGGGGCGCTTGATCACGTCGGTCGATCCAATCAGCGGCCGAGGGTGGGACCGGTCAGGCCGTTGGTGCCCTTGCCTGCCAGGCACCGGAACAGGCGCTCACCCGGCGCCAGTTCGGCCCCGTTCGGCGGCAGTACCTGGAACTGCCAACCGCCGGTGCTGCGCAACTGGGTGGCGACCCGGAAGGTGTTGTCGTTGCAGATCTTCTGCACGGTCGAGTCGCGCCAGATCGCCTGGTGGTCCGCGGCGTCGACCTCGGCCGGCAGGTCACCCACGGCGTACGCCTCCCAGGTATGCCGGCCGGCGCAGGAGACGGAGGTGGCGGCGGCCTGGGTGCCGTCGATCCGCATCGGGCCGAAGCACTCCAGTGCGTCGGTGCAGCGTCCCCCGCCCGGCAGCGGGGCGCCGCATCCGGGCAGCGCCCCACCGACCGGCAGGTTGGCCGTGGACCCGGTCGGTGGCGCGGCCGGTTCGGTCGTACGGACGCCGCTGCTCGCCGACATCGGCGGGTCGGACCGGGCCACGTACCAGGAGCCCGTGGCGGCGGCCACCATCAGGGCGAGTACGCCGAACCCGCCGAAGAACCAGCGCAGCCGCCGACGGCGCGGGTTGGTCCGTACGGTCGGGTGGTCGTCGTCGTAGCGGGCGGCGGCCGGCGGACGCGGCGCGGGCGGCTCGTCACGGTGGCCGAAGCCGGCCGGGGGGCGCGGGCCGGGGACCGTTGCGCCGCCGGTGTCGTGCGGGTGCGGTGCGGTCGGGCCGGTGAACGTGTTGCCGAACGCGGGTGCCCCGGAGACGGGTGAACCGAAGCTGGGCGGGCCCGAGGCCGGTGGGCCGTAGCCGGGTGGCCCGGAGACCGGTGAGCCGGTGTCCGGCGGGCGTGGGGTGCCGGAGGTCGGCGACGCCGGGTACGGGGAGGAGGTGAACGGGGACCCGGAGACCGGTGCACCGGAGGTGGGGATGCCGGAGACCGGGGCGCCGGAAATCGGGGCGATCGGGCCGAGCGGGAGCGCGGCGAGCAGGTCCCGGAACTGTTCGGCGGACGGCCGTGCCTGCGGGTCGTTGGCCATGCCGAACCGGAGCACCTCGACCAGTTCGGGCGGGACACCGGGGAGGTCGGGGATGGGTTCGCTGAAGAGTTCCATCAGCGTGATCAGGCTCGGGTTGCGGTCGGCCCGCCAGCGCGGGGGCTTGCCGTGCATGACCGCGTAGAGGGTGGCGGAGAGGGCATAGACGTCGACCGCCGGGGAGGGCGGGCTGTGCCGGAACATCTCCGGCGGCGCGTACGCCGGGGTGAGCACTTCCAGGGTGACCGACGAGTCCCGGACCTCGGCCAGCACGGCCAACCCGAAGTCGGCGAGGACCGCCGGGTTGAAGTGGGAGTGCAGGATGTTCGCCGGTTTCACGTCGCGGTGCAGCACGCCCATGGCGTGCGAGTGGGCCAGGGCGTCGGCGATCTTCACCCCGAGGTCGCGGGCCTCCGCCGGGCCGAGTGGCGAGTTGCGCATCCGTTCCGCGTACGAGCCGTCGCAGAGTTCCATGATCAGGTACGGGTGCTGGTCGGCGGTGACCCCGGCGTCGAAGAGGTCGACAACGTGCGGGTGCGAGGACATCCGCCCGGCGGCCCGCGCCTCGCGGAGGAACCGGCGCTGGTCGCGTTCGCTACCGAGGGTGCGGTTCTCCACCTTGACGGCGACCTCGCGCCCGACCGACCCCTGCGTGGCCCGGTAGACGGTGGCGTATCCACCCCGGGCAAACACGTGCAAATCCGTCAGACCGGGCACCACTGGTTTCGGTAGCGCGCCTGGCGGGGTGTTGGTCACGGTAACGAAAATACCGAAGACGGCGGACGCGTCAGCGGCCCGCATCGGTCGGCGACCGGACAACACCGGTCGCCGGGGAGGTCAGAGGCACATCGGACCGTCGCGAATCAAGCCAGAGCCCGACCCCCGTGGCCACCGCACCCAGCCCCTCCCAGGCTGCCACGCCGAAGAATTTTCCGGGCGCGGAGTCGGTCAGCACCAGGGTGGTGAAGACGCTGAACGTGACCAACCGGAAAAACACCGTGAAACGGAAGAACGCTCGCCATTCAGTGTGCACGGCGACCAGGTAGTAGACCCCCATGTTCACCGCGGCCATGGACGACGCCGCGATGTACGTACGGGTGTAGTCACCACTCGCCCGATCGGCCGCGTCGATCACCTCGAAGCCCAGCAGACGCAGCAACGCCTCCGGCCGGATCAGCCCGACCAACCCCAGCACCAGGGCGAGTACGCCAAAAACGGCGATCGTCCAGCCCGCAGCCGAGCGCGGCAGCTTCATCGGTTCCTCCAGACACCCGGCGTACGCAGACGGCCCGACCTGCGCACCCGACCCGACAGCCGGACGCGCGGAGGTGTCCCGCGCGCGTCCGGTGTGGACCGTGGAAGATCTACGCTAGCGGCTGTGCGGCCGACCCGGACTCGGCCAGACCGGCAGAGTCGGTCAAACCCGCCGCACCGGCCAGACCGGCGGCGTCGGCCAGACCGGCCGCGCGTGCCAGGGCGGCCGAATCCGACAGGGTGTCGCCGCCCGGAGTCTCGTCGACCCTCGGGGCGGGCAGGCGCGACGCCAACTCGGCGCAGAGCGCGTCCACCCCGGCCCGCTCGCTCGTCTGCTGCGTCGAGTACGCCAACCGCACCGCCTCCGCGGCGGCCACCCCGGCCTCCGCGTACTCGCCCATCGCGGCCAGCGTCTCGGCCAACGTCCGGCGCGCCAGCACCACGCTGCGTACGTCCTCGGCCGATGCCGCCACCGCCCGACGCGCCCAGTCCAGCGCCTGCACCGGCTGACCCTCGGCGAGCAGCGCCGAGGCGTACCGGGCCAGGGTCTGCTGGCGGGAGAAGAGCAGCGACGGGGTGCTCGCACTGGTCGCCAGCGGGGCCAGCAGCCCCACGGCGGTGCTCGGGTCACCGGCGGTCAACCGGGCGGTGGCCAGCAGGACCCGGGGACCGACCTGCACCGGGGCCAACGAGTTGTGCGGCTCGACCGCAGCCAGGACCGCCCGGGCGTCCCGCTCGGCCGTCTCCACGTCGCCCCGCTCCAACGCCACGAAACCGCGCAACGTGCCGGCCAGACCGGTCAGCAGCGGGTGCGCGGTCCGGTCGCCGTACGACAGGGCGTCGGTGAGCAGGTCGGCGGCGTGCTCCGGCTCGCCCAGCCCGCGCGCCACGACCCCGCGTACGACCAGGGCGAAGCCCCGGCCCCAGTCGTCGGAGACGGCCGCGAAGTCCCGGTACGCCCGGCGGGCCGCCCGGTCGGACTCGGTCAGCTCGCCCAGTTCGGCGGCGGCGAACGCCTCCACCGCGCGCAGGGTGCCGACCGCCCACGCCTCCCCGACCCGTTCACCGAACGGCAGGAAGACCCGGGCCAGCCGGCGGGCCTCGGCGAGCCGTCCGGCGAGCAGCCGGGCGAACGCGGTCGTACCGCGCAACCAGGCCTGCCCAACCGGATCATGGGTTTCGGCGAAGAGTCGGGCGGCCCGGCCGAGCACCGCGTCGGTACCGGCGAAGTCGCCCCGCGTGGTGGTCACCCAGGCCAGGTTCTGCAACGACCAGGCCTGCCCGCGCCGGTCGTCGGCAGCCAGGTTGACCTGGTACGCCCCGGCGAACCGGCTGCTCGCCTGGCTCAACCGGCCGTTGAAGAAGTCGCTCATGCCGAGCCGGCGCATCGCCGAGGCCCGGGGCGCCGGCAGGTCGGCGGCGGTCGCCACCTGCAACGCGTCCTGCCAGGTGTCGACCGCCCGCCGGTGGTCACCGATGGCCTGGTACGCCTGCCCCGCGATGAGCAGGGCCCCGGCCCGTCGGATCGGGTCGTCGGCGGCGTTGGCGCCGATCTTCTCGGCGAAGGTGAGCGCGTCGGCGGGGCGTCCGATCTGCAACAGGGCGCGGGCGTGGACGAGCTGGTCGGAGCCGGGCACCTCGTCACCGGCGAGCGCGGCGGCGCGTTCGGCGTACTCGACCGCGAGGGACGGTTCCCCGGCGGCGATCGCTTTCCGGGCGGACCGGTTCAGCGCGCTCACGCCCAGCGGGGCAACCGTACGGGCCACCGAGTCGGTCCGCAGGCCGACCGCGTCGGCGAGCGCGACGGCCCGTTCGACGTGTTCGGCGACGAACGCGTCCCGGAGCCCCTCCGGCAGCCCGGACCGGTCCCGGACCACGCCCAGCGCACCGTCGACGGCAACCGCACCGTCGGCCGGTCCGAGCCCGTCCGCCGTACGCAGGAGCCCGTCGGCGGGTTGGGGCAGTTCGCCGGGTGCGGCCCACCGGGCGAGCGCGGCGTGCCGTTCGGCGAGGTCGGCCTTGCCGATCCCGGCGTACGCGGCCTCGCGCATCAGCGGGGTGGCGAAGGTGTAGCCGTCGCGGGTGCGGTGCAGCATCCGGCGTTGCAGGAGTTCCTCGACGGCGCGGTCGAGTTCGCCGGTGTCGACGGAGGCGGGGCCGCCGTCGCGTCCGGTCCGCCGCTCGCGCAGCGCCTCGAGTGCGCCGGCCGGGACGGTGTCGCCGACGACGGCGGCGTCACGCAGCACCGATCGGGCGTCGGCGGGCAGTGCGTCGATCCGGGCGGCGAGGACCGCGGCCAGGTCACGGGAGAGCAGCCGGCTGCCCAGCGATCCCGGCACCAGCCGCCAGGTGACACCGGTGCCGGCAACCGGCTGGGTCGCCTGTTCCCGCTCGCCCACCTCGACCAGGGCGCCGCGTTCGATCAGCAGGGTGACGAGTTCGGCGAGGTAGAACGGGTTGCCCTGGGCGGTGGCGAGCAGCCGGTCGGTGTCGGCCTGCGGCAGCCGGCCGCCGCCGAGGTACGTGGTCAGCAGCCGGGCCGCGTCGGCACCCCGCAGCGGTGGCAGGGCGTTGACCTCGGCGTCCGCGACCCCGGTCAGGGCTCCGGCCGT
Source organism: Micromonospora sp. NPDC004704 (assembly GCF_053601675.1). Classification (NCBI taxonomy): domain Bacteria; kingdom Bacillati; phylum Actinomycetota; class Actinomycetes; order Micromonosporales; family Micromonosporaceae; genus Micromonospora; species Micromonospora sp. NPDC004704. The sequence goes on along the minus strand of NZ_JBSGCD010000026.1, from coordinate 91,861 downwards.
ACGGACCAGTTCGGGGCGGCCGAGCAGTAGCGCCAGCACCGGTCCGGTCAGTCGGGACAGGGTCTGGCCGAGGGCGTCGACGGTTTCCGGGGTGGCGTCGTGCAGGTCGTCGACGATCACCACCATCGGTGTCTCGGCGGCGAGGGCGCTGAGCAGGTCGGAGACCGCCGCCGGTACGGCACCGGCGTCCGGGACCGGCCCGCTCGGCGCCCACTCGGCGGTACCGACCGGTACGCCGGCAGCCGGCGTCAGGTCGCCGTACCCGAGCAGGGCGAGGAGCAGGTCGGAGGGGATCGGTGGCTGGTCGGGGCGGAACCGGGCCAGTCGCTGGCCGAGCCGGCGCAGCCGTTCCTCGACCACCGGCCGGGTGAGCGCGGGGTTCCCCCCGCTGGGCAGGCCGACGGCGGCGCGTACGAGGTCGGCCAGCGGCGCCAGCCGGCGACGCTCGCCGAAGGCGGCACAGCGTACGGAAAGCACCCTGGCGCCGGTGTGCGCGGCGAACCGGCCGGCGCCGACGTCGTAGCCGGCGGCCAGCCGTTCGACCTCGGCCGCGAACCGGGACTTGCCGACCCCGGCCTCGGCCGTCATCAGCAGCACCCGGGACTCGCCCCGGTCGATCACCTCGGCGAGCCGGCCGGCGACCCGACCGATCTCGGTTTCCCGGCCGACGAAGGGTGCCTCGTCGCCGAGCCCGGACCGGGTGCCGGGGGCGTCGAGCAGACCGAGCAGTTCGTACGCCTCGACCGGCTGGCGCTTGCCCTTGAGCCGCAGCGGACGCAGTTGCCGCCAGGAGGAGACGTGCCGGGTGACGGCGGCGGTGCTGGCACCGGCGTAGACCGCGCCGATCGCGGCGGCGTCGGCGAGCCGGGCGGCGGTGTTCACCGTGTCGCCGATGACGGTGTACTCGATGGCGGCCTGGATGCCGGCGACCACGTCGCCGGTGTTGAGCCCGACCCGCAGGCCGAGCGGGGCACCGCCGCCACGTTCGTCGTCGAGCACCCGGCGGACGGCCCGCTGCATGGACAGGGCGGCCCGTACCGCCCGTTCGGCGTCGTCCTCGTGGGCGACGGGGGCGCCGAAGACGGCCATGATCCCGTCACCGGTGAGCTTGTCGACGTGGCCGCCGAAGGTCTTGACCGCACCGGCCAGGGAGGCGAGGACCCGGTCGGTGACCGCGCCGACCCGCTCGGGGTCGAGGTCCTCCGACCAGGAGGTGAAATCGGACAGATCACCGAAGAGGACGGTAACCACCCGGCGTTCGGCCGCCGGCAGGGTCGCGGCAGCCGGCAGCGCGGCGCCACAGTTGTGGCAGAACCGCGCGCCGGGCACGGCGACGGTTCCACACACCGGGCAGGTCACGGGAGGTCCAACCCACCGGCCCCCGGCCCGTGTTCCCGAATTTCGGGATCGGGCCCGTTTTCCCGGGCGAGGTAGTCGAGTTGGGCGCGGACGGACCATTCGGCGGCCCACCAGAGCGACCGGTCGACGTCGGCGTAGACGGCGGCCACGACCTCGGGCGCGGTGGTCGCACCGGCGGCGACCGCCTGGCGTACCTGGTCCAGTCGGGCCCGCCGGTGGGCCAGGTAGAACCGGGCCGCCACGGCGCAGTCGGCGAGCGCCGGGCCGTGTCCGGGCAGGGCCGGCAATCCGTCGTACGCGGTGAGCAGCTCCAGGCTGTCGAGGTACTGCCCGAGGTCCCCGTCGGGATGGGCGACCACGGTGGTGCCCCGGCCGAGGATGGTGTCCCCGGTGAAGACCGCCGCCGGTGGTTCCGTCTCGATCAGGTCGGACGGTTCGACCAGGTAACAGACCGAGTCGGCGGTGTGTCCCGGGGTGTCCAGCGCGGCGAACTCCAACCCGTACGCGTCGAAGCTCTCGGTCGCCACGAGGGGGTCGGTGCCGACGCAGTGGGCCGCGTCCGCCGCGAGTACGCGGGTCCCGCCCAGCAGGTCGGAGAGGCGGCGGGCGCCCTCGACGTGGTCAGCGTGCCCGTGGGTGATCAGGATGAGCCCGATCGGCCCCTGGGCGGCGATCGAGGCGAGGTGTCCCTCGTCCAGCGGTCCCGGGTCGATCACGACCCCGGCGCGCTGCCCGGCCGCCCGCAGAAACCAGGTGTTGGTGCCGTTGAGGGTCATCGGACCCGGGTTCGGTGCCCGTACCAGCGTCACCCAGCTCGGTAGCTGGTCGGCGAGCGCCGCAGCCGGCGCGATCACGTGGCCAGTCATGGCAGGAATGGTACGACCCGCCGATGTCACCCCCGTGTCGCCTTTCCCCCACCCCACCCTCCCCGCCCCCTCCCCGCCCCCTCCCCGCCCCCTCCCCCCACCCCTCCCACTCGCGCGATCTTGCACTTGTGGCGGTGGACGTACCCACGCATCGGGGACAATTCCCGGCACCACAAGTGCAAGATCGCCGCAGAGGAAGGGGTGAGGAGAGGGAGGGGGTGGGTGGGTCAGGCGACCTCGACGATGACCTCGACCTCGACGGGGGAGTCGAGGGGGAGTTCGGCCACGCCTACGGCGCTGCGTACGTGGCGGCCGGCCTCGCCGAAGACGGCACCGAACAGGTCCGAGGCCCCGTTGAGTACGCCGGGCTGGCCGGTGAAGCCCTCCGCCGAGGCGACAAACCCGGTCACCTTGACGATCTTGACGACGTTCTCCAGCCCGACCAGCGAGTCGACGGCCGCCAGGGCGTTGATCGCGCACCGCTCCGCGAGGTCCTTGGCCTGCTCGGCGGAGACCCCGTTACCGACCTTGCCGGTGGCGAGCAGCTTCCCGTCCACGACCGGGAGCTGCCCGGAGACGTAGACGTGGTGGCCCGACTGCACCGCCGGGACGTACGACCCGAGCGGCTGCACCACGTCGGGCAGGCTCAGCCCCAGCTCGGCGAGCTTGGCGTGTGGTCCGGTGCTCACGACTTCGGCCGCTTGAGGTACGCGACGAGCTGCTCCGGGTTCGGGCCCGGCACCACGCCCACCAGCTCCCAGCCGTCCTCGCCCCAGTTGTCGAGAATCTGCTTGGTCGCGTGCGTGAGCAGCGGCACCGTGGCGTACTCCCACTTCTGCATCGCTGGCTGGCTCCCTCGTTCTTGGCTGCTTCGCCGGACGGCGTACGGATGTGCCGGACAGCCTACGGGCAGCGTCCGGCCCCTCCCGGTGCCGCCACCCCGCAAGGGTGCAACTGACACCTGGCGGCAGGGGCAACGCCGGACCGACGTATCCATGCACGTGGCCGTACCCGTTGCTCGCGGATAGCCGTACCCGTTGCTCGCACGTGGCCGTAGCCGCGACCTGACGGCTGGTGCACGACGGCTACCCTCAGCCGCGGGCGGGCACGTATGCTCTCTCGCCAAGCCTGATCACTGCGCCAGCTCTGGGCGGCCCTGCCGGTGAGCGGTAGGGCTGCCGTGGGACCGACGTACCGAGGCCCTACGGGGGAGACGATGACTCAACCGCCCAACGGCGGCGTGGCCGAACCGCGGGGCGGTCAGCCGCCCCACGACGACGAGGCCGCGCGGCCGACCCCGGTGTCCCCGGACGCCGGACCCGCCGAGGCCGACGGCACGCCGACCCCGGCGGTCGAGCCGGAAACCACCCCGGCCGCCCCCGCAGCGGACCAGACACCTTCCCCGCAGCCGGCCGAGCAGGCACCCCGGTCGAAGACCGAGTCTGAGCCGGCAGCGGCAGTGGAGGCTGAGTCGACCGCATCGCCAAAGACGTCGGAGCCGACCGCGGCACCGCCAGCAACGTCGGAGCCGACCGCGGCACCATCAGCGGCGTCGGAGCCGGCCGCGGCACCGCCAGCCCAGCCGGGGCCGGCAGCGCCCGCGCAGGCGCAGGTGGAACCTCCGGCGCCGTCGCAGGAAACCTCAGCGTCGTCGGAGGAGCCCTCGGCACCTTCGGAGGAGCCCACGACGCGGCCGTTGGCGGAACAGTCGCCGTCAACGGCGGAACAGGCGGCGGCTCCGTCGGAGTGGGCCCCGCCCCAGCCCGGCACGCCCGCCGCCGGGGTGCAGTCGCCCCCGACCCAGCCGATCGCGGGACACACGCCGACCGAGCCGATCGCGGGCCAGACGCCCACCCAGCCGATCCCGGGCCAGCCCTGGTCGGGACAGCCCGTGCCGGGGACGCCGTACCCGGGACAGCCCGTGTCCGGGGTGCCGTATCCGGGGCAGCCAGTGTCGGGACAGCCGTATCCGGGGCAGCCGGTGCCGGGGGCGGCCGAGTTCGGGCAGCCGGGTTATCCGGTGCCGCCGGGCTACCCGCTGCCGGTGCAGCCGCCGAAGAAGAGGCGCGGCCTGCTGATCGCCTCGATCGTGCTGGCGGTGGCGGTGGTGCTCTGCGGTGGCGGTGGACTCGCGGCGTTCCTGGTGCTGCGCAACGCGGAGACCGGCCAGGGCGCACCGAACCCGGCCACGGCGGTGGACGGGTTCCTGAAGGCCGTCTACACCGACAAGGACGCGGACAAGGCCGCCTCGTTGGTCTGCGCACAGGCCAACGACAAGGCGGCGGTCGCGGACAAGGTCGACGAGGTGAAAAAGCTCTCAGAGACGTACAAGACGCCCCGGTTCAAGTGGAACCCGCCGAAAGTTGACGATCAGGCCGGTGACCGGGCAATCGTCTCGGTGCAGCTCACCATGACGACCGGGGACGAGAAGACCGCGGAGCAGCAGCTCAAGTTCACGGTGATACAGAAAACCGGTTGGCGGGTCTGCGAGGTGGGCTAGCTCGTGGCGTAGCCACTACGGCTGGTTACGCTCGTATACGTGCGAGCAGGTGAGGGGTCGGTCGGTCAGCCCGGTAAGGGCTGGCCGTCCCGTCTGCATGTGGTGACCGGCAAGGGCGGGACCGGGAAGACCAGCGTCGCCGCGGCCCTGGCCCTCGCGCTGGCCAGCGAGGGGCGACGCACCCTGCTGGTGGAGGTCGAGGGCCGGCAGGGCATCGGCCAACTCTTCGGCACCGGGCCGCTGCCGTACGAGGAGCGGCGCATCGTCGAGCTTCCCGGCGGCGGCGAGGTACGCGCACTCGCCGTCGACCCCGAAGAGGCGTTGCTGGAATACCTCGACATGTTCTACAAGCTCGGTGCCGCCGGCCGCGCGCTGCGCAAGCTCGGCGCGATCGACTTCGCCACCACCATCGCCCCGGGCCTGCGGGACGTGCTGCTGACCGGCAAGGTCAAGGAGGCGACCACCCGGACCGCGGACAAGCGCCGGGTGTACGACGCCGTGGTGCTGGACGCCCCGCCCACCGGCCGGATCGGTCGTTTCCTCAACGTCACCGCCGAGGCGGCCCGGCTGGCGAAGGTCGGCCCGATCAAGACCCAGAGCGAGGGTGTGGCGGCCCTGTTGCGCTCACCGATCACCTCCGTGCACGTGGTCACGCTGCTGGAGGAGATGCCGGTCCAGGAGACGATCGACGCGATCGGCGAGCTGAACAAGCTGCGCATCCCGGTCGGGAAGGTGATCGTCAACAGCACCCGGCCGGCGCTGCTGGCGGCCAAGGTGAGTCAGGCGGAGCTGCGCCGGGGACTCGCCGCGGCCGGACTGCCCGCCGACCGGGCCACCGTTGCCGGCCTGCACACCGAGGCCCGCGACCAGCTCACCCGCCGGGAGTTGGAGGAGTCGCTCCGGTCCGATCTGGTCGAGTTGGGGCTGCCGTTGGTCGAGTTGCCCCTGTTGCCGGATGGGGTGGACCGAACGGCTCTCGACCGGCTCGCAACGGTCTTGGCCAGCGCCGATTGACTCACACCTGAGCGCTGCCCTGGGCAGTGGGCGGCTCAATCCCGATACGCTCGGATCGTGCCTTCCGATCAACCAGCGCCGCAGCTGGACGTCGACCAGATCCTCGCCGATTCGGGCGTACGGATCGTGGTCTGCTGTGGCTCGGGCGGTGTGGGTAAGACGACCACCGCGGCGGCGCTGGCGCTGCGCGCGGCCGAGGTCCACGGCCGGCGTACGGTCGTCCTCACCATCGACCCGGCCCGCCGGCTGGCCCAGTCGCTCGGCCTGACCGAGCTGGACAACACGCCCCGGCAGGTCAAGGGCATCGACGTGGAGGCCAGCGGCGGTGAGTTGCACGCCATGATGCTGGACATGAAGCGGACCTTCGACGACGTGGTGCTCGCGCACAGCGATCCCGCGAAGGCCGCGGAGATCTTCGCCAACCCGTTCTACCAGGCGATGAGTTCGACCTTCGCCGGTACGCAGGAGTACATGGCGATGGAGAAGCTGGGCCAGTTGCACGCCCGGGGCGAGTGGGACCTGATAGTGGTCGACACCCCGCCGTCCCGGTCGGCGCTGGACTTCCTGGACGCCCCGGCCCGGCTCTCCCGCTTCCTCGACGGACGGATGCTGCGGCTGTTGCTGGCTCCGGCCCGTTCCGGCGGGCGGAGCATGTTCAGCCTGGTCACGGCGTCGTTCGGGATGTTCTCGCGGGCGGTGCAGAAGGTGCTCGGCGCCCAGTTGCTCACTGATCTGTCCGGGTTCGTCGCGGCACTGGACTCGATGTTCGGCGGCTTTCGGCAGCGGGCGGAGCAGACGTACCGGATTCTGCAGGCCGGGGAGACGGCGTTCCTGCTGGTCGCGGCGCCGGAGCCGGACGCGGTCCGGGAGGCTGCCTATTTCGCCGGTCGGCTCGGCGAGGAGCGGATGCCGCTGGCCGGGCTGGTGATGAACCGGGTGCACCGTACGGCGGTGGACGAGCCGACGGCACCGGAGGCACTGGCTGCCGCGGACCGGCTCGCCGAGCTGGGCGGTCACGAGACCACGGTGGAGACGCTGCGGGCGCATGCGGCGTTGGCTCAGCAGGCGGCCCGGGAGCAGCGGGTGGCGTCGGCGTTCACCGAGGCGTACCCGCTGGTGCCGACGGTGGCGGTCACGGCGCAGCCCGCCGACGTTCATGACGTCGACGGGCTGCGAACGATTGGCGCCGCGATCAGCCGGTCGTGACCAGAGACTTGTCCTTGTTCTTCAGCGCGGCTTCGAACATCTTGCGCCAGCTGGCCACCTGCGGGTGCCGGCGCAACAGCGCCCGCCGTTCCCGCTCGGTCATGCCACCCCAGACGCCGAACTCGATACGGTTGTCGAGCGCGTCGGCCAGGCACTCGTAGCGCACCGGGCAACTTCGGCAGATCCGCTTCGCCACGTTCTGTTCGGCGCCCTGTACGAACAGCGCGTCAGGGTCACCGTTCTGACACGCCGCCAAAGTGGGCCAGTCTGTGATCATGCCCATCTGTTCACGTCCCCCCTTGCTTTTCCCGCTACCGACTCGTGCCGATCAGCCGGCCACTAACCCCCCGGCCATCCGTCGCGCCTGCCCCCAGGCGGCACGGACGACGTGCGATTTCCCTCGCCGGACCATCATGCTCTGTAGTCGACTGATTACGCAACGTTGTCGGCCAAATTCATTAATCCGGACACTCCGGGCTTCTTGCCCGGTCGTCTGTGCTGTCTACCCGGCTGCGATGTACGAAAACGCTGCGGAGATCCGTCGAATGGAGGAGACTCGGCAGCACGGTGCCCGCAACCGCATGCCTGGGTCCGTGCGTTTAGCACAACGAGACCAGCGCCCGCAGGAAATGGGGAAAGTACGCGGAGCGCGACCTCGATGCTGACTCACGTACCCTGACGAGGTGACCCGGATGCGGAAACGCGACCACAATGTCTTTGCCAACGGCGCATCGCTACTGATCTGTGGCCTGCTGGCCGGGGTGGTGGTCGCCGCGGCCGCCTTCCCCGCGGTAGCGATGTCCGGCCTGGCCGCCAAGGCCGGCGCCGAGACCTTCGACAAGCTACCGACCGAGCTGACGGTCAAGATGGCGCCACAGATCAGCTACCTGTACGCGTCGGACGGCAAGACGGTGCTCGCCACCATGTACGACGAGAACCGGCGGGACGTCCCGCTCAAGGACATCGCCCCGATGATGCAGAAGGCCATCATCGCGGCCGAGGACCACGACTTTTACCAGCACAACGGCGTTGACATGAGGGGCATCGCACGAGCCTTCGTCGCCAACAACAGCGCCAACCAGACCACCCAGGGTGCCTCCACCCTCACCATGCAGTACGTCCGGCAGGCGATCGCGTACTCGGCGACGCACCCGCAGGACGTGGTGGCGGCCACTGAGGACACCACCGCGCGCAAGCTGCGCGAGATGCGCTACGCCCTCCAGATCGACAGCGAGCTCTCCAAAGAGGAGATCCTGGAGCGCTACCTGAACATCGCGCCCTTCGGCAACGGTGCGTACGGCATCTTCGCGGCCAGCCAGGTCTACTTCAACAAGCACCCGAAGGACCTGACGATCGACGAGGCGGCGATGCTCGCCGGCCTGGTCAAGGCTCCCTCGGAGTACAACCCGGCGACCGCCAGCGGTTACCCGCAGGCGGTGGAGCGGCGCAACTACGTCATCGAGAACATGTTCGACATCGGCGCGATCACCCGCCAGGAAGCCGACACCGCCAAGACGGTCAAGCTGACCATCAGCGGCCAGCGGGCGCCGAACGGCTGCGTGGCCACCAGCAAGAACCACTGGGGCTTCTTCTGCGACTTCTTCTACCGCTGGTGGATGGACCAGGAGACCTTCGGCGCGACCACGTACGACCGGGAGCGGCGGCTGAAGTCCGGCGGCTACAGCATCGTCACCACGCTCGACGTCCAGGCGCAGGATTCGGCGAAGAAGGCGGTCGAGAAGCACCTCGCGACCGGCAAGAAGGAAGCGTTGATGGTGGCCGGGATCGAGCCGGGCACCGGTCGGGTGCGCGCCCTCGCGGTCAACCGGAACTACAAGCTCGACGACCCGAACAAGCCGGCGAACGGGCCCTCCACCAACCCGAAGGCCCGCAAGGGCGCCCGGGGCACCTACCCCAACACCACCAACCCGCTGCTCAGCGGCGGTGGCGACATCACCGGTTACCAGGCCGGGTCGACGTTCAAGATGTTCACCATGGTGGCGGCCCTGGAAAAGGGCCTGCCGCTGGCACACACGATCAACGCCCCGGAGGAGTACGTCTCCAAGTACCCGGTCGGGTTCAACAGCGACGCGGCGTGCAAGGGCACGAGCAAGTACTGCCCGCGTAACGCCAGCAAGAGCATGGCCGGTCCGCACAACATGTGGAGTGCCTTCGGCATGTCGGTGAACACCTACTTCGTGCCGCTCGAGGAGCAGGCCGGTGCCCTCAACACGATCAAGGCGGCCCAGCGGCTCGGCATCAACTTCCGGTCGAGCAAGGACGCCACCATGGCCACCGAGGAGGGCGGCGGCGACCTCTGGGGTGCGTTCACCCTCGGTGTCTCCGCGACCACGCCACTGGACCTGGCCAACTCGTACGCCACCCTCGCCGCCGACGGCAAGTACTGCGAGCCGATCCCGGTGCAGGAGATCCGCGACCTGAGCGGCAAGACGCTCGACATCGCGAACCCCCGCTGCGAGCAGCGGTTCAAGGCCGAGGTCGCCCGGGCGGCCGTCGACGCCGCCCGGTGCCCGGTCGGTGACAACTCGCCGACCACGCAGTGCAAGAGCCGCACCGCCGCCAACGTACGCGGCATCGTCGGCAAGCCGGTCGCCGGCAAGAGCGGCACCACCGACTCGGACCGGACCGCCAGCCTGGTCGTCATGACCAAGCAGCTCTCCGTGGCCGGCATCCTGGCCGACCCGGACTGGCCCGAGACCACCGAGAAGATGGACCACGACAAGGTCAACCCGGCGGTCTACGAGACGCTACGGGACGCGATGAAGGGCAAGCCCAGCGTCCAGTTCACCCCGCCGAGCGGCAAGCTCGTGCAGGGCGACCAGCGCTCGATCCCGAACGTGGAGTGCCAGTCGATCGAGTCGGCAAAGTCCAGGATCAAGGGCGCCGGCTTCGAGGTCGAGGTGGCCCGGTCGCAGACCGACTCGAAGTGCCCGGCCGGCACCGCCGCCGGCACCAACCCGGACGGTCGCACCACCAAGGGTGGCGTCGTGGTCATCCAGGTCAGCAACGGCAAGGGCGGCGGCCCCACGCCGGGCGGAAACGGCCCCGGCCGCCCCGGTACCGGCCCGGACGGCCCCAACCTGGGTCGACCCCCGGGCGAGTGACGATCGGGTACGGCAGACAGTGATGGGCGGGCACTCAGGTGCCCGCCCATCGTCGTTGCGTACGTCGTCGTTGCGCCTGGCTGCCCCGCGGTCGGGCGGTGAGGAGCCGCAGGACCCCGTTGAGGAGCCGCAGGGACCGCTCAGGAGCCGAGCTGCCGGCGTACCTCGGCTGCGACCCTGCCGCCCTCGGCCCGGCCCGCCACCGCGGCCTGGCTCGCCTTCATCGCCGGGCCCAACTGGGCCTTGTTCTCGAAGCCGCCGACGGCGAGCGCCCCACGGACCAGCTCGGCCAACTCCTCGTCACTGAGCTGCTTGGGCAGGTAGCGGTCCAGCACCTCGCCCTCGGCCCGCTCCTTGGCCGCCTGCTCGGTACGGCCCGCGTCACCGAAAGCGGTCGCCGCCTCGCGGCGCTTCTTCGCCTCCTTGGTCAGCACCGACAGCACCTCTTCGTCGGAAAGCTCCCGCTTGGCCTTGCCGGCGACCTCGGCGTTGCCGATCGCGGCGAGCGCCATCCGCAGGGTCGACGTGGTCAGCTCGTCCCGCGCCTTGAGGGCGGTACGCATGTCAGCGGTGAGGAGGTCCTTCAGCGTGCTCATGACTCGTCAAACTACCCTGGTCGCCATGCAGAAGCGCACCGTATTCCGACTGGCGGCCGGCACCGTGGCGGCCGGAGCGGCCACCCTCGCGTACGCCTCACTCGTCGAGCGCAACCTGTTCACCCTCCGCCGGTTCGACGTACCGGTGCTTGCCACGGACGCGGAGCCGTTGCGCATCCTGCACCTCTCCGACCTGCACATGACCCCGGATCAGGGACGCAAGCAGCGCTGGGTCGCCTCCCTCGCGGCCACCGACCCGGACCTGGTGGTGGTGACCGGCGACAACCTGGCCCACCCCGAGGGCGTGCCGGGGGTGCTGCGGGCGCTCCAGCCGCTGCTGGACGTGCCGGGGGCGTTCGTCTTCGGCTCCAACGACTACAAGGGCCCGGTCTGGAAGAACCCGCTGAGCTACGTGCTGCCGGAACGGGACTACGTCCAGGGCGTCGACCTGCCGACCGAGGACCTTCGCGAGGTGCTGGTCGGAGCCGGCTGGGCCGACCTGAACAACGCCCGTACGACCATGAAGGCCGGCGGCCGTACGGTCGAACTGGTCGGGGTGGACGATCCGCACGTCGAGCGGGACGACTACGCCTCCGTGTCCGGGCCGGCATCCGAGCAGGCCGACCTCACGATCGGGCTGACCCACTCGCCCGAGCCGCCGTTGCTGGACGAGATGGCCGCCGACGGCTTCCAACTGCTGCTCGCCGGGCACACCCACGGCGGCCAGGTCTGCGTACCGTTCTATGGCGCCCTGACCACCAACTGCGACCTGCCCCTGTCGATGGCGAAGGGCCTGCACCGGTGGCCCGACTCGGACTCGTGGTTGCACGTCTCGGCCGGCGTCGGCACCCATCCGACCGCCCCGATCCGGTTCGCCTGCCGGCCGGAGGCTTCGCTGCTGACCCTGATTCCGCGCTGACCTGCCCACCCGGGCCGGCAGCGGTCCAGGTCGGCGCCCCGCCGGGATACCGAATTTGACCACCGAGGCTGGTGGGCTACTATTTGTCGGCAGCTCGGGGTGTAGCGCAGCTTGGTAGCGCGCTTCGTTCGGGACGAAGAGGTCGTCGGTTCGAATCCGGCCACCCCGACGAGTTGAGGGGCCACTTCCCATCGATGGAAGTGGCCCCTTCTGCTGTCTGAGTGACTGACTGAGTGACTAAGCGCCTCGGTAGTGCGCCTGCTCGGGCCAGTTGGCCCCACACCGACACTGCCACCCGACGTGACCCGCCTCACGTCCACCGGCGCGGCGAACGGCCCTTTGCGGTAACAAAGGGCCGTTCTGTCCGAGGTGTGGCCCTTTCGGAAGTCCACATCTCGCCCTGAGAACGAGGGTGTCCCGTCAGGGGAACGGGCAGACCTGCATCTGAGTAGTGCCACGACCCGGCGTAAGTATCCCGATGACACGCGAGTAACACTCACGTACAAATGGTCATCTTCGCCGCGCAACGTATCCGAAGGATGCTCGTTATCTCGGGTGAAGATCGCATCTTCCGCTCTCGCTGGCGGTAACCAGCACGGGCAATCTCCCGGAGTTGCGGTCCTCTGTCCGAGGTAGGTAAGGCCCTGTCAAAAGTTGCATCTCTTTTTTGGGAGGAATTGTGGCAAGAAATAATCGGAGTGGTCGGCGCATGCGCTCCGATAGCCCAGCTCGTAACGATGTTCCAACTGTTCCACAGCCCCGCAGCCCCGAGCGTCCACCTCCGTCCGACGGCGACCGGGGACATCCAGCTAGCCAAGAGCACCCCCTGCTGTCCCAGCGACTGCTCTTGATCCTGATGATCGCGATAGCTGTAGGCCTGGTCGCCGGAACCGTCACCGCCGTAACCGTCGCGACAACCAGTAACACCACGCTGGGAATGCTGCTCGGCTTCGCCTCTGGTCTTGTGACGCTAACGCTGACCAGCCTGGTAGTAGCGACCAAGTTGCATAAGCTCGTCAAGTAAGGCTACGGATGTGGGGCCCACCCTCGTTACCGCGAAGGTAGGCCCCACATCTGACTACACCGTTGGCGCTACCCCACTTCCCCGAGGGCAAAGATGCGGTCCATCGCTACCGCGCCGAGCAGTAACACCGGGCGTAGCTGGTGCCGGTAAACCTTGTCCGTGACGGCCGTCCCAGAGTGTCCGCAGAGATCCGCGATGTCTTCCAGGGTGACCCCACTGCTCGACAGCACGGACACGAAACTGTGTCGCAGCTCTCGGGGTGTCCAGTCGGCTGGGTCAAGTCCGGCCATCTTCACCGCCTGACGGAACGCGCGCCGAACGTTCGCAGCGTCGAGAGCCGTGCCGACCGTACTGGCGAATACCAGCCCGGTCGCCTGCCACTTCTTCCCCGCCGCCTCCCGCTCTCGGTCCTGGCGCTGCTGGTGGTCGCGCAGCGCCGTAACGCACCGGAGCGGCAGCGCGAGCGTGCGCCGAGACTTTCTCGTCTTCGTGTCGCCACCCGCCCGGACGGAGTGCCAGACGGCAACGGAGGGCGGCACGGGTGGGTCAAGATCCGGCTTCCCCGCCAGGTCGACGTGTTCCCAGGTGAGGGCACGCAGTTCCTCGGTACGCGCGCCGGTCAGCAGGGAAAGCACCACGTAGGCATAAATCCGGTGATGCTCGGCGGCGCGCAAAACCGCCTTCGCCTGCTCGATGGTCAGTGACTTTGAAGGGCGCCCTTCCTGCCCCTTTGGGATTTTGCAGAGCGCGACCACGTTGCGTCTTACCTTGTCGCGCGCCATGGCACGGTTCATCGCGCGATTCAGGCAGGCGTACAACTCCCTGAGCGTGCGAGTGCTCAGGGTCTTGGCCTTGTCAGCCAACCACCGGTCGACATCCTCGGCACTCAAGTCACGGAGCTTCCGGGCACCGAGATCCGGGATGATGTGGCCTCGGCAGAGGTAGCCGCACTTTTCGGTAGTCCCCTGGGCCACCCCATTGAGTCCGTAGGTGAGCCAGTCGGTCACGGCGTCCGCGACGGTGACCCCGTGCGGGGCGATGGTTACCCCGTCTTCGTGGTCGCGCATGACCTCCTTGAGTTTGGCCTTGGCTTCGGTCTTGGTCTTGCCGCTGCCCCGCCGGACGATGCGCTTTCCAGCGGGGGTGTAGCCGGTGGTGACGGAGGCAATCCAGCGCTGGCGGGCTTCGTCCCAGTGCAGGCCACCGTCTCCACGGCTTCGACGCTTGCTCATCAGGCGGCTACTCCTTGTGCGGTTTCACGTTCCAGCAGGGCTACGTACTCGGTGATGGCGGTAGCGGGGATGCGCCGGTCGGCACCTTGGCGGACGTACCGGAGCCGACCCGCGCGCATCTCCTGGTAGATGACGGTCCGGCTCATGCTGAGCAGGGCCATGGCGTCAGCGACGCGATACAGGGCTTTGAGGGGCATCGTCGGCGCCTTTCCGCTTCGGTGGTGGTCGGCGGAGGGTTGGGGGGTCAGCGCGGTACAGGCCGTTTGGGAGGGGGCCTGAGAGGCCCGTAGCGGCAAGATCTCTGATAGACCAGTATTTATGAATGGGCCGGATGCTCTCAGGGCTTCTGAGGAGGCCGTTTCGGCGGTCCGGTGGCGGGTCATGCCGGGCGGCCGGTGACGCGTGGCCGGGGGGTATCCGTACCATCCGTACCAAGCTCGTTTTGCCTGGTCAGGGCTGGTACGGATTGGTGTGCTGGTACGGATTGATGCGTACCAGGGACACGGGTGAGGGTGGTTCGTGGTACGGATTGATCCGTACCAGGCAGGGGATCCGTACCGGGGATGACCTGCGGAAACGAGGTTGGTACGGATGGTACGGATACCCCGGCGGCCGGTGTCGACAGCTCGGGGCAGTACCGGTTCCACGCGTCGGTGAAGGCATCCCTGACGTAGCCCTTGGCCTGCCCGACGGGGAAGCGGATGGTGTCCGACTTGATCCCGAACTCCCGGAGCAGGTCCCCGAGCTTCTTACCGGTCAGCCCTGCTGGCCCGCTGTCGGCCCATGGTGCTTCTGGGTCGCCGTTCAACGCCGTGAGCAGTTCGTGAGTGGAGGCGGCCGGCGGGTCGCCGAGCACGGTGAACGCGGTCCGCACGTCGGCCAGCAGCCGCACGCGGGTCGACACATTCCCTGCGTCGTCGGCTTCTGCGGTGAGGGTGGTGACCGCGATCCGTGCCCGTTGCGGCCACGTTCCCCCGGCCAGGTCGGCTACGGCTACGAGGGGTTCCCAGGTGTCGGCGGCACGGTCTTCGACCGGCATGGCGGGCTCGGCGGCTTCCAGGTCGGCTAGGTGTGCGCCGAGCCATTCGGTCAGCTTCTCGGCCACCCGCCGCAGTGCCGGGCTGTCACGCCGGTGCCGGTACGGCGCCACCGTCTCCCCCGGCGCCCGGCGGCGCATCCGGACGATGACGGCCCGGTCTTCGATGGTGTCGGGCATGGCGCCGATCCCGGCCAGCGCGGCCATGGCGAAGGTGGGGATCTTTTCCAGGCTGTGCGTGTTGTTGTCCCACCGGATCGCAGCCCGGTTGCGCTGGTGACCGGCGTTCAGCAGCCCGCGTAGGTCTTCGTTCGCCTCAGCGTTCTTTCCGCCAAAGATGGTGTCGGCTTCATCGACCAGCAGGGTTGGCGGGTTGTCGGTGCCGATGGCCCGGTACACGGCGGCCGGGGAGGCGTTGACGGTGATGAGGGGGTTGTGGCAGGTGCCTTCCACGATGTCGAGCAGCCGGGACTTCCCGCAGCGCTTCTCGGGTGCCCGGATGACCAGCCGGGGAGCGTGCGCCCATGCCCGCAGCGCGTGACTGGCCGCGATCCACAGCACCACGGCGTCTACGGCTTCCGGCGACGGGAGGATGACGTACCGGGTGAGGCAGGCGTGTAGGTCGTCCAGGATCGCGGCACCGTCGAGGCGCTGACCGGTCGGCAGGGTGTTCTGGTTCATGCTGCGACTCCTTCGGCACGGAATCCGCCACGGATAGCGGCGCGGATGTCTCGGTCGGTCTGCTCGGCGTTGCGGCCGGCGGTGGTGAGTGCGCTGATGGCGTCTTCGCGGGCGATGGCGTCGGCGGCGACCATGCGGGCCACCCCGCGTGCCGCGCCGTAGAGGGTGGTTCGGCGGGTGCCGGCGGTGGCGCGGCTGATGGCGTCGAGGTGTGCGGCCAAGAGCCGGTCGGGATGGGAGATGCCCCCCGCCTCACGGGTGCTGATCGGCCCGGCCGGGGCGGTCGACGGTGCCGGCGCGGCCGGTTGGCAGGCGGTCACCAGGGCGGGGGGCATCTCCTCCACCTGCCGACCCGGTACCCACCGGTACGGGCGGCCGGTGGACGGGTGGATGGACGGGGGGAGCACGACGTATCCGCCGTCGGATTTCACGTCGATGCCCGGACCGAGCCCCATGCCGGGCTTGCCCTGGCTGCACGGGACCGGGGTGCCGGGGTGCCGGTAGTACAGGTGCCGCCCGCCCGATCCGGTGACCACGTGGACGGTCGGCGGGAGTAGCCCGGCGGCGATGAGTTCGCGCATGGTGGTGTCGCCGCCGTTGCGGGGGTCGATGTCGACCACGACCAGTCCGGACGCCGTACCGGCCCGCAGCGCGAGTTGCCCACCGGGGACAGCGGCCACGATCGCGGCTACCTGCAACGGGTCAGTGCTGGCCGCGTAGAACCCGTGGCAGGTCAGGCAGGTGCACGCGGCTGGGTCGTGGTCGTCGTCGGCTTCCCGGCACGGCTCGCAGTTCGCCACCGGGCGCTTTGACCGGCCGAGCATGAACACGGGCCATCCCTGTTCGACGTACCGCAGCGCGGGGGTGAGCAGGTCAAACACGGCATCCTCCCGAGGTGAGTGGGGTTGGCAGGTGGGGTGTCGGTCGCTGTCGGCGGCCGGGTCGACGGGCCACCCGCACCCGGTGGCGCACAACGGCCAGCCACGAGCGACCCGAACAGCGGCAGCCATGTTGACCGGCTGATCAGTGCTCATCACGCGGCCCGCCGAGCAGGCCGGGGACGGCCGACCAGGGCGGCGCGGGTGACCAGTGCCCGCGCGCTGGTCAGGATGGTGACGAGTTGTCGGCGGGCGGCCGGTTCGACCGGGGCGAGCGCTACCCGCATCCGCAACTCGGCGTACTCCCGGCCGTCTTCGCCGCGTACGCGGTTGAGGACGGCGCGGCCGTAGCCGGGAAGGTCGACCACCATCTCTTCCGATCGGTGCTCGGCCAGTCCGCAGCGGTGGTCACGAGCGCACCAATCCGTGTGGGCGGTCGGTCGGCGCTTCACCGGTTGCCCCGGCGGTACTCGGCGCGGATGCGGTTGACGATGTGGGTACCGATGCGGATACGGCGTCCGGTGCCGTCACAGGGCCGGCACTCATGGCGGCGGCGGCCGATGCGGAACCGCTGTTTGCCGGTGCCGTGGCAGTGCCGGCACGGCCCGAACGGCGAGACCGAACACACGGCGAGGTAACCGAGGGTGACAAGGCTGGTGGTGGGGCAGAGCAGGCTAGCGATCACTGCGAGCGTGTCCACAAGTGCCTCCACAGGCTGTTTTTGGGTGCACAGAGCCGGGGCCGCTAGATCGCTAGCGTCCTGGCAGGGTTACGGATTCGGGGCTAGCGGTGCCGCTAGGTCTAGCGGGTGGTGGGGCTAGACCTAGCGGCCCGCTTCGGGTTAGCCGGCTTTCCGCTTCCGGTCACGCTCGGTGACAGCGTTGGTAATGTCGTCGCGGTGGATGCCCTTGCGGTTGGCACCCTTGCCGGTGACCGGGTCGGTACCCCACACCTGCCGACCTACGGGGATGCCGTGGGGCTTGAGCGCGGCGGCCAACTGTGCCGGCTCCCACCCGTGGTAGACCTCCGGGCGCAGCTCGGCCAGCCGGGCGACGACGGTCTCTGACCACACCTTCGGCTCGGCCGGCGGGATCACGGTCAGGATGTCGTCCAACAGGGTGTCCGTGCGGCTGGTCGACGGCTCCGGCGCCTGCCCGATCGCGTGTCCGGTGAGGGTGCCGGCCGCGCGTCGCAGCTCCATCGCCCGGTTCACGACCACGTCGACGTGTTCGGTCTTGGCGAACGCCGTCCGGACCGTCAACGCCTCTTCCACGCTGCCGGAGTCGTCGGCGCCGAGCAGGATCCCGACACCCTTGTGGGAGCGCTGGAACCGGGACGAGTCGTACCCGGCCGGGTAGGTGCCGGCACCCAACACGGCCTCGGATGACTGCCACGTCATGGTCTTGAGCGCGAACCGGGTACCGATGTTGTCCCGCAGCCCGGTCGGCACGGCCTTCCCGTCCGGCTTCTGCGTCGCGAGCAGGATGATGATCCCGACCGAGGGGCCGACCTTGCACAGCTCGGTGAGCAGGTCAACGATCTCTTCCCCGTGGACCGGGTGGCCGGAGTACCGCTGGAACTCATCGATCGACACCAGCACCGGCCACAGCTTCAACGACCGCTTGTCCGCGATCTGCCGGGTGACCTTCGACTCCGGGCACAGGTCCGGCGGCAGGGTCGAGATCGTGTCGTAGCGGCGGTTCATGTCCGCGACCAGGTCCCGCAGGTCTTCGACCAGGGACAACACCACGTCGTCCCGCACACCGAACCCGGCCCGGTGCGCGATCCGTTCGAACGCCCGCCAGTCCTGCCCACCCTTGCCGTCGTACACGTGCAGCTCCACCGACACGTCGAGTGCGGCAGCGAGGACGGGCAGGCGGGCGGCGAACGTCTTACCCATGCGCGGGATCGCACCGACCAGCAGGGACGTGAACATCAGCAGCAGCGGCACCACCCGGCCGCGCTGGTCCTGCCCGAACGGGAACGGGGCGAAGATGTCCACCGTCCCGCGCTCGATCAGCGACCACAGGTCAGACGGCTTCGCGTAGGGGTCCTCGTCGGCCACCCACAGCCGCAACCGGCGGGCGGAACCCGAGGTGCCCCGCACCCGCTCCGGCCACACCTGCACCTCATCCAGGTCCAGGCCGGCGGCGATCTGGTCCCGCTTCTTGATTGCCTTGTCCGCCGAACTCCAGTACGGCAGGTCGATCATCGCCAACCAGCCGTCACCATCACGGGCGATCGGCACCGGGATCGAGATCAGGTCATCGGGCTTGCACAACCCGGCCGCGAGGAACGCCCGCTCCAGCACGTCCACCGACAGCCGACGCACACGCGGCTTCACCGCAGCCACGTCGATCAACGGCACGTCCTTCGGCTTACCGGCCAGCCCGAACAGCACCACCGCGCCGACCATGAGCGCCCACCGCTGCCACGAACCCGCCAACGCCATCAGCACGGCGACGGTCGGCAGGCCGAGCAGCAGCACAGCGGACAGGACCAGGCCACGCCACCGCACCCGCGCGTCCCGCTGCTTCGACAACTTCAAGTACAGCTCAGTCTGCTCGGTGCGGACGGCCGCGAGCCGGGCCGGCTTACCCTCAGCGTCAAAAACCCACCGAGTCGTCGCGCCGAGCAGCCGGGCCACCCCGAACGGTGCCCGCCACGCCAACCGACCGGCGTACTTCGGGGACCGGGTCAGGTGGTACAGGCCGGTGTGCGAGTAGTGCCCCGTCGCCCACCGCGCGGCCTTGCGCAGCTCGTCACGCGACCGCAACCAGGTCGGCAGGATCGGCCGACGGTCAACCGCCTGCCCGGACCGGGCCGCCTCGTAGAGCGACGGTGCCGCCACCGGCGTCGGGTCAACCGGCGGCAGGGTGTCGTCGTAGTCGTCCCGCTCGTCGTCCAGGTCAGCCGTGAACGCCCGCGCACCATCGGCCTGCCGACGACGACGCGTGTCCAGGTCGACCACCTCAGCGCCGTCCGTCGCGTCTTCCTCAGCGGCCTGCCAGTCGAAGTCTTCGTTGGGGGAAGTCATGATGAGTGCTCCTCCATCAGGGATGTGATCTCGGGTCGGAGGGGGGCGGGGCACGGCCGGCTTTCCTAGGGCGTAGGCCGTGCCCCGCGCTGGCTACTTCTGCTTCTCGTCCTTCGGTGCCTTCTCGGCCGGTGGCTGCGGACCGAACGCCCGGCGCATCGCGTCGACTACCTGGCCCATCTGCCGGTCGAGTCGGTCCGCCGGGTCCTCTGCTTGCTGGCCCGTCACTGGTGCATCCCGCCGGTCCAGTTGCCGGCTACCTGGCCGTCGTTGCGCTCGACCACGACCCGGCTGGTTTTGGTCTTGATCTCGACCCGTTCGCCGTTGCCCTTGGCCGGCTCGGTGGGCTTTTCCTTCGCCACTTCGGTGCTCCTCAGGTTGGGTTCGGTCCGCCCGGTCTGGCGTCCGCCGCGTGCGCCCAGGTGATGAGCTGGGCGCCACAGCGGCCGTCAGTTCGTGGTGGTGAAGCCCCACTCGGAGTAGCTCCAACCGGAGTGCTTGACCTTGTCGTGTTGCGCGCGGCGGGCTTTCGCGGTCGTCTCGTCCGCGACCACGGTCGTCGTTCCGCAGTGAGCGCAGCGCCAGTAGTAGACCCGTACAGGCATCACGCACCCCCGATGACCAGCGCGGACACGAACAGGAAGCCGACGTGCCAGGACTGGTCCAGGGCGTAGGCGCCGGTACCGAGCGACGGGTTATCGTCCCGACCGGCGCGGGGCACCCCCAGGACGTAGAACCGGCCAGCGCCGGTCAACTCAGCGATCCGCCGAAGCGGCGTACGGCGGTCAGCGATGTAGTGCGTAACCGCGCTGATCAACAGCCCGACCAGCAGCGGAACCGGGGCCGGGCGCCACCCGGTCGACAGGGACAACGCGGCAAGCGCCAGCACACCCGTCAACGTGTAGGTGGCCACATGAGCCAGGCAGGCCCGACGACCGGCCCAACCAGGCAGGCCCTTGCAGTCGGCCTGGTGCTGGGTCTGGATCCAGTGGTCAGCGACCTGGTGAGCGGCGTAGAGAGCGATGAACACGGCAGCGGCGGTAGCCAGATTGCCGGTCGGATCTGACAGCATGGAGCTTCCTTCCCGAGGTCTTCGGACAGCGGAGGTAGGACCGGCGGCACGGCATCGGTTACCAGGCCATAGGGCCGTGCCGCCGGGCGAAATCAGGTACGGGACTTGCGCCGGGCGGTCACGATCAGCGCGGCTGAGGCCATGAGCATCAACCCATCCACAGCAAGGGGGCCGAGCGCGGACGTGATGGCGTCTTCGCCGTAGTGGGTGAGCAGCCCGGACAGGTGCCGGTACGACACCAGCGCGGCGACCAGGGCCACGGGCAGCACCCCGACGAACCGCAGCAGGGTCGACGGCCACCCGGCCTTCCAGGGGGTACGGGCCAGGATCTCCACCGCGACGAACAACGCGATCGGCCAGAACACGGAGAACGCCACCGCGAGGGGTTCCGGGGACCATCCGGACCCGGCACCGGCCGGCGGGAGGTAGGTGTGGGCGATGTTCGCCGCGATCGACACCACCCCACCGAGGATCACCCCGAGGTAAGCCCACCCCCGCCCACCCGAACGCTTCACCTCACCCGTAACCGGCGGCACGGACGCGGGCGGGACCGGGGCGGTCGTGATGTTGGAAACTGGTTCTACGGACGGGATGGGCTGCGGAGATGCCCCGCCCCCCGAGGGAACTACGACCGGCGGCACGGCGACCGTGAACTCAGCCGTGTCCGGCGCCGTGTCCAGGTCCGGCCGAGTGTCCGCAACGGGAGCAACCGGGGGCGGGGGCACCTCCTCGGTGACCGCAGCCGTGCCGGCGGCGAGCGCGGTGGACACGTTCTCCAACGCCTTCCGCAGCTCCCGCGCCTTCGGCGCGCCCACCTTCAGTTCCTTCATCAGCCGGTTCTGCGACGGAAGCTCACCCAGCTTCCCGGCCAGATCCCGCGCGTCCGGCAGCAACTCCTGCACCGGCTTCGGGTAGACGCTGTTCATCGTCGGCGTCGTCATGCCGCCCGCCCAAGCAGCGACACAGCCGACACCGGACGGCCGTAGAACACGACGGCCTCACGCTCGACCCGCCGCACCGCGCGACGCACCCGGCGCCAGTCCAACTCGGTCGGCAACGGCTCGGCCGACAACACGGTGATCTCGGCGTCCAGTAACGCCACCTCGGCCTCAATCAGCGGCAGCTCACGCTCGATCTCGGCCAGCTCAGCCCCGCTCGGCGTGTCGCCAAGGGGATTCGGCTTGATCCTCACAGTATGTCCCTCCGTCGATGTCGCTCGGTGACAGAAGGAAGCTAACAACTGATAGGGAGCATCGTCAACTGTTAGGCGAAGCCGATCAGATTCGGGCCATGTACTGGACAGATGGCAAGTGATCTGTTAGGCGACTGGTATGCTGCGGGGGTCACGTGTCAATGTCCAATTTGCCACGGAAGGTTCCCATGTCGTCCCCCCAGAATCGGCTGAATCGGTCCGACTCGCTATTTCAACAAGTTGCACGCAACATCAGGAATGACATTGAGGCAGGCATATTACGCGACGGAGAAGTGCTGCCATCGACACGCGAGTTAGCATCTCGATGGAACGTCAGCGTTTTCACGATCACGGAGGCCATGAAGGTTCTCGCTCAGGAAGGACTGGTAATTAGTGCGGCGCGATCAAAGCGGGTAGTTCGTGCTCCAGACCAGATGCGAACTGGTCGAATTCGACTCCATCGACCAAACGTCGTACTGATCGGAGGATACGCGGGTAGCGGCAAGACTGAACTCGGCCGCATTCTCGCCCGCGAAAGCGGGTGGCCAATGCTTGATAAGGATACGCTAACTCGCCCGGTTGTCGAAGCGGCATTAGAAGTTCTTGGGCGTTCCCCTCACGACCGGGAGTCCGAGACGTACCTGAACCGTATTCGGCCTCGGGAATACGAAGCGCTCGCAGCAGCAACAGCAGAAAACGTCGCTTGCGGAAATAGCGCCATCGTCACCGCTCCGTTCGTTCGAGAATTTAGCGATGTAGCATGGATCGATAGAGCGCAGGCGACTTACGGAGCCATGGGTGCACGTACAGCGTTGGTATGGGTTTACTGTGACGAGGATACGATGCACACTTATGTTCGCCACCGTGGAGCAGCGCGAGACACGGCGAAGCTGGCTGACTGGCAGGGGTGGGTGTCCAGCATTGACGTATCATTCCGGCCGGTCGTGGCACACGTTGTGATCGACAACTGTGCCACCGGAAGGCCCTTGCAAAGTCAGGCCCGGGAACTTCTTGAGACTCTATCGAAGGACGATTTGGCTTGATGAGAGGAGTAATTCTTTACGGACCGCCGGCAGCCGGAAAGGACACCGTGACTCGCGCACTCAGTAGCCTGAGCGCCGAATATGTCCTCTTCCAACGACTTAAAGTCGGGGGAGGCCGTACCTCGGGGTACCGAATGACCACGCTATCGCTGGTGAATAGACTTCACGCTCAGAACGATGTTCTCTGGGCGAACGAGCGATACGACGCGGTCTATGTGGTCGATCGACCATCATTGCGTGAAATGCTCGCGATTAGCATACCGGTTCTGCATCTAGGCCAGACCAAGGCGGTCAACGCCATCACCGGTGCTCTCCCAGCAGTCTCCTGGACAACCGTGTACCTCTGGTGCCCACGCGACGTTGCAAGGCGGCGAATTATCGAGCGCCGAACGGGAGACGTGCCGGCAAGAATGCACGCTTGGGATGAGACCAAGCCGCTTACTCAGGCTAACCTCAGCTTGAACACGGCAGAGGTTAGCCCAGAAGAGTGCGCTTACCAGGTCCATGAGCACGTGCGAGAGGCAGGTAACAAACCGAGCGACAACCGACCCGTAAGTTAGCGGACGGAGGCAATCGGCACAGGATCAGGCTGAAGGAGTGACGGTGTCCTCCACATGCGGTGCCAATGCCAGAATCTCGCCTAGCACAACATAGCTCTCAAGGAAAAGGAACCGAGCCTCGGTGGGAGTCACGTCATCATGTACGCCTGCCGAAACTCGTTCATAAATGCCTCGAATTGCTTGACGCAAACGCCGCTGCCGACTACCGCTGGTCGTGTACTGCCGAACGTAGGCATCGATCCGGTTTAGGACCTTGCCTTTGTCAAGTGCTATTGCTTGACCATCCACGACCGCCGGCTCGCTGCGTGGTGGGTAAACGGCGTCCGCAAAGCTATCAATTAGTCGTCTGCAAGTGTTCATAGCTTGACTGATAGCCTCTTGCTCCCCCTTCCCTAAGCGCTCAACGATTGATTCAATCCTTTCAAGAGCGCGGTCACTGACGGGGGCAAGCATGCCGTCAATATCCCGTCGGGCCGTCCGGAAAAGCTCCTCCTGCTCCTCACCGAAGGTCAGCGCATAGTAAGTTCTCGCCGCGAATTCATGGATTTGAGCTAGAACGGCTGAGCGAATTCGCCCGAGGGTCATGAGGTTTGCGCTTGCGCCATTTATCTGATTGTGGACTCTGTCAAGCGCAAGTCCCAAGTATTCGCCACTCAGGCTTCCTACCTTCAGGCTGCCAATCCTAGCCTCCTCAGTGCGAATTGCGACCTCGACTGCACCGAGTGAGATTATATGTGCTTTATCTCGCGCACCTCCGTTATCTATGATTCGATGCATCCGCTCAAGCATTGGCGTAGTCTCATCCGTAAACTCATAGCCGTGAAGCTCTAGTTCGAGCCATTGAAGACTAGAGTCGTCACTGATTAGGCGGGCCAGTCGTACGGACTTTAGGAGGATAGGTTCCGCTCCCAACCGACTTAGTTCGATGTCGGCCAGCAGTTCTTCAGCAAGACTTCGCGCTTCGGCTTGGCGATCCCGGGCCACGTACGTCTCCTCACGTTGGTCGTCGCCATGGTGCCAGGCCCCAGCGACACTATGGCGACCGGTCACCAAGCGAGATGGCGCCAGGGGGTGCGAGGCCCCGCTATACGTGCATCACGCGCAAAGGCCGCTGAACATGCACGAACTGGCAGAGACGCGTCTTTTAGCCAGGCATGGTGGGTGACTACCTGGGTGACAACCGCAACGAACGCGTGCGGACGTACACGAACGATGGCGAACTATCTCGCCAGGTCAATCGCGATGCGGCCGCAGATCAACACTCCATGATCATTCGTTCGGGACGAAGAGGTCGTCGGTTCGAATCCGGCCACCCCGACGAGTTGAGGGGCCACTTCCCATCGATGGAAGTGGCCCCTTCTGCTGTCCGCTCTCAACAGCCACCCCTCGCGTCCGAGACGAAGGTCGCGCGCGATCCGGGCGGTCCCCCGCGCCGCTGGCCGCCGTCGTCCTGCTCGCCCTGCCGGCCGCGAACGCCTTCTACCAGTCCGACCGCCCGTGATCATCCTGTGAGAGGCACCACACGGGTGGTGGCCGTGGCGGATACCGAAGGTGATGAGCACTGCTCAGAGCCGCGTTCACAGCCACCTATGATGATCGACTTAGGGCAGCGGTTTCGAACCCGTGGGTAATCTTGGTCGTACGCCGCCCGGTCTGCCGCCGGGCGGTCACCCCTCCCCAGCCCCTCCTGGAACGACAAAAGGTGCCCCCGGAACCCGATCGAGTCATCCCCGCCCTGACGGCCCGCTTACCCATGGCGTCGACCGCTCTGGAGGCCTGCCAGCTCACCGTCACCGCCGTCGGGCGGTACGCGCCGGCGCAGGTCTCCGTACTCCTGCCGCTGCACGACCGGCTCCGGCGGGTCGCCGCCACCGGCTCCTGGCAGATCTTCGCCACCCTGCCGATGAAGACCGGCATCGCCGGCAAGGTCTTCACCTCGGGGGAGCCCCTCACCACCGGGCAGGGCGCGACCGTCGAGGACGAGGCTCGCATCGAGGCGGACGAACCGCCGCTGCGCGCCGGGGTGGTCGCCCAGACCTGCGTACCGATCCTCGACCCGGCCGGCGGGCCGGTGGGCGTACTGGCGTTGGAGTGGACCGAGAAGGTCGATCTTGACGCCTGGCAGGCGGTCGCCGAACAGGTCGGCGGCCGACTCGGTGCCCGGATCACCGCCCTCGGTGGCCCACCGGCGGAGAGCCGGGACGAGAAAATTCTCCGGCACGCCGCCGCGCTGACCGCTGCGTCCGACGAACCGGACCTGGTCGCCGCCGCGGTCGACGCCGCCCGGGACGTGTCCGGTCTCACCTCGGCGATCCTGGTACTCGCCCGTCCCGCCGGCCTGCGGCTGGTCGCACCCGACCCGCGCAGCGGCGACCCGGCCGAGCCCGAGTGCCGGATCCGCACCAGCCTGTCCGCCACCGAGCGGTACGCCGCCCTGGACCGGCTGATGAACCGGGTGCACCACTGCGGTTCCACGTACACCCTGGCCCAGGCCGGGGCGACGGTGGCCGACGACGAGTACGACCTGCCGCTGCCGGACGGGGTCGGCACGCTGATCGCCGTACCGCTGGGTCCGGCCGACACCGGCGGCCTGCTGCTGGTCGCCGACGAGCGGGTGCGGCGACCGGATCCGACCACGGTGAACCTGCTGGAGCTGCTCGCCGCACAGGCCTGGATCTGCCTGGACCGGCTGCGGAGCCTGGCTGGGCTGCGCGAGCGGGCCGGCTCCGACCCGTTGACCGGGTTGCGCCACTACGGCTCGTTCGGCGAGCGGATCACCGAGACCACTCCCGGCCGCACCGCGCTGCTCGCCATCGACGTGGACGACTTCAAAATCATCAACGACACGTACGGACACCAGGCGGGTGACCAGGTCCTGGTGGAGCTGGCCCGCGCCCTGGAGTTGGCGTTGCGTCAGGGCGACGAGTTGTACCGGGTCGGTGGTGACGAGTTCATCGCGGTGATCGAGGTCGGGCGACCCGAGGAGGCGGCCGGAATCGCCGAACGCCTGGTCACGGCGGCCCGCCGAATCGGTCGCACGATCAGCGTCGGCGTGGCCGTCCAACACGACGCCGAGTCACCCGAACTGACCCTGCGCCGCGCCGACGCCGCCCTCTACGACGTCAAACGCGACGGCCGCGACGGCATCCGCCTAGCCGCCGCCTAACCCGCCCCGCTTCGTCGGCGATCTAGGGCAAATACGTGCTAGTTGATCTCCGATGACCACCATTTGCCCTAGATCGCGGACGAGGGGTGGGGGCGCGGGCGCGGGGCGCGAGGGCACAGCGGGGCGCGGCGGTGCGGGGCGCGGGGTGGGTCAGCGGGGGGTGGAGGAGTATTCGGCGGCGAGGAGTTCGGCGATCTGGGCGGTGTTGAGAGCGGCGCCCTTGCGCAGGTTGTCGCCGGTGATGAAGAGGTCGAGCGCCCGGGGGTCGTCCATCGAGCGGCGAATCCGGCCGACCCAGGACGGGTCGGTGCCGACGGCGTCGATCGGCATCGGGAACTCGCCCCGCTCGGGGTCGTCGACCAGGATCACCCCGGGCGCGTTACGCAGTGCCTCGCGCGCCCCCTCAGCGTCCACCTCGGACCCGAAAACGGCGTGTACGGCCACCGAGTGCCCGGTCACCACCGGGACGCGTACGCAGGTTGCGGAGACCTTCAGATCGGGCAGGCCGAGGATCTTGCGGGACTCGTTGCGCATCTTGAGTTCCTCGGACGACCAGCCCCCGTCGGCGAGCGAACCGGCCCACGGCACCACGTTGAGCGCCAGCGGTGCGGGGAACGGGCCCAGCTCGTCCCCGACCGCCTGCCGTACGTTGCCGGACCGGGAGCCGAGCCCCCGGTCCCCGGCGATCTTCGTGAGCTGGTCGTGCAGGGTGTCCACGCCGGCCTGACCGGCACCGGAGACCGCCTGGTACGACGCGAGCACCAGCTCCCGTAGGCCGTACTCGCGGTGCAGGGGCGCGATCGCGACGATCATGCCGAGGGTGGTGCAGTTGGCGTTGGCGATGATGCCCCTGGGCCGGTTGCGTACCTGCTCCGGGTTGATCTCCGGCACCACCAGCGGAACGTCCCGGTCCATCCGGAAGGCCCCGGAGTTGTCGACCGTCACCGCGCCACGGGAGACCGCGATCGGCGCCCACTCGGCGGCGACCTCGTCCGGTACGTCGAACATCGCCACGTCGACGCCGTCGAACGCCTCCGGGGTCAGTGCCCGTACGGTGAGCTGCTCACCCCGGCAGAGCCGCTGCTGCCCGACGGACCGCGCGGACGCGATCAGCCGGATCTCCCCCCACACGTTCTTCCGGGACGAGAGCAGATCGCACATCACGGTGCCGACGGCACCGGTCGCCCCGACGATCGCAAGGGTGGGCAGCTGGCCCATGAGGGGTTACCTCCCGGTTCCGGCGTACACGACGGCTTCCTCTGTGCCACCGAGGTCGAACGCGTCGTGCACAGCGCGGACCGCGGCGTCGAGATCGGTGTCCCGACACACCACCGAGACCCGGATCTCCGAGGTGGAAATCATCTCGATGTTCACTCCAGCCTCGCCCAGGGCAGCGAAGAAACTGGCCGCGACGCCCGGGTGGGAGCGCATGCCGGCACCGATCAGCGACACCTTACCGACGTGGTCGTCGTAGAGCAGCCCCTTGAACTTGACCGGCTCCTGGATCTTGCTGAGCGCGGCCATCGCCGTCGGACCGTCGGTCTTCGGCAGGGTGAACGAGATGTCGGTGCGGCCGGTCCCCTCGGTGGAGACGTTCTGCACGATCATGTCGAGGTTTATCTCGGCACTGGCCACCGTCTCGAAGATCCGCGCCGCCGCACCGGGCTCGTCCGGTACGCCGACGACGGTGATCTTCGCCTCGCTCCGGTCGTGGGCAACCCCGGTGATCAGTGCTTGCTCCACGGCAGGTTCCTCCATCGATCCGGTGACCATCGTGCCGGTGTTGGTCGAGTAAGACGAGCGGACATGGATCGGCAGTTGGGCCCGGCGCGCGTACTCGACGCTGCGCAAGTGCAGCACCTTCGCGCCGCAGGCGGCCAACTCCAGCATCTCTTCGTACGTGATCTGCTTGATGTGACGTGCGTTCGGGACGATCCGCGGGTCGGCGGTGAAGATGCCGTCGACGTCGGTGTAGATCTCGCAGACGTCCGCGTTCAGGGCTGCGGCCAACGCCACCGCGGTGGTGTCCGAGCCGCCCCGGCCCAGCGTGGTGATGTCCTTGGTGTCCTGGGACACGCCCTGGAACCCGGCAACGATGGCGACCGCGCCCTCGTTGAGCGCGCCCTGCAACCGGCCGGGGGTGACGTCGATGATCCGGGCCTTGCCGTGCACCGAGGTGGTCAGCACGCCGGCCTGCGAGCCGGTGTACGAGCGCGCCTCGTAGCCCAGGTTGTGGATCGCCATGGCTACCAGCGACATCGAGATCCGCTCGCCGGCGGTGAGCAGCATGTCCAGCTCGCGGCCGGGCGGCAGCGGGCTGACCTGGTGCGCCAGGTCGAGCAGTTCGTCGGTGGTGTCCCCCATCGCGGAAACCACCACGACGACGTCATCTCCGGCCTTGCGAGCGGCGACGATCCGCTCGGCCACCCGCTTGATCCGTTCGGCGTCGCCGACGGAGGATCCGCCGTACTTCTGCACGACCAGTGCCACGACGGTCTGCTCCTTCCCACGGCCGGTTCACTCAACCGGCCACCACGCTGCCGGGCCGGCCGGTTCGCACCGGTCGTGGGCAGCCTGCTCCATTCAACCCGGAGCGTGCCGACGCCGCCGGCCACTAACCGGCGGCGCCGTATGAACGACCCTCAGGGTACCGGCCCTGCCTGTACCGGGGGCAGCCACGATCCCACCATCCGGCCCACCTTCCGCCGCGCGGCGGCCGGGTCGTGGTGACGCCCGCGACACGCCGAACACCGCTGACCCGACTGACTGATCAGTACGCCCGGACACCCCCGACAATGACACGATGCGTTCGGAAGCCACCCTTCCCGACACCGAACCGGTCGCCACCCGGCCCGACCGGCCCGACCCGTCGGCACCGGCCACCGGCACCGGGTTCGTCGACCGGATGCCGCAGCCCCGGATCACCGGTCGGCACGGTGCACCGGATCGTCCACCGGCCCGCCGCGACAACGGTTCCCGGCTGTTCGCGTGTCTGCTGGCCGGGGCGGTGCTGCTGCTCGGCGGGTGCGGAGGCGGTGACGTACCTCCGGTGGAGACGCCGGCCGCCGACGGTTCCGCCACCCCCGGTGGATCGGCGTCCGCGACGGCCGGGGTGACCGACGCCCGGGCGCAGCTCGCCGGACTGGCGGCGGCGGCCGAGGACCGGCACCTGACCGCGCTCTACACCCTGTCCCGGTCCGGGCAGCCGAACCGGTCGGTGACCCTGGTCAGCGCCAACGACGGCACCTGGCGGGTCGACATCCCCGGCGGGGCACTCGGCGGCACCGTCGACGTCACGATCGCGCAGACCCGCGACGGGATCTTCCAGTGCGCGCTGACCTCGACCCGGCGACCGGATCCGCCCACCTGCGTCAAGGTCGCCGCACCGGGCAAGGCCCTGCCCGCGAACATCGATCCTCGGGTGCAGCACGTGTTCACCGACTGGCGCAGGGTGCTCATCGACCGCCAGGCGTCACTGGCGATCTCGACGACCAAGGCGCTGCCGAACTCGCGGGGCGCGTGTTTCTCGGTCGACTCCACCGCGGCCTCGCTCAGTGCCCCGCTGGACATCGGCATCTACTGCTTCGACACCGACGGCACGCTCACCGCGGCCAAGGTGTCGTTCGGCACCCTCCTGTTGACCGGAAACCCGACCGCGGCGCCACCCACCGTGACCCTGCCCGGCCCGGTGGTCCCCGGCCAGGCGCTGCGTACGGCCGCTCCGCCCACCCCGAGCGCCTCCCCGACGCCCGACATCACGCCGAGCAGATGATCTCCGTTCACGTACCGGGTGCAGTCGAACACAACAGGTGACCCCGGCGGTCGCACAGAAGGTGCGATACGGCACACTCGGGCGCATGGTGGAGCTATCCCCGTTGCTCGCGGCCAGGTGGAGTCCGCACGCCTTCGACCCCGAAGCCACGGTCACCGACACCGACGTGCTCTCGCTGCTCGAAGCGGCCCGGTGGGCACCGTCCGCGGGCAACAGCCAACCGTGGCGGTTCATCGTTGGCCAGCGCGACGACGAGACGTACAAGCGGATCCTCACCAACGTCGGTCCGGCCGACCAGCGCTGGGCCGGGAACGCGTCCCTGCTGCTGCTCGGCGCGCACACCGCGACCATCCCGGCCGGCTGCCCACCCACCCAGGCCGCGTACGACCTCGGTCAGGCGGTGGCGCACCTCACCATCCAGGCGACCGCCCTGCACCTGTACGCCCACCAACTCGCCGGCATCGACCTGGCCGGGCTCCGGATCGACCTGGACCTGCCGGTCGGCGTACGGCCGCACGTGGTGGTGGCCGTGGGTCGGCTCGGCGATCCGTTGGCGCTCCCGGACGACCTGCGCCGGTGGGAGACCGGGCTGCGCCAGCGCCAGCCGCTGGCCGACCTCCTGCTCGGCTGACCCGCCCGACCCGACGCTGCCAGCCGGCGCCTGGACCTGCGGAAGTGCGATTCGCATCCCAGACTGCGGACGAAACTTCCCGAACCGGAAATGCTCACGTAGGGTGACCGATGTCATGTGGCAGGCGCTCCTTCTTCGCTGCCGCGACGAGGCCCATCTGGCCGGCACCTCGTCGCGGAGTTGACGCGCGCCGTCCAACACCGCCGGTTGACCATCGTCGACCAGCCGGTTTCCGCCCGACACCTCAGTTCTTTTCAGGCGCGAGCAGCGCCTTCACGTCCGCTTCACGACGTCTGACGCCGCATGACCACGGGAGTCTTCGACATGCCCAACCCAGCCGACACCGACACTGATCCGATCGCCCGGCAGCGCCCGAGCCGGATGCCGTACCAGCGTTACCAGCCGTACCACCAGCAGTTCGCCGTCGACCTGCCCGACCGGCAGTGGCCGACCCGACAGGTCGAGGTCGCACCCCGGTGGTGCGCGGTCGACCTGCGCGACGGCAACCAGGCGCTGATCGACCCAATGTCGCCGGAGCGTAAGCGGCGGATGTTCCAGCTGCTGGTGCAGATGGGCTACAAGGAGATCGAGGTCGGCTTCCCGTCGGCCAGCCAGACCGACTTCGACTTCGTACGGCAACTCATCGAGCAGGACCTGATCCCGGACGACGTGACGATCCAGGTGCTGACCCAGTGCCGGGAACACCTGATCGAGCGGACCTTCGAGTCGCTGCGCGGCGCCAAGCGGGCGATCGTGCACTTCTACAACTCGACCTCGACCCTGCAACGCCGGGTGGTGTTCGGGCTGGACCGGGCCGGGATCACCGACATCGCCACCCAGGGCGCCCGGCTCTGCCAGAAGTACGCCGAGATCCACACCCCGGACACCGAGATTTTCTACGAGTACTCGCCGGAGTCGTACACCGGCACCGAACTCGACTACGCCCTGGAGGTCTGCGCCGCGGTGATCGAGGTCATCGACCCGACGCCGGACCGGCCGCTGATCATCAACCTGCCGGCCACGGTCGAGATGGCCACCCCGAACATCTACGCCGACTCGATCGAGTGGATGGACCGGCACCTGCCCCGGCGGGACAGCGTCATCCTCTCCCTGCACCCGCACAACGACCGGGGCACCGGCGTCGCCGCCGCCGAGCTGGGCCTGCTGGCGGGCGCGGACCGGATCGAGGGCTGCCTGTTCGGCAACGGCGAACGGACCGGCAACGTCGACCTGATCACGCTGGGCCTGAACCTATTCTCCCAGGGCATCGACCCGCAGATCGACTTCTCCTCGATCGACGAGATCAAGCGGGCGGTCGAGTACTGCAACCAGCTCCCCGTGCACGAGCGGCACCCGTACGCGGGTGACCTGGTCTACACCGCCTTTTCCGGCTCGCACCAGGACGCGATCAAGAAGGGGCTGGACGCACTCGAAGCGGACGCGCGGGCGGCCGGGGTGCCGATCGACGAGTTCACCTGGGGGGTGCCGTACCTGCCGATCGACCCGAAGGACCTGGGTCGCACCTACGAGGCGGTCATCCGGGTCAACTCGCAGTCCGGCAAGGGCGGCGTCGCGTACATCATGAAGGCGGAGCACAACCTGGACCTGCCGCGCCGGCTCCAGATCGAGTTCTCCGGCGTGGTCCAGCAGGTCACCGACCACGCGGGCGGCGAGGTCGAGCCGGGCCGGATGTGGGAGATCTTCGCCAACCACTACCTGGTCGACCACCAGCCCGACCCGGCGTTGTCGCTGGTGTCGTACCGGACCGGCACCGTGGACGGCAAGGTCGAGGTCGAGGCCGACGTCCGGTTCGGCGACGAGCACCGGTCGCTGTCCGCGGTCGGCAACGGCCCGATCGACGCGTACGTGAACGCGCTGCAGAGCCTCGGCATCCGGGTCCGGGTGCTGGACTACCACGAGCACGCCCTCTCCTCCGGTGGCGACGCCCAGGCGGCGGCATACGTGGAGGCCGAGGTCGACGGTCGTACGGTCTGGGGTGTGGGGCTGGACGCGAACATCGTCACCGCGTCGATCACCGCCCTGACCAGCGCGGTCAACCGCGTACACGGCTGATTCGGGAACGTACGACGATCGAGGGGCCGACCGGCGCACTGCCGGTCGGCCCGCTCGTTGCGAGGGTCAGTCGGACTTCGGCGAGTCCTGGTGTGGCCGTGGGCGGTGGATGAGCACCGCGGCCAGGAGCGCGCCCACGATCAGCAGTCCGGCGCACCAGAGCATCGCCGCCCGGAACGCGTTCGCCAGTTCGGCGGGCATCCGGTACGCGGCCCCGGAGAGGCCGACCAGCAGCGGGAGTGCCGCCACCGCGAGCACGCTCCCGACTCGGGATGCGGCGTTGTTGAACCCGCTCGCCACCCCGGCGAACCGGTCGTCGACCGCGGCCAGGACCGACGTGGTCAGCGGGGCGACGACAAACGTGAGCCCGAGCCCGAAGAGGAAGACCCCCGGCACCACGTCGGCCCAGAAGGACGCGTGCGGTCCGATCCCGCGCAGCAGCAGTACGCCCCCGGCGGCGATCAGCGGCCCGACGGTCAGCGGCAGCCGGGGGCCGATCCTGGCGACCAGCGCACCGGCCCAGGGTGAGCCGACGAGCAGCAGGACGGTCATCGGCAGGTTCGCCAGGCCGGTCTTCAGCGCCGAGTACCCGGCCACGTTCTGCAGGTGTACGGAGAGGAAGAAGCTGAACCCGCCGAGGCTGGCGTACACGACCACGGTGTAGATGTTCAGGACCGAGAAGAGGCGGCGGCGGAACAGCGCCGGTGGCAGCATCGCGGCGTTGCCCTTGCGCCGTTCGAGCAGTACGAATCCCACCGCCGCGAGTACCCCGACCACCGCACCGACCGCGACCAGGATCGTGGCGCCGCCGCTGCCGGGCTGGGCGGCCTCGATCAGGGCGAAGGTGATCCCGGCCAGCCCGAGCGCGCCGAGCAGGGCGCCGGTGAGGTCGAAACGCGGTGCGGCGCTGCCGGCCGCACCGATCACCGCCCCGCCGGTGCCGGACGCCGCCTGGTTGGCCGCGCCGGTGGCCCGGCTCTCCGGGGCCCAGCGCAGGGCGGCGAACACCACGACCACCGCGAGCGGCACGTTGATCAGGAAGATCCACCGCCAGGAGAGGGCGTCGATCAGCCAGCCGCCGAGCAGCGGCCCGACCGCGGTCGACACCCCGGAGAAACCGGACCAGGCGCCGATCGCCTTGCCCCGGTCGTCGGGGTGGAAGCTGGCCTGGATCAGGGCGAGCGAGCCCGGGGTGAGCAGCGCACCGCCGGCCCCCTGGAGGAACCGGGCGGCGATGAGCCACTCGATGTTCTGGGCGATGCCGGACAGGACCGAGGCGGCGGTGAAGCAGACCACGCCGAGGAGGAAGATCCGGCGGCGGCCGTACCGGTCTCCGAGTGCGCCGCCGAGCAGGACGAACGCGGCCAGGGTCAGGAGGTAGCCGTCGACCGTCCATTGCAGACCGGAGACGCCGGCGTCCAGGGAGCGGCCAAGGTGGGGCAGCGCCACGTTGACCACGGTGCCGTCGAGGAACACCATGCCGGAGGCGAGGACGGCCGCGAACAGCAGTCCCCGGCCGGCGGGGCCGGCGAGCCGGATCGGCGTTGACGGTGGGGCCACGATCTCCAACATGCCCTGCCCGATACGGCGAATGTCACGAAACGCCGAAACCTCCGGTGGATACTGTGCGGATATCCGGATCAGCCCGCAAGCTTGGCTGGTGTCGTATTCGCGTACCAGATCAGCAGCCCGACGGGTCATCTCGGCCGCGCTCGTCGCGGCGCTCGCGCTCGGCGGCGCCGGCTGCGCACCTACCGCACAGTCCACGCCCGGGGCCGACCCGAGCGGCCCGGCCGGGGTGGACGGCGCAACCGCTCAGCTCGGCCAGTTGACGGTGGCCCAGGCCAGCTCGATGAAGGGCTACAGCCGGGAACACTTCCCGCACTGGCGTGACGCGGGCAAGAACTGCGACGTCCGGGACACCGTCCTGCAACGCGACGGTGAGGACATCAAGCTCGCCGGCTGCAACGTGGTCGGCGGACGGTGGACGAGCGTCTATGACAAGAAGACGCTGACCGACCCGGCGGACGTCGACATCGACCACATGGTCCCGCTGGCGAACGCGTGGCGGTCCGGCGCGGACGAGTGGAGCGACGCCGAACGCGGCGACTTCGCCAACGACCTCACCCGGCCGCAGTTGCTCGCGGTGTCGGCGGGCAGCAACCGGGGCAAGGGCGACCAGGGCCCGGAGGAGTGGCAGCCGCCGAACCGCGACTACTGGTGCACGTACGCCGAGAGCTGGATCACGGTGAAGCACCACTGGAAATTGACGGTCACCGCCGCCGAGAAGACCACGCTCACCGAGATGCTCGGCACCTGCTGACAGGTGCGGAAGGGCTCCTTCTCCCGGTGGGAGAAGGAGCCCTTGTCGACGGTGACGCGTGACCTAGACGGTGGGGATCAGGTCGCCGGTCTCGCCGGGGGTGGCCAGGTCGGTCGGCCGGACCAGCTCCGGCTCGACGTCGTGCATCCCGATCCGCCCGGCCGCGATGTCCTCGGCGAAGTGGCAGGCCACCCGGTGACCGGTCGACGTCTCCCGCAGCGCCGGCCGCTCGTCGCGGCAGCGGGTCGGCTGCGCCCACGGGCACCGGGTGTGGAACCGGCATCCGGACGGCGGGTTCGTCGGCGAGGGTAGGTCACCGGCGAGCAGGATCCGCTCGCGGCGGTCCTCGACCACCGGGTCCGGCACCGGCACCGCCGACATCAACGCCTTGGTGTACGGGTGCATCGGCTCCCGGTAGAGGTCGTCGCTGGACGCCTCCTCCACCAGTCCACCGAGGTACATCACGCCCACCGTGTCGGCGATGTGCCGGACCACCGCCAGGTCGTGCGCGATGATCAGGTACGTCAGTCCCCGCTCGGCCTGGAGGTCCTCCAGGAGGTTGATCACCTGGGCCTGGATCGACACGTCGAGCGCGGAGACCGGCTCGTCGGCGACGATCAGGTCCGGCCCGAGCACCAGCGCGCGGGCGATGCCGATCCGCTGGCGCTGGCCGCCGGAGAACTCATGCGGGTACTTCCGCAGCGCCGAGGCGGGCAGACCGACCGCGTCGAGGGTTTCCCGGAGCCGGCGCAGGGTGTCCGCCTTGTCGCCGGCCAGGCCGTGTGCCTTGAGGCCTTCCACCAGCAAAGACTGCACCGACTGGCGCGGGTCGAGACTGGACAGCGGGTCCTGGAAAATCATCTGCATCCGGCGACGGGCGTGCCGCATCGCCTCGCCCTTGAGCGCGCGTACGTCGGTGCCGTCGAAGATGATCTCTCCGTCGGTCGGCTCGACCAGCCGCAGCAGGCCCCGACCGAGGGTCGACTTGCCGCACCCGGACTCACCGACCAGCCCGTACGTCTCACCGGCCCGGATCGACAGGGAGACCCCGTCGACCGCGTAGACGTACCCCACGGTCCGGTCGACCAGCAGCCCGCTCTTGATCGGGAAGTGCACCTTCAGGTCGCGCAGCTCGATCAGCGGCGCCTGCGTCTTCGACTCCTGCGCCTGCGGCGCCTCCGCGATGGACTCGGTCATGCCGCCACCTCCTCCAGAACCGGGTTGTTGCAGCGCAGCCGCCCACCGACCGCGGTCGGCTCCAGGACCGGTGCGCCGTCGAGGCACGAGTCCACCACCCGGTCGCAGCGTGGCGCGAACGCGCACCCCTCCGTCCACGGGATGTTGTCCGAGACCGAACCCCGGATCGCGTGCAGTCGCTCGCCGCGCAGCGAGTCCAGGCGCGGCACCGAACTGAGCAACCCATGGGTGTACGGGTGCCGCGGGCGGGCGAACAGTTCGTGCCGCTCGGCGGTCTCCACGACCTTGCCGCCGTACAGGACGTTGACGGTGTCGCAGAGCCCGGCGACCACCCCGAGGTCGTGCGTGATCATGATCAGGGCGGTCCCGGAGGAGTCGACCAGTTCCTTGAGCAGGGTCAGGATCTGCGCCTGGATGGTCACGTCGAGCGCCGTGGTGGGCTCGTCGGCGATCAGCAGCCGTGGCTTGCAGGCGAGGGCGATGGCGATCAGGGCCCGCTGGCGCATACCACCGGAGATCTGGTGCGGATACTCGCTCAGCCGCCGGTCCGGGTCGGGGATGCCGACCGAGTCCAGCAGGTCGCGTGCCTCGCGCAGCGCCTGCTTGCGGTCCCGCCCCTGGTGCCGTTCCAGCACCTCGGCGACCTGCAACCCGATCGGCAGGACCGGGTTCAGCGAGGAGAGCGGATCCTGGAAGATCATGCCGATCTCCCGGCCGCGCCGGTCCCGCATGTCGTTGCCGCGCAGCTTGAGCAGGTCGGTGCCCTCGAACAGCACCTCACCGGTGACCGTGTTGCCGCGCTTGGGCAGCAGCCCCATGATCGCGAGGCTGGTCACGCTCTTGCCGCAGCCGGACTCACCGACCAGGCCGACCGTCTGCCCCGGCTCCACCGAGAAGCTGACCTTGTCCACCGCGGTGAACGGCCGCTCACCCCGGCGGTTGAAGACCACGCCCAGATCCCGTACGTCGAGCAGGCTCATGCCGGTTCCCCCTCTTGCCCGTGGTGCCCGGGCGAACCGACCCGGTGTGCGTTGGTGAGCATCCCGGTCACCGCCGGTTCTTCGGGTCGATCGCCTCGCGCATGGCCTCGCCCAGCAGGGTGAAGCCGAGCGCGACGATGATGATCGCGAGAGCGGGGAAGTACGCCAGTTCCGGGCGGATCTCGAAGTAGCGCTGGCCGTCGACGCCGAGCATCAGGCCCCACTCGGCCCGGTTGATGTCCGGGTCGCCGAGGCCGAGGAACGACAGTGCGGCGGCCTCCAGGATCGCGACCGCGAAGGTGAGCGTCGCCTGGGCGATGACCGGGGTCAGCGAGTTCGGCAGCATGTGCCGGAGCACGATCGCGCGTTCCTTCACCCCGAGCGCGCGGGCGGCGAGCACGTGGTCGCTCTCCCGTTGGGCGAGCATCGCACCGCGCAACAGCCGGGCGAAGATCGGCACGCTGACGATCGAGACCGCGAAGATCACCGTCCACTGGCTGGACCGGCTGGCCAGGGCGACCAGGGTGATCGCCAGCAGCAGGCCGGGCAGGGCCAGCATGACGTCGGTCAGGCGCATCAGGACAACGTCGACCCAGCCGCCGAACGCACCGGCGATCGCGCCGATCACCACGCCGAAGGCGAGCCCGATCAGGGTGGCGAGCACACCGACCAGGAGCGTCTGCCGGGCGCCGTAGACGAGCCGGGAGGCGAAGTCGCGGCCGAGCGGGTCCGACCCCAGCAGGAACCCGTCCTGCGATCCCGGAATCGTGTCCGCGGTCAGGCCGTCGAGGAGCTGGTCGAAGCGCTGGTTCGGATCGTGCGGGGCGATCAGCGGGGCGAAGATCGCCACCAGTACGAACAGGCCGACGATCACCGCCCCGGTCACCGCGACCGGGTTGCGGGACAGCCGCCGTACGATGTCGCGGAACATGCTGACGCCGCCGGGCTCGGCGCTCGCCCGCGCCAACTCGTCCAGCCGGGCCTTTTTCCGCTCGGCGAGCGCGGTGACCCCACGCCCGCTCATCCCGCTGGTAGCGGGGTCCTGCTTGGTCGGTTCACTCACGTTCCCGCCTTGCTCGCTGCGCTCACTCATGCCGCCGCCTCGCTTCGCTCGCCGACGGCATGAGCTGTAACGCTGTACCCGATCATTCGTTCGCTGCGCTCACTCATCGCACACGCACCCTGGGGTCGATGACCGCGTAGGAGAGGTCGACCAGGAGGTTGACCACGATGAAGACCAGGGCGGCGACCAGGATCAGCGCCTGTAACACCGGATAGTCCCGACTGCCGGTGATGGAGTCGGTGATCAACGTACCGAGGCCGCCCCAGTTGTAGACCTTCTCGGTCAGTACGGCACCGGCCAGCAGCGCGCCGGTCTGCAGACCGATCGTGGTCACCACCGGCAGCAGGGCGTTACGCAGGACGTGCCGCCCCCGGATGGTCCGGTGCCGCAAACCCTTGGCCTCGGCCGTACGGATGAAGTCCTCGTTCAGCACGTCCAGGACGCTGGCCCGGGTGATCCGTACGATCACCGCCAGCGGGATGGTGGCCAGGGTGACCGCCGGCAGGATCAGGTGCCAGAGCGCGTCGGCGCTGGCGTCGAACTCCCGGGTGAGCAACCCGTCGAGTACGAAGAAGCCGGTGACGTTGGTGTTGTCCAGTCCGGTGCTGATCCGCCCCGAGGGCGGGAACCAGTGGATGTTCTGGGTGAAGACGTCCTTGAGCAGGTAGCCCAGGAAGAAGATCGGGATGGAGATGCCGAGCAGCGTCCCGCCGACGGTCAGGTTGTCCAGGGTCCGACCCCGGTGCCGGGCCGCCAGGTAACCGAGCGGGATGCCGAGTCCGACCGCGATGATCATCGCGGCGAGGGCCAGCTCGACCGTTGCCGGAAAGGACCGCCCGAGCACATCGACGACGGAGTCGCCGGTGCGGATCGAGTTGCCGAAGTCGCCGGTGAGCATCCGCTGCATGAACTTGCCGTACTGGACCAGGATCGGCTGGTCGTAACCGAGCGCCTTGGTCAGGAGTTCCCGCCGCTCGGGGGTGGCCCGCTCGCCGAGCAGTGCGTCGACAGGGCCACCGGGCAGGTTCCGGAGCCAGATGAAGATCAGCGCGGTCAGCGCGATCAGGGTCACCACCAGCTGTAGCAGGCGGCGAACTATGACTCGCAACATCTCTCACACACCATGTTCTCGATACCCGCAGGAGCGGCCCGGGCCGGACGATTCGCCCGGCCCGGGCCGCAGCTGTACGCGGGGTGACCGCTGGGTCAGCTGGCCGAAACAGTCACCGTGTTGAACTCCTCGGCCGTCAACGGGCTGGCAACCAGACCCTTGACGTCCTTGGTGACGACGATCGCCGGCGGGGCGTGCCAGACCGGGATGGCCGGCAGCCACTTGCTGGCGATGTCCCGGTTGACCTGCTCCCAGGCGGTCTTCTTGCCGGCCTCGTCGACGGTCGCGTCGGCGGCGGTGATGGCGGCGAACATGTCGGTCATCTTCTCGTCACCGAACTCCGGCTTGGCCCGCCCGAAGAAGGTGCCGACGAAGTTGCCCGGGTCGTTGTAGTCGCCGGTCCAACCGAGGATGTGCAGGTCGTGCTTGCCGAACTGCTGCACGTCGTCCTTGAAGCCACCGTTCCACGGGCGAGGCACACCGTTGACCTTGATGCCGACGCCCTGGAGGTCGTTGGCGAGAACGGTGAAGATCTCCTGCGGGTTCGGCATGTACGGCCGGGAGACGTCCGGCGGGTAGTAGAAGTTGAGCGTCATACCCTCGGCGCCAGCCTCCTTGAGGAGCTGCTTCGCCTTGTCCGGGTTGAACTCGTACTTCTGGGCGTCCGGCGCGTAGCCGAGCACGGTGTCCGGCAGGAACTGGCTGGCCACACTGGAGCCACCCGGCGCCTTGGTCTGGACCAACTGCTCACGGTTGAGCGCGTAGGCGATCGCCTGACGCACCCGCAGGTCCGCGAGCTTCGGGTTGTTCTTCTGGTTGATGCCCAGGTAGAGGATGTTGAAGGCCGGGCGGTTGAGAACCTGGAAGCCCTCGGTCTCCAGCGCCTTGCGGTCGGCCGGCGCTGGGAAGTCGATGCCCTGGACGGTGCCCGCGCGCAGTTCCTGCTTACGGGTGGTCTCGTCCTTGATGACCTTGATGATCACCTTGTCGACCTTGGCCTTGTCACCCCAGTAGTCCGCGTAGCGGTTCAGGGTGATCTCGTTCTTCGCCTTGTCCCAGCCACCGAAGGTGAACGGGCCGGTGCCGACCGGGTTGGTGTTGGCGAAGGCGCTGTACTCGAACGAGTCACCGCTCTGCGTCACCTTGTCGGCGTCGTACTTCTTCAACGCCTCCGGGCTGGCGATGGAGAGCGAGGTGAGCGCGAACGCACCGGGGAAGGCCCCCTTGTACGTGTTCAGCGAGACGACCGCGGTGCCGTCGTCCTTGGCCTCGCACTTGTCGTAGATCGACTTGCCGGCCGTCTCGGCCTCGTTGGTCGCGAAACCACCGAAGACGTCCTGGTAGTAGAGCATCTGGCTCTGGGCCGCGGCGCCCTTCATGTTGTACCAGCGGTCGAAGTTGTAGCAGACCGCGGCAGCGTTGAAGGGGGTGCCGTCGTGGAACTTCACGTCCTTGCGGAGCTTGAACGTCCAGATCTTGCCCGTCGCGTCGTGCTCCCAGCTCTCGGCCAGGCCACCGACCACGTCGGCGGTACCCGGCTTGTGGGTCACCAGCGTCTCGAACATCTGGCGGACCGGCCGGAACGACTCACCGTCATCGTTGAAGATCGGGTCGAAGTTCTTGGGGTCACCGGCACCGGCGAAGATGAAGGTACCGCCCGATGCGGTGCCCTCTCCGCCCTCTTCCCGGTCACTTGCCGCACATCCCGCCGCGCCGGCGGCCATCACGGCAACGGCCGCGACGGCGATCGCCGACCTGAGCCCTCTCGCCTGCATCTCTCACCTCTGTCATGCGCATGACCAACGCCGGGGTTTTGGCACGGTCCGTGTGCGGCAGGCTAATGGCCGTGAGACCTCGAACGGAACGCCTGCTTTGGAATCTCTACCAAGCCGACACCTAGAAGAGGATCTATAACGGCAGACGGCGCACTTCAACCGCCCCTGTCACATCACTGGCCAGACCGGACGTTGACCCGTGGCCGGCGGAACCGGGCCGAAACTCGGCCACCGGGGCGGGATCGGCGCTGAGCGGGCGATCAGCACCCGCCGCGGGTGGGCCGTCGCGACGGCGGCAACCGGCTCGGTCGAACCGGACCGCGCGACGGTACGACACCGCCGACCGGCGAGCGGGTCGGCCGGTCGGCGGGCTTTCGGATCCGTGGATCCGCGAGGGTGGTCGGACCGTACGGCGGGGTCGTTCAGACCGTACGGCGGCCGGCGAAGGCGCGGCCCAGGGTGATCTCGTCGGCGTACTCCAGGTCGCCACCGACCGGTAGGCCACTCGCGAGCCGGGTCACCGAGATGCCCATCGGCTTCACCAGCAGGGCCAGGTACGTCGCGGTCGCCTCGCCCTCGGTGTTCGGATCGGTCGCCAGAATCAGTTCCTTCGTCTCACCATCGGCGAGACGGGCCATCAGCTCGCGGATCCGGAGGTTGTCCGGACCGATCCCCTCCAGCGGATTGATCGCCCCACCGAGCACGTGGTAGCGGCCCCGGAACTCACCGGTCCGCTCGATCGCCACCACGTCCTTGGGCTCCTCGACCACGCAGAGCACCTCGGCACCGCGTCGCGGGTCGCGGCAGATCCGGCACTGTTCGGACTCCGCCACGTTGAAGCAGCTCGTGCAGAAACGCACCAGCTCCTTGACCTTCCGCAGGGCCGTGGCCAACCGGGTGACGTCGGCCGGGTCGGCCGACAGCACGTGGAACGCGATCCGCTGGGCGCTCTTCGGGCCCACGCCCGGCAGCCGCCCCAACTCGTCGATCAGATCCTGGATCGCACCCTCGTACATCTGGGGTGACTCAGAAACCGGGCAGGCCGAGGCCGCCCATGCCGCCGGTGACCGGGCCCATCTTCTCCTCGGTCAGCTTCCGGACCGCCTCGCTGGCGTTGTGTACGGCCGCCAGCACCAGGTCCTCGAGCGTCTCGACGTCCTCCGGGTCGACCGCCTTCGGGTCGATCTTGATGGCGGTGATCTCGCCGGCGCCGGTGATCGTGACGGTGACCAGGCCGCCGCCGGCGGTGCCGGTCAGCTCCGCCTCGGCCAGCTCCGCCTGCGCCACCGCGAGCTGCTGCTGCATCTTCTGCGCCTGCTTCAACATCTGCTGCATATTGGGCTGTCCACCCGGACGCACGGCGACTCCTCGGTCAAGCGAATAGCGGTCGTCCCCAGCCTAGTGCGGCCGGTCGCGGGCGGTTGGACCCGCCCGCGACCGGCCGGGGTGTTTCAGCCCTTCACGACCACCGTGCTCAGGATCTTGTCAGCGAGGGTCTGCCGCTTCTCGTCCCAGATCGGGAAGAGGTAGCCGATGTAGCAGGGCAGGCCGTCGACGATGTGCACGATGTCGCGCAGAAACGCCTTACCCACGCCGATCGGCTGCCCGGTGGCCTCGGCCACCAGCGAGATGCCCAGGGCCTTCTTGCCCCAGCTCCGGCCGGTCTTGCCGGTCAGATACCAGCGGTTGTAGACGGCCACCGCGAGCCCGATCAGGATGATGACGACGGAGATCGCGCTGGGGTTCCCGTTGTCGTCCGCGAAGGGGAGGGAGAGCAGCAAGATCGCCCATAGGGCCACCATGTCGATGAGATACGCGCCGACGCGCGTGCCCCAGTTGGCGTACATCAAGGGGGTGCTCCTTAAGAAAGGGGGGTTGCTCAGCCGATGCCGAGCCGAATCAATTGGAAAACCCAGCTCGCCAGGGCGAGCAGGACCACCCCCCGGCCCGTCCGTCGGCGGGCCTGAGCCGACCAGGCAACCGGTGCGGGAAGCACACCAACTGCCCGGAGCCCGAGCACCGGACCCACGGCCACCGCGAGTGCGGCAAGACCGAAGATCACCGGATTGGCGCGGAACGCGCCGAAAACATCGCCGTGAACCAGTGCGACCGCGGCCGTCGTGAGGCCGCAGCCGGGACAGGGCACACCGGTCAGCCAGCGCAGCGGACACGGCGTACCCAACCCGGTGCTGCCGGTCAGCCACGGCCAGACCGCCGCCACCGGGGCTACCGACAGGCCGAAAAGGCCGAGTCGCTCCGGTACCGAG
Source organism: Micromonospora sp. NPDC004704 (assembly GCF_053601675.1). NCBI lineage: Bacteria > Bacillati > Actinomycetota > Actinomycetes > Micromonosporales > Micromonosporaceae > Micromonospora > Micromonospora sp. NPDC004704. The sequence goes on along the minus strand of NZ_JBSGCD010000026.1, from coordinate 48,163 downwards.
AGTTCTCGCCGCACTGGTCCTGACCATTTCGAGAGAGGGGGCGGCTGATCTTAAGAGATCCGTGCCGACTCCGCTGACCCGTTTTTGGTCAGTCGATGATGGACGGTCGTCGCATTGACCGCAGTCGCCTTACTGGCAACCGATCCACCGACTTCCGAACCATGCGCCTACTTGGTGTTGTCGATGTCGCCGATCCGTTCGGCACCGAGCTGCTGACGCAGCAACTCCATCGCCTGCTGCTCGCTGGTCTGCCGAGCGGTCCGCTCGTCCACCACCTCGTCGAGCGGCTCGTCACCCGGATCGAAACCCTCGTAACCACCACCGGCCGCGCGGGGCGGGCCGTCGTAGTCCGGGTCGTAGGGCGGATCGCCGGCCCAGTCCCGGTCCGCCGTACGCACGGCCGCCTGGGGCTTGGGGCCACGGCCCGCCGCCGCCGCGCGCGCGGCCGCGAGACCGGCGCTCGGCTGCGCGTTCCCGACCGGACCACCGGGTACGGCACCGTTCGTCGGCGCTGGCGGCGCCGCCGGAGCACTGTCCACCCGAGCCCCCGGTACGGATTCCGCCCGGCCTCCGCTCGCAGGGGCCGCAACCGGGTTGGCGCCACCGGGACGGGCCGGCTCCGGCCAGTCGCTCCCACCGGCGGCCGGCGCCGGTACGGCTGCCGCCCCACCCGGACGAGCGGCCTCCGGCCAGTCGGTGTCACCCGCGCCGTTCACCGGAGCGGCCGTAGCCGTCCGTCCCGAACCACCACCGGAGCGCCCGGCCGACGCAGTCTCCCCGCCCGGCGCGCTGCCACTGGCGGCGCCGGACGTCGTGTCCCACGGGGGCGGGTCGCCGGGTGCCGTGCCCCGAGGCGCCGTACCCGCCGCCGCCTCCCGAGGTGCTGCCGTCTCCCGGTTCGCCGCCTCCCGAGGCGCCGCCGCCTCCCGGGCCGGTACGTCGCGCAGCGCAGTGTCCCGAGCCGCAGCCGCCGGAGCCGCCGAAGTGGCCGGAGCGACTGGAGTCGCCTGAGCGGCTGGAGTCGCCTGAGCGGCTGGAGTCGCCTGAGCGGTCGAAGCCGCTGGAGCCGCCGAAGCCGCTGGAGCAGGCGGAGCGGTCGAGGCCGCCGGAGCCGGGCGGGATGCGGCGGAGGCGCCCGCCGAGCGATGGTCGCCGGCCACCTCGCACCGGATCTGCCAGCGCTCCCCGAACTCCTGGTAGATCGCCTCGGTGACCACCTCGACGTTGCTGGTCAGCATCTGGGCGAGCACCGGCGACTTGACCGTCAGCACCAGGGTGTTGCCGTCGAGGTCCCGGACCACCGCGTCGCGTACCAGGGCGGCGATGCGCTTGTGGGTGCGGTTGATCATGCCGACGACGTCGCCCCACTGGCGGCGGACGGCTGCGGCGTCCAGCACACCGGGGACGGCCGAGCCGGGAGCCACCGGGTCGGGGGTGGTCGGATCGGGCATCACCGCCGACGGCTGCACCGATCGCCGGGCCGACGCCGAGGCGGGCTCGTTCGAACCGGTCGAACCCGTCGATCCGTACGCCGACGGGGCCGACTCGGTCGGGGCGGCTTCCGGTGCCCGGCCCACCGGGGCGGCAACCGGTGCGGACGGTACGGCAGGCGCCGGTCGTACCGGAGCGGGATCGTGGACCGGTGCGGGACCGGCGGCGGCCGACGGACCCGGATCGCCGACGTGCGTCAGCCGGCGTTCCATCCGCTCCAACCGCTGCAACAGCCCGCCGGTCGAATCCTCGGCACCGGGCAGCAGCATCCGGGCGCAGACCAGCTCCAGCAGCAGCCGGGGGGCGGTGGTGCCGCGCATCTCGACCAGGCCGTTGTGCACGATGTCGGCGCACCGGGACAGGGTCGCCGGACCGAGCTTCTGCGCCTGGGCGGTCATCCGCTCGATCTGGTCGGACGGGCCGTCGATCAGTCCCTTCGCCGCCGCGTCCGGCACCTGTTGCAGGACGATCAGGTCACGGAGCCGTTCCAGCAGGTCGGTGGCGAACCGGCGGGGGTCGTGACCCGCCTCGGCCACCCGGTCGACGGTCCCGTACGCGGCGGCACCGTCACCGGCGGCCAGCGCGTCGCACATCTCGTCGATCAACGCGGCGTCGGTCACCCCGAGCAGGGCGACCGCGCGGGCGTAGCTGACCCCCTCCGGACCGGCCCCGGCGATGAGCTGGTCCAGTACGGAGAGCGAGTCCCGGGCGCTGCCACCACCGGCGCGGACGACCAGCGGGAAAACCGCCGGCTCGACCTTGACGCCCTCGGCCTCGGTCAACTGCTCCAGGTACGGCCGCAGCACACCCGGCGGGATCAGCCGGAACGGATAGTGGTGCGTACGCGACTTGATCGTACCGAGAACCTTCTCCGGCTCGGTGGTCGCGAAGATGAACTTGACGAACTCCGGCGGCTCCTCGACCAGCTTGAGCAGGGCGTTGAAGCCGGCCGACGAGACCATGTGTGCCTCGTCGATGACGTAGATCTTGAATCGGCTGTTGGCCGGCGCGAAGAAGGCCCGCTCCCGCAGGTCACGCGCGTCGTCGACACCACCGTGGCTGGCCGCGTCGATCTCGATCACGTCGAGCGACCCGGCACCGTCCCCGGCCAGGGACCGGCACGAGTCACAGACGCCACAGGGCTCCGGGGTCGGCCCCTGCTCGCAGTTGAGCGAGCGGGCCAGGATCCGGGCGCTGGAGGTCTTGCCGCAGCCACGTGGCCCGGAGAAGAGGTACGCGTGGTTCAGCCGGCCCGTACGCAGTGCCTGCGACAGCGGCTCGGTGACGTGTTCCTGCCCGATCACCTCGGCGAAGGTGCGCGGCCGGTACTTGCGGTAGAGCGCGAGTGCCACTCGTCCCGCCTCCTCTCGACCGAGCCATTCTCCGCTCCGCCGCCCCGTACGGCCACCTCGCCCCGCCCTCGACGGACAGGTTGGGCGATTGTTGGCGCTCCGGAGTGCCGGCCGGAGCCCGCTGGCGGCTCGGACCTGCGCGGTCGTGGACACGCTGGGTGGGCCGGAAAACCGGCACCAGGACGCAAAGGCCCCCCGTGCACCCGCCAGAGCCCGCTTATCCTTGCTGCCTTCCGGCCCTGGGGAGGTTCACAGGGTGACGCCACACGGGGGGTACCGCTGACTGTACCCGACCGGGCGTCGATCTTCCGGGGAGGTGCCGGGTGGGAGATTCCGCCGGAACCTGTACTCTGTCCGGCGGAGGATTCGCCTAGAGGCCTAGGGCGCACGCTTGGAAAGCGTGTTGGGTTTACACCCTCACGAGTTCGAATCTCGTATCCTCCGCCAGCACCACCAGGCAGAACGACCGGACCGGCCCCTCAGGGACCGGTCCGATGTCGTTCCGGGCCTTCTCGTCCCCGCTCGAAGATCGGTGAAGATCAAGAGCGCCTCGGCCATGCTATTCAAGGTTCCGTCCAAGGTCTCGGCAAGCCGGCACCGCCAAGCTCTGGGCAATCGGCACCCACCCAGGGGCCGGAGCAGGCGAAGCAGAGGAGTGCCACGGACATGAGACGAAACCTTGCGATGCGGGTACTGCTGCCGGTGGCGGCCGTACTGACCGCGATCCTGGCCAGCACGGGCCCGGCGGCGGCTGCGGGCAACGACGACTACACGGTCTACACCGTCGACTCCCGGCTCGGCGGCGCGGTCGACTTCGTCGACTACGGCCCCGGTGCGCCCGGCGGCGGCAACAACGACGACGACTACCTCGTGATCCGCGACCTCCGGGCGGACGGTCACGGCGTACAGGTCTGGGCCTGGCTGCACGGGAAGTACCTCGGCACGAAGTACAACGGTGGCGGCGCGAACAGTCAGTTGATCTACGACCCGTACTCGATCTTCCCGAACAACGTCGCGGCGAACGAGGTCATCGGGGTCAAGATCTGCCTGGTCGACGGGCAGGACAACCTGATCCAGTCGAGCTGCTCGAGCTTGGATTGGCCCAGCATCGACGGCTGACCGTGCCGTACAGGTGAGGTGGAACGCGAGGGCCGGCCCGCACGGGTCGGCCCTCGCATCGTGGCGTGGGTGTCACGCCAGGGCTGGTGCGGTGTTGGGCGTCAGCCCGCGCAGGCGTACGGCGTCCTGGCTGGGCGGCGCGCCGAACTGGCGGCGGTACTCGCGGCTGAACTGGGACAGGCTGTCGTAGCCGACCCGGAGCCCGACACCGGAGACGTCGTTGGGGTGCGTCGCGAGCAGCAACCGGGCCTCCTGAAGCCGGATCTGCTTCTGGAACTGGATCGGGCTCATCGCGGTCACCGCCTGGAAGTTCCGGTAGAAGGCGGAGACGCTCATGCCCGAGCGCTGCGCCACGTCCTCCACCCGGAAAGCCTGCGTGTAGTGCTCGCGGATCCACCGGACCGCACGGGCGACGTGGGTCAGGCTGCTGTCGGCGAGGCCGAGCTGACGTACGGCGGCGCCCTGGTCCCCGGCGATGAGCCGCCAGAGGATCTCCCGTTTGATCATCGGTGCGAGCACCGCGATGTCGCGTGGCTGGTCGAGCAGGCGTACCAGCCTGATCGCCGCGTCGAGCAGCTCGCTCGGCGCGTCGCTGACGGCCATGCCGGACGGCGCACCGCTGCCGGCCGGCGGAAGGTCCCCGGGGGCCGCCTGGAGCAGCAACTCGGCGATGGTTGCCGGGTGCAGGGTCAGCCCGAGGCCGATTGCCGGCTGCTCGGGGGTGGCCTCGGTGAAGTGGCCGGTGATCGGCAGGTCGACCGAGGCGATGAGGTACTGCCCGGCGCGGTACTCGTACACGCGGTCGCCCAGCCCGATCCGCTTCGCGCCCTGGGCGATGAGCGCCATCACCGACCCGGACATCGCCGGCGACGGCGGGTACGGCCGCTCGACCTTCGAGATGAGTACGCCCTCGATGGCGGTGCTCATGTCGGGGCGGGCGTGGCGGGCCAGCAGGTCACGCAGCTCGTCGAGGTGGTCCATGAACCGATTGAAGCACTATCCGATCCTCTCTGCAACAGTAGGATTAGGCAAGACGTTGGGAGCATCGCTCTAACGTTTCCCCTGGTGGCGCTGATTTGATTGGTGGGTCGACATCACCGGAGCACAACGGCTCCACGACCTGGAGGGACAACCCCCATGAGCGTCAACCACGGTTTCCACGCCACCATGACCGCCCAGCCCGGCAAGGGTGACGAACTGGTCGAGTTCCTGCTCAACGCGCCGTCCCTGCCGAACGAGGACTGCGTCGTCTTCCTGATCAGCCGCTCGGCCAGCAACCCCGACATCGTCTCGGTCACCGAGGGCTGGACCAGCCAGGAGGCCCACAGCCGGTTCTTCGCGACCGACCAGGCGAAGGAGCTGGTCGCCAAGCTCCAGCCGCTGCTCGACGGCGAGTCCCGGTACTCCGACGAGGTCCCGGTCGGCGGCAAGGCCGCCTTCTGATCTCCCAGCATTCCTCTCCCCCGAACACCCGACACCCCCAAAGGACCAGGAAATGACACTCGTACGCCCCGACTTCGACCCCGAGCTGCGCGCCCTCCTCGCCGAGATGCAACCCATGCCCCCGCTCAGCCCCGAACTGTTGGCGCAACTCCGCCAGTTCCCGCCGACGCCGGTCGACACCCTGCTCGACGGCCGGGCGGCCACCCACCGCGAGATCACCATCCCCGTCCAGGACGGCGCACAGATCCCGCTGTCGATCTTCAGCCCGTCCGGGGCCGACCGCCCCACGGCCGCACCCTGCGTCTACTGGGTCCACGGCGGCGGCATGATCATGGGTGACCGTTTCTCGCAGGTCGACATCCCGCTGGAGTGGCTCGACCGGTTCGGCGCGGTTGTGGTCTCCGTCGACTACCGGCTGGCACCGGACGTCACCGGCACGACCCTGGTCGACGACGCCTACGCCGGTCTGCTCTGGGTCGCCGAGCACGCCGACGAACTGGGGATCGATCCCGCCCGCATCGTCGTCGCCGGCACCAGCGCCGGCGGTGGACTCGCCGCCGGAGTCACCCTGATGGCGCGTGACCGGGCCACCCCGGCGATCGCCGCCCAGATGCTGATCTACCCCATGCTCGACCACCGCAACAACACCACCTCGAGCCAGCAGTACGAGGCCAAGCCCGGTGTCTGGACCCGCGAGATGAACGAGTACGGATGGCGCTCGGTCCTCGGCGACCTTGCCGACGAGGACGTGCCCGCCTACGTCTCCCCCGCCCTGGCCGACGACCTTTCGGGACTGCCGACCACCTACATCGACGCCGGCACGGCCGAGGTCTTCCGCGACGAGGACGTCGACTACGCCACCAGGATCTGGGCGGCCGGTGGCCAGGCGGAACTGCACATCTGGGCGGGCGGCTTCCACGGCTTCGACGCCCTCTACCCGGAGGTCCCCGTCTCGGCGGCGGCACGCCGTACCCGTACCGACTGGCTCACCCGAGTCCTGAACCCGGCCTCCGACGCGTAGACACCCGCACGTGTCTCGCCGCCGACCCCGTCGACGATCTTGCACTTGTGGTGCCTCGAATCGGGGCAATGGTCCGGATTCGCGTACCGCCACAAGTGCAAGATCGCGGCGCTGCCCAGCCGAACCAAGATCGATCCGGCGACTCGTCAGCTAGCCGTAAGGACAGTTCGATGGGCCGGGTAGACGCCTCTAACACGTCCTCCGATGGTCACGATCAGAACGTGACCACCCGGCGGGACATCATGATCAGCCTGTTCATCTGGCGTCGCAGGGCGACTAGCGATCAGCGCACCACGCGGAACAGCAACTTTGGTCTGCTGCTCCGGGAATTGCACTCTCGTCCCGACGCCAGGCTCGGTCTGGACCAGTCCCTCCGCACGGAGTACCGCCAGTGTGCGCCGGATCGTCTCCCGGGACACCCCATACGTCCCTTCCAACTGCGCCGACGACGGCAGCAGGACACCGGGGGCAATCGAACCGGAATTGATCTTCTGCCGCAGCTCGTCGGCGATCTGTCGGTAGACAGCTCGGCCGGCGGGCAGGTCAATCACGTCCGCACCGTACGGAGAGCGCCGTCAGTGAGGGTCCGGGGATCCGAGGACCCCCGGATCCCTAGCGAGCAAGACTCGGTTCCGACGTGCCCCGGTCGACTCCCGAACCGACAAAGTGCCGGCCATGTAGTCCGACCCTGACCAACAGGGCGAGCTAGCAGGTCGTCCTATCTGCACGTACCGTCGACGTATCGAGCGGGATCATGCAGATCCCCGCCACCCTCATGCAGGAGGGGTGCTGTGACACCACATGAACAGACCGGCCGGACCGACTGGATTGGCCTCAGGATCTCTCGGTGGCGAGACATGACGAGGATGAAGCAACAGGAACTGGCTGATCTCGTCGGAATTTCCAGAGAGCAGCTTTCCAGGATTGAAAACGGCCACAAGGCGGTGACCGACCGCAGGTTGCTGTACGCCTTCGCTACCGCACTCGGCGTCTCAGCAACCGACCTCACCGGCCAGCCTGAGCAGCCACGCACGCGGGATGAACTCGCTGTCTACAGTGCGGTCCCGGCTCTGCGAGGTGCTCTCGATGACGAACCCGAAGACAGCTCCCCCATCACGACGACCGTGCTGGCCGCCGAGGTAGATCGCGCCATGGCAGCTCGGATGGCATGCGACTACCAGACGCTGTCGACCCTCCTACCTGCGCTGATCACCGACACCCGGCGCCTTGCCAACACGGAGGACGGTTCACAGGAAGGCCTGGCCTTGTTCGTCCGCGCGGCAGTCACCAGCGCACTGACCATCAAGCCGTTCGGTTACGTCGACCTATCCCTGAGGCTCGCCGAGCGTGCACAGCACGCAGCACGTCTGCTGGACAGGCCGGTGGAGCAAGCGGCGGCGGCCTTCGCCGGAGCACAGACTGCGCTCGCCAGTGGCACGGTGGGCGGCCGACGTAGATCTTTCAAAGCATCTGCGGATGCCGCGGATGCCATCGGTGATACCGGCGATGACGCCGCCCTATCCTGGTACGGCATGCTGCACCTACACGCAGCCCTATCGGCCGCGAGCCTCGGGCTAGCTGACGAAGTCGACACTCACCATGCTGAGGCTCGCGCGGTTGCCGCGAGGATCAGCTCGGATCCTTGGCGAATGGAAGTCACCACCGCAAATGTCGATGTGTGGCGAGTCGCGATCGCGCTCGAAAACGGCGAGCCGGACCGGGCACCGGAGTATGCCCGGCGAGTGGATCGCGGCAGCCTACGAACGCGGCAACGGCTGGCCCATCTGCATATCGCATGTGGTCGGGGATGGTATCTCGCCGGCAAGGCAGAGAAGGCCACGCGGCAGTTCCTTCAGGCAGACGACGTCGCGGCGAGCGAGCTACGTAGTCGTCCGAGCGTCAAGGAGATCGTGACTCAGATGACCAGGAACGCTCGCAGGCAGGGCGGACCTGAACTCCGTGAACTGGCAGTACGGATGGGTATTGACCCACTTGACCCAGACGGAGATGCGAAGCGAGGATAATTATCAAGATCGACGATCTTGAGACGGTGTGATCAGATGGTCACACCGCCTCAGTCGTATCCCACCTACGGTCCGTGATGAGCGCGGCACCACAGCACAGAGGTGGGGTGAGTAGCGGCGCTCCCCGAACGCGCCGGTCTGCGCCCCCGTGCAGCCGGCGCCCGGGGGCGCGGTGCCCTGGGACCGGTTGCCGCGCCCCCGGCTACCCGATGGAGGCGCGCGATGGCGAACGACCCACCGCCGGCGGAGTCCCCGCCGCCGGCCGATACCAAATCGACCGCAAAGCAGCTTCCTTGGCCGTTGGTCCGGATCATCCACAACGCTGCGAAGCCCCGGTGGGTACGGCGGCGAATATGAGCACCGACAACAAGCACCCGCTGACGCGCTTCTCCCCCAGCCTGTGGCCCGCCCTGCTCGCCAACACCCGCCGAATCGTCACCCGCCACGAAAGCGGCGAAGAGTGTGAGGTCTGCCCGTGTTACCGGCCCGGCAGGTGTGCTCGACTGGGGGCGGCACGCCGGCTCCTGGCCGACCCGGAGATAGTGGCCGCCGAGCAGGAAGCAGGTCGGCCATGAGCAACGACCTGCCACCCGAGATCCCTCGGGGCATGCTCCTGCATCTGCGGCCCGGCGAGTGGTACGTCGACCAGGAACCGGCCACGGAGCCAACCACCGTACGGGTGGTGGCGATCGACCGATCCACACCGAGGCTGCGGAGCGATGACTACGAGTTCTGGGTGTCCGCCCACAATCCGGCGTGCACAGCGGTGGAAAGGCTGGAGCATCTGCCCTGCGCCAGCGGTTACGTCCAACGAGCGGCGATCGAGCGGAATTGGAAGCGGTCGAGGTGAGCCGGAACGACGAGCCGATCACCCCGGACGTCATCCGGACGGCCGCCGACCGGACCGTACAGGCGCACTCGGGCAACGGCTGGTGCTACTCGTGCACCGACGACGGGTGCGCACAGCTCAGGTGGGCGTACGAGGTCAGACGCGGAGGCCCGACCGCCCGGTCGTTGGCGGTCATGTCGTCCGGCACCCGCGCCGAACACGGAGATGCCCGTGACTGACGAGCCGGAGCAGGACGTCCAGCGGGTTGTCCTGACCAAGGGGACCTACAACCATCCGCCCGCAGCGGTCGAGGCGCTCACCGAGCTGACCGGGGCCTGGCGGATGACGCGTACGGACGCGCTCAATCGTGCCCTGCAACTCGCTGCGGTGATGTGCAGGATCGCTCCGGGTGGACAACTCACGATCGCCAGATCCGATGGGACGACCGTTGAGGTGTACCTGGTGTAGTTCCGGGGTCGGCGGCAACCGGCTCCGGACGGTGATGGCCCCGGTCCGGACGTTTCCCGGATCGGGGCCATCGTCGTACGCGGTGATGCTGTTGCCGTACTCGGATCTTGCCTTCTGCTCAACCGGCGGGGTGGCCGACGGGTTCGCGGATCTGGTCGGGCGCGGGGGTTGCGGGGTTGGTCCTGCGGTCGCGCATGAGGACTAGGGCCAGTACGGCGGCGGCCAGCACCCCGGCCCCGCCCGCCACGAAGCTGGCCGACATGGCGGTGGTGAACGCCTCCCGGGCGGTCTCGGCGAGGCCAGCGTTTCCGGTGCCGGTGGCGAGGTTGAGGGCGTCGGAGATCGAGTGTCGGCTCGCCTCCGGTGCCGAGTCCGGCATGGCGCCGGTGAAGGTCCTGGACAGGACCGCGCCGAGGATGGCGACGCCGAGCGCGGCACCCGCCTGCTGGACGGTGTCGTTGAGCGCGGACCCGACGCCGGCGTGCTCGGTGGGCACGGCTCCCATCAGCGCGGCGGTGGCGGCGGGCAGGGCCAGGCCGCCGCCGACTCCGATCAGGACCATAGCCGCGACCAGCATGCCGAAGCCATTCTCCGCGGAGAGGGTGGCCAGCGCGCCGAACCCGGCCGCGATCACCACGAGGCCGGCGGCGGTCATCCACCGGTTGCCGATCTTCTGGCCCAGGGTGGCGCCGACGGTGTTGGAGGCGAGGGTGGCGACGGCCATCGGGGCGAAGGCGAGGCCGGTCTGGGTGGGCGAGTAGCCGAGTACGAACTGGAGGTACTGGGTCAGGACCAGCATCAGCCCGCCGTTGGCGAAGGTCAGCAGGACGAGGGAGAAGCTGGCGCCACTGAAGATGCGGTTGCGGAACAGGCTCAGCGGGACCATCGGGTCGGGCGTACGCATCTCCCAGATGACGAACCACACCAGGCTGACCACGGTCACCGCGAGCGAGATCAGGGTGCTCGGGTGGGCGAGGCCGTCCTTGGCCGACTCGATGATGGTCCAGACCAGCGCGGTCATGCCGACCAGGGAGAGGATCATGCCGAGCGGGTCGGCCTTGCGCCACGGTCCCTTGGACTCCGGCATCAGGACGATCGCCGCGATGATGGCAACGAGGGCGATCGGGACGTTCATCAGGAAGACCGCGCCCCACCAGAAGTGGGCGATCAGCACACCGCCGAGGACCGGGCCGCCGACCAGGCCGACCATCGCCACCGCACTCCAGGCGGCGATCGCCCTGGGGCGCTCCTCGTCGTCGAAGACGGTGATGAGGATCGACAGCGTGCTCGGCATGATCAGGGCGCCGCCGATGCCCATCAGGACGCGGCCGGCGATGAGCTGCTCGGGGTTCTGGGCGAAGGTGGCCATGAGTGACGCCGCCCCGAAGATCACCAATCCGATGATCATGACTCGGCGTCTGCCGAACCGGTCCGACAGGCTTCCCGAGGTGAGCAGCAGGCCGGCGAAGACCAGGATGTACGAGTCGATGATCCACTGGATGTCCTGGGCGCTGGCCCCCAGGTCCGCGGCGATCGGCGGGACCGACACGGTGAGCACCATGTTGTCGATGATCAGCACCAGTGTGCTGAGGCAGAGCACGATCAGGATGAGCCAGCGGCCCGGTTGACGGTCCATCATCAAACCCCTTCGGCGGTACGTCGCACGGCGTGCGTTGCTCCGCACACTGTTCGGTCGCCGCACACTGTACGGAGCTGCGAACGGTGTGCGCAACCCCGTACAGTGTTCGTATCGGTCGGCTATCCTGAGCCGCGACTGACGCAGAGGAGACCGCATGCCAGCCGAAAAGCAGCCGTTCCCATCGGTGTGGACCCGCCCGCAGCGACAGCGGCGCGACCAGCCCGCACTGAGCCGGGAGCAGATCGTCTCCACGGCTCTGCAACTGCTCGACACCGAGGGCATCGACGCGCTGAGCATGCGGAAGCTCGGCGACCGGCTGAACGCCGGCGCCACCTCCATGTACTCGCACGTCGCGAACAAGGACGAGCTGATCGAACTCGTCGTCGACGAGGTCTACGGCGAGATCGAGGTGCCGAAACCCGGCGACCCGGCGGACTGGCGGGCGGCCACGACCCACAGCGCACAGAGCCTGCGGTCGGCGTTCCTCCGACACCCCTGGATCGTCTCCGTGCTCGGCGGGGTCGGAGTCGCCTACCTGGGGCCGAACATGATGGGGCTGTCCGAGAACATGCTCACCGTGTTCGAGGAGGCGGGCTTCTCCCTGCCCGAGGCCGACCAGGCCGTGAACACCGTGACCGCGTACGTGATCGGGATGGCGACCAGCGAGGCAGCGTGGTTGACCGTGATCGCCCGCAGTGGACAGGACGAGCAGGAGTGGACCGAACGCCTGTGGACGGCAGTCGAACAGGCCGTGCAGCCGTACCCACGCCTGAGCAGGGTGTACGCCGCACAGCGTGGCCAGGAAGCGGACAACGTACGCGTCGACAGCTTCGAACACGGGCTCGAGTGCGTACTCGACGGCCTGGAGAGCCGGCTGCGCCGTACCGGCGGGTGAGACGCGGGCTGCAGGACGGTGGCGCTCGGCAATTCGGAGCAGACTGCCCGACATGGTGATCTACGACAGCATCGGCACGACGTACAGCGGCACCAGGCGACCGGACCCGAGGGTCGCCGCCCGGATCAACGCGGCCCTCGGCGACGCCCGTACGGTCATCAACGTCGGCGCCGGCACCGGTTCGTACGAGCCGCCGCAGACCGTGCTCGCGATCGAACCCAGTCCGGTGATGATCGAGCAGCGTCCGGTCGGGGCCGCCCCGGTCCTGCGGGCGTTCGCCGAGAACATCCCGGTCGAGGACAACGCCGCCGACGCGGTGATGGCGCTGCTGACCGTGCACCACTGGACCCACCTCGAAGCCGGGATCGCCGAACTGCGGCGGATCGCCCGGCGGAAAATCGTCATCCTGACCTGGGATCAGGCGGTAACCCGGGAGTTCTGGCTGCTCAGCGAGTACCTGCCCGAGGCGGCGGCGTTCGACGACACCCGAGCCGTGCCGGTCGACCGGCTGGCCGCGCTGCTCGGCGACGCCCGGGTGGAGGTGGTACCCGTACCGCACGACTGTGTCGACGGGTTCGGAGCGGCGTACTGGCGTCGGCCGGAGGCGTACCTCGACCCGGCCGTCCGGGCCGGCATGTCGATGCTGGCCCAGACCGGTGAGGAGACGATCCGGCCCGGCCTGGAACGGCTCGCCGCCGACCTGACCTCGGGACGATGGCACGACCGCCACGCCGACCTGCTCGACCTGCCGGAGTACGACGCCGGCTACCGACTGCTCGTCGCCGAGTTGTAGGAACCGGCGGTAGCTATCGACGGATCGGGTGGGTCACGGAAGAATCCGGCCGGTGGGTTGGCAGAGTTTCATCGCGGAGATGACCGGACACCTGGCCTGGCCGACCGCCGTGGTGGTCGTACTCGTGATCTTCCGCCGGCCGCTGCGGGCCAGGGTGAGCCAGCTACGGTCGGTTTCCGCCGGCAGCTTCGGCGCCGAGTTCGGTGAGGCCGACCGCCAGGTCGGCGAGGCGGTGGCGGCCGAGGCCGCCCGGTCGACGGAGGCCCGGGGCGGCGCCCGATCGGGCGGAGCCACCCCCTGGCCCCGCCTCGATCCGCTACCGGAGGCGCTGCCCGAACCGACCGGTTCGCCGATCGGCGGCCCGGCCAGGCCCGGCACACCGGGACGTCGCCGCCCGACCGGCAACGGGTCCGCGGCCGGGTCGCCCGGACAGCTCGACCGCGGCTTCCGGGACATCGCGCTGCGGGCCGAGCAGAACCCGGCGTACGCGGTGGACGCCGCCTGGTCCGCGCTGGAGGACGCGATGTCCGGGGCCCTGGACGACGTACGGACCGGCGAGTTCGTGGACCGCGCCGGTGCGGCCGTACGGCGGCAGGGTGCGGCAATGGCTCAGAAGCTGCTCGACCACGGGGTGATCTCGCCGGTGACGTACCAGGCGATCACGAGCCTGGGGCGGCTGCGGGACCAGGTCGCCCACGGCAGCATGTCCCCGCAGCCCGGATCGGCGGTCGGATACGTACGCTCCGTCAACAACATCGCACGGGCAGTACGGACCGGGGTCACGACGGTCCAACAGGACCAGCACTGGGGCGTAACCTAATCCGTCGTACACATGTTCTATCCACAGGATGTGGATAGAGGCAGCAACCTTCTGCCGTCCGCTCCGTTGTGCTCCCGGAGGGGATATATGAAAGCCCGCAAAACGGTACTGATCGGCTTCCTGCTGGCGACGCTCATCGCGTCCGCGAGCGGGAGCGCCCCGACCATGCCCGGCAAACCGGCCGTGGGGACATTCGGGCCGGACGTGGTCCACCTGTCCGGGGTACGCAACATCGAGTTCGGCGACACCGAAGGGGAACTGACCGCCCGGGGCGTACTGGAACCCGAGCCCGAGGCCACCGAGTGCGCCGCGCAGATCAACGGCCTCGACACGGTCGGACCGGTCTTCGACCACAACCGGCTCGTGCTGATGTGGGTGAGCCCGCCGATGCACACCCCGGAGGGCGTGACCGTCGGCACCTCGCTCAACACCGTGCACGCCCGCTACCCGGCGGCGACGGCACTGGTCGCTCCACAGGGGACGTACCGGTTCGACGGGCTGCTCGCCCGACAGGGCGACCGCGCCTTCCTGTTCCTGCACGACGGCCGGATAGTACGCAAAACCGTCGCCGGGTACGCCAACTACGCCCAGAAACTCTTCGACGAGGGCTTCGGCACCTGCTGAGGACAGGACCGCGACGGGTGCTTCACCTGGCCGTAGACGAATCATGGCCCGGTAGTACCTGACGACTCCACGGTCGCGAGCAGGCGATTCACGAAGTGCGCCCGTATCTCCAGCCAGTAGCGGTGGTCGTCGCATGGGTGGAGTCGGCCGCAGCGGCACAGGCTCAGCCCCGCCTCGGCGTGGATGGTGAGGAAGATGTCGGCGGAGTCGATCTGCCGTTGCGCGTACTCGCGGAACGCCTCGGAGTTGTAGATCGTTCCCACGTGTCACCGGTCCGTCGCGCGCCGGCGGTAACGCCAGAAGATCTCGGCGGCTGCGTCGGTCCGATCTATCTCGCCGGAAGCGATCCGCTGCCGGGTGAGGTCGATCCACGGTCGGGACATCTCGGCCCGGTCCCCGCACGCCGTACGCATCCCTTCGATCGCGAGTTGTGCGAGGTGACAGGGGTGGAGTTGGTTGTCGTGCTGGCACCCGGTGACCACACAGAAGCCGGTGCTGTCCGGACGGTGCGCCTCCCACAGGGATCGGGCCAACCGCCACAGGAGGCGATGCCGACAGTCGGCGGGCGGTTCCAAGGGTGGGCTTTCGGCATCGAAAGACATGCCCGGACGATTCCGCGTTCCACCTTGTCACAGCCATGTCGAGCGGTCATGTCACCGTGACATGAGGCGGCTCGACCTGCGCTGATCCGCGTCCTAAGCTCACAACCGAGCACCTTGGGTAGTCGAGTCGCGACGCTGGGAGCGGTTGTGCTGCTTGATCCACTGCGCATCCCCGGGGAGATCTGGCAGCACCACGACGTACGCGCGGCGCTGGGCTCACGCAACATCGGCGCGCTGTTCCGGCTGATCGCCCAACTGACCGGCGCCAGCCAGACCCGGATCGGCGCCGCAGTCGGCCTGGAGCAGGCCTATGTCAGCAGGATCATGGCCGGCCGCAAGGTCACCTCGATCGACCTGCTGGAACGGATCGCCAGCGGCTGCGAGATGCCCGATGCGGCGCGGATGGCGATGGGCCTTGCCCCCGCCCAGCACCCATATTCCGGCGACATGGCCACCCAGAGCAGCGGGCGGCACAGTGAAACACCGGTCAATCGGACGTGGCGCGAGGACGTACGCGCTGCCACAGAACTATGGCGAGGTGACGTGAACCGCCGAAACATGCTCCGGCAGGTGGCCTTCAGTTCTGCCGCATACACCCTGCCCGCGCTGCGCTGGTTCACCGCACCGGCGTCGACCAGTGTCACCCAATCCGGATCCCGCGCCGTGGGTCAACCCGATGTCGACACCATCCGCGAGATGACCGCGACCTACCGGAGGCTGGACAACCAGTACGGCGGCGGCCACGCACGCAACACTGTCGCCCGCTACCTGGACCAAGAAGTGACACCGCTGCTGACCAACGGCCGATACGACCACGCCACCGGTCAACGGCTGCTCGGAGCTACGGCGGAGCTGGCACAACTCGCCGGCTGGCAGGCGTACGACACCGCAGAACACGGCATCGCGCAGCGGTACCTCGTACTCGCCCTGGACCTGGCCCGCACAGCCGGTGACGCTGGTCTCGGTGCGGAAATCATTGCTGCGATGAGCCACCAGGCCACCTACCTGGGCCACACCAACACCGGGGTCGACCTGGCCCGCGCCGCAGGGAAGACGGCTCGGCAGGCCGGGGTTCCGGTCCTGGTGGCGGAAGCGCTGGTGATGGAGGCGCACGCCCACGCCGCAGCCCGCGACCAACGATCCTGCGCCACAGCCCTTCACCGGGCCGAACAGGCCCTCGACCAGGCAGACCGAAGCACCGACCCACAGTGGATCAGCTACTTCGACGAGGCATACCTGTCCGCCAAGTTCGGCCACTGCTTCCACGCGCTCGGCCAGTCGACCCATGCAGAACGCTTCGCCGCCCGATCACTCCAGATGGACAACCGCTACGTACGCGGCCGGGTGTTCAACCTGGCGCTCCTGGCGAGCGTCCACGCCAAGCAGGGTGAACCCGATCGAGCGTGCGCGATCGGGACCGAGGCGTTAACTGTGGGGAAGGACCTACAGTCAGCCCGAGCTGTCCGCTACCTGCGCGATCTACGGTCACAGCTCGCCCCGCATCGGCGCCGACCGACCGTGCGGCAGTTCACCGCCCGAATGGATGCGGTGCACGGCCGAACCCACTGAACCGGCTAGAGGTCGCCTCGCGCTTGGCGGGTGATCAGCTCCAGCACGGCGATCACTGTGCCGGCACCCGCGATCTCGCCTCGGGCGATCAGCTCGCGTGACTTGTCGAGCGGGATCCAGTCGACCCGCTCTGCCTCGTTCACGTCCACGGGCGCGCCGGTGTAGTCCGCTTCCCGAGCCAGGAACAGCAGGTTCTCCGCGTCGGCGGTGCCTACCCACGGCTGGAACGACAGCAACGGCTCGACCGACTTCGGCCGCCAGCCCGTCTCCTCCTCGACCTCGCGTACGGCACACTCCGCCGGGTCCTCGTCGTCATCGACGTAACCGCCGGGCAGCTCCCACACCCACCGGTCGAAGACGAACCGGTGCCGGCGCATCAGCAGCAGCCGACCCTGCTCATCGAGTACGGCGACCATGGCCGAACGCGGGGCGCGGATCACGTACTGCTCGAACCGCACGCCATCCGGCAACTCCACCTCGGCGATGCTCAGCCGCGCCCGCCGCGCGTCGTCCACGATCCGCTCGCCGTGGATCGTCCACCGGGTCAGCTCCGTCGCCTGCTCATCAACCACCCCTCCAGTATCAGCCGAGACACGATTCCGGGGAATCGGACGTCGGACGAGTTGGACGAGCCAGCCCAGCGATCCTGGAACGGCAAGACGCTCGGCTTGTCCTTGCGGACTTGCCGGGTTCGCTGTTCACGAGAGTGGCGGCGGGACTGAACCCGCTGAGGGGTCACCCCTCACACGCTTTCGAGGTCTGGGATCACGCGTCTGGGCCCGTTCGGCACCAGCTCTCACCAGGCATGTGGTTGGCCGCTGGACACCCGCGAACATCGCCGCACCACCACGAATGAGACGACAACTGAGACGACGGCTCGCTCCTTGACCCAGACGACAATCACCGTACCTGCGCGGGCCGATCGGGCCATCGGTTCGCGCCTACGATGATCCGGTGTTGCTCGCCGATGTCTGGGCGCAGACCCGGACCGTGCGGATTCTCGGAGGCGGCCTGGACGCTGAAGCTCTGTTGAAGTGGCTCGGTCGACTCCCCTACCCCACGGAGGAGGCACTGTGGGGTGAGGGCGTCCTGGTGCGTCGCCTGCTCGCCACGCTGACTGATACAGACATCATCACGGCAGCGGCCAACGGCGACTCGGCCATGGTGCTGGGCGCTCTCAACTGGTCGGCTCACCAGCCGGACGGCCGTATGATAGCCGCAGCGATCAACCCACCGCTGCGCCGTTTACTGCTCTAAGTGGGTTACTCGACACGCTCTCCGAGTCCGAAGGACCTATCCCGCCGAGACCGGCGACGTCCAAGAGCTGCGGGGAACCTGGCCGCAGATCGTTGCCGAGCAACGCTGAACGCTCTTGAATGAGACGACGCCCGTCAAGGCAACTGTCGTCAAATAGCGAATTTTGAACGATGTCTGTACAGTGCGGCACCACTCGCCGCATCCTGTGGCAATGACCTCCAGGCGATCGACCGTGATCGTATCGCTAGGCGCCGCTGTGGGCACGGCGATGATCACGTTCTTCCTAGCACGGGAAGGGCTTGAGCGAGCCAGTTGGTGGGCGGCAATCGCTGGCAGCATCATCGCCGCCTCCGCCGTTGGGCGAGACGTCCTCCTCACACGCGAATCTAAACAGGCCGACTTACCCGCGATTAGCAAACCTGCCGCAAGGACGGACAGATCGGCTGCCTCCGGTTCCGTCACGGTTGCCAGCGAAGTCAATGGCGACAACATTCAGATCGGTGACAACAACACCAACGTGAGCATAAATCGTGGTCAAGTCAATAGTTAACGGATACTTCAGCAGGATATTTGCCCCACGTAATTTGGCTCAGAACATTAATGGCGACAACATTCAGATCGGCTCTAATGTCAGCAATGTTACCATTATCATGTCGAGACCGGATTACTACGTAGAGCAGATACATGAAACTCCGCCGCCACCGTACGATCTCCACGACTCCCCTCCCAGCCTGCTACTAGACGCGCAGCACCAGGTAGTGCCCTTTCGGGGACGCGAGCTTGAGCTCGACAATCTCCAAAAATGGCTAGACGCTTCGACGGCTCAGGCATCCATCAAATTGATTAGTGGACCTGGGGGACAAGGCAAGACACGCTTAGCCAGCAAGCTTGCGTCCTTGGCGAGCAAGAGGAATTGGCTGGTAGCACAAGCCACCGAAACCCCCACGAGGCGCAGCAGCGTTGATTCTAGCCAGCAGAGGCAAGCCGTCACTCCAGTCCTTCTAATTGTCGACTATGCTGATCGGTGGCCCGTATCATGTCTCGTCGGGCTCATTCAGGAAGTTGTGCAACAGTATCGTGAGCGTCCTCTCCGGATCCTACTGATCGCCAGAGCTGCGGACTCAATCTGGAAGGATTTGCGCGCCGATCTTGCTCGAACCGGCATTATGCTCGACGCGCATCTGAAGCTGGGCGCCCTCGTTGATACGCCTCAAACCAGGACCGACGCATTCGAGGATGCGATCCATGCGTTTAGTGAACAATTGAACGTTCCTATCCCGAGGAAGATTCGGGTCCCTCGCGACATTGCGGATCCCGATTACGGCTCGCCGCTCACTCTCCACATGGCGGCGCTAGCAGAGGTCTGCGCGAGACGGGACAAAGAGCCTACCCCGCAACGGGTGGACGTCTCGGAATTTCTTCTCAATCACGAACGGCGATACTGGAACAGAATCCGCAAAAGCTTTACAGATGACGGAAGAATACGGGACGTATCGAGGGTCGAGTTAGAACGCTTCATATTTCTCGCCACGCTCTTGGGCCCCCTGGGCAGCCGAGATGCCGCATCGGCCTGTGAATTGAGCAAAATATTCGACGCAACCACACCTCTGAACCAGTTGACGTTCTTACATTCGGCCATATACCCAGTCTCAGATACCGATCCTTCTGACAACAACACGGGGCGAGCCAAAACCAAACCTCTCGACGACCCTTACGGTCGTCGGATAGTCCCCGTCCGACCGGACCGGCTCGGCGAAGACCTTGTTGGGCAGGCACTTTCGGAACAATGGGCGACAGGGGGAGCGCTCGCACTTAGCAGCAGCGACATCGATGTTGGGGTTAAGCGGCGAATGTTAAGCGTAGTCGCCGCTGCTGCCGGCCGTCATGTGAATGCAGCAGAATTGCTCACCCAAATGTTCGAAATAAATCCCGAATTGGTCGAGTGTTCGACATCAGAGGTCTTGTCGGAACTGACAGTGCAAGCATCGTATGACCTTCTACTCAAGGTCTACGCTTTTGTGCCAGATTCAAGCGTCGATATCAACAGGGCTGCCTGGGTCCTTGTCGGGAGACTCGCGAACGAGGTCACGAACTCCGCTCCTACTGAACATAAAACCAGCTTGCTCTTGGAGGTAAGCTCCCGGGCCGCTCTTATCGGCGAGATTGAGGCCGGGTTGGATGCGGCACGTGAGGCAGTCGCTGTTCAGCGTGCCTGCGGCGATAGCGCCGACAAGACCCTGCTCGCACATTCCCTCCATAGCCTGAGTCTGAGACTAGCGGACCTTGGAAAACATGACGCAGCACTAGAGCCGGTAGATGAGGCCGTCCGGCTGTATCAAGACATAACTAGCGAAAGCCCGTTCCACGTCGTCAATTATGCAACTGCCTTGGCCCATCTATCGATCTGCTTGGCGAGAACTGGTAAACATCGAGCCGCAGTTTCTCCGATCAAGCTGGCTGTAGCAATACATAGAAAATTAGCGAAAGCCGACCCCGATAGTTTCCTACCCGCCCTAGCGACCTCCTTGTCCACTTTAGGTGCACGACTACATGAAACCGGAGAGGAAAAAGAATGTCTGACCGTATTTAAGCGATCCTTGGAGATTCGCCGGAAACTAAGTAATACCGCTCCCCTAAGCTTCATGCCCGACCTCACCAAAGCGCTCATCAACTACTCCGTCATGTTGCGGGGAGCGGAGAGACATGAGGAATCACTACGCTCGGCAAGGGAAGCGGTAGATTCAGCACGGAGGCTAGTCGAATTCGACCGATCCGCCTTTTTGCCATATCTTGCCACTGCTTTAAATTGCCTCGGTACTTGCCTGCACCCTGAGCTAGACAAAGAGGAAGCTGCCGCTGCATGCACTGAGGCGATCGATATTGTGCGACCCTTGGCGGCCAGGTTCCCTGGCGTGTACCTGCCAATACTCGCCAGTCTCCTGAACAATCACAGTCGACTCGCCCAGGAACCAGCAGAGTTGACGCAGGCTTTGGAGTCGACTAGAGAGGCGATTGAAATTCTTTGGACGCTGCATGAGCAGAGTCCGGAGCGATTTCTTGACACTATTGCACTTGGTCTACTCAGCTTCGCAAAGCTGAGGGTGCACATGAACGAAGAACTAGATGAAGCGTTGTCCGCCAGCGCTCACTCGGCCCGAATCCTGACCGATCTATCCGGACGCTTCCCAGAAAAGTATACCAAAGCCTGGTATGACGCTATGCACACCGCTTCTCAGATTCTGGAGGCGCAGGGGCAGACAGAGCTAGCCGAGGAAATGAGAAGTGCCCTGCCAATGTTCGTTGCGAAGCAACCAGCAACGGATAAATCCCCTGAAGGCGACATGAGCTCGCGCCAAAGGGATCGACAACGAGGCACAGCGGGGGCAAGGAGAAAACTGAGGCGATCACCAGAAAGTGCCACCACCAACATAGGGCGCCCTGGTTACGGTCAATCACTACCGAAGACAATGCTTCTCGATACCACTTCTCCTGAATCCCCATTCTACTCGGGCAAAAGCCAGGACCCGGCGCTGTGGCATAAGATTGCGACTAACACCGATGCCGACGGGGCATTCAGGTTCAGTGGAGATTCTGCGCTCGGAAAGTACGATTGGGCGATCGAGAAGGACGTCTTCTCGGACGGCTTACGCGTAGGCGACGGCGATCTTAGCCTGTCCTATCCGATAGCAATGATCGAATTTCGGCAGGGGCTGATGGCGGTCGATAGAAGAGATGGCGGCGCATACGAGGCGCAAGTTCAGGTAGTTTGTGATCTAGGCTTTAAGCGACTGGGGCAGGGAGCCTGCGTCGTTCCAAAAATCAACGGGTGGAGGTTAGGTCGCGAGGAGCGGTTGACCTGCCTTCGGGACGAGGAACGGGGATTGTGGGCCTCCGTGGACCTGCATCCAGATGAGGACTGGCGGGCTGCGGCTCGCCGTTATGGGGCAGTGCTGGTGCTCTACGGTGTAGAGCTTGGAGTAGCCCTCCCTGTTGATACTGCAGAGGCCGACTATGACTGGCGCCGAAGATCCGAAGAGTTGCGGAGATCACGCGCGCTGGGCTTGGTGGCGGCGGGGCTTGTTGAATGGGAGCCAGAATAGGTGAGCTGCCAACACGATATCGGATCCACTTTTGACGGGTGGTAAGAACGGCCGACGTCGCCCAATCGCACGGTTTGGGCGTAGCAAGCTCACCGCGCCGAGCGTACGAAACTGTATCGACAGTGAGGGTTGGCTAAGGGTAGGACCAGCGCCACGCCCGCTACTGACGCGGACCCTCAGGAAGCAAATGTGACGGCACCATGCGTTTGGCGCCAATAACGTTGAACGACGCAAGAGACGGCATCAGCATCCCCGCCATACGGACGGCCCGTAGCGAAGCACGATGCCGAATCAGTGACAACCTCCTCAGAGAAGTCGCCGAGGTCTATCGGGGGAATACTCACAACGCCTCAACGGAAGCTATACGTGAGCGATTTCAACTGGACTCCGACCGCACTGCACGACCATACGTTGAGCGCGCACGGAATAGTCGGACATTCTTCTCTGGGCGCGAGAGCCCTCGACATCACCGTGACTGATCCGCTCCGCTGGACCACGGCGATGACGACAGAGACAACGATGACCAGCGGGGTGTCCGCGCCAGTTCGGCACGTTAAATTGAGACTACGTTTCAGGCTAGCAATCTTGGAACGGCGAAACGCCCGGTTCGTCCTTGCGGACTTGCCGGGCGTTCTGCCTGCTTGCTGGCGGTGGCGGCGGGATTTGAACCCGCGGAGGGGTTACCCCCTCACACGCTTTCGAGGCGTGCTCCTTAGGCCACTCGGACACGCCACCGCCGAGAAGGGTACCGGACGCCCGGCGTGCCCGTCACGGCGGTACGGCTCAGCCGGACCTGGCAGGATCATCAGCCATGAGTACGCACATCGGCGCACAGCCGGGCGAGATCGCCGAGCGGGTCCTGATGCCGGGCGACCCCCTGCGGGCCAAGTGGATCGCGGAGACCTACCTCGAGGATGCGAGGTGTTACTCCTCGGTCCGGGGCATGTACGGGTACACCGGTACCTGGTCCGGGGTCGAGGTGTCGGTGCAGGGGTCCGGCATGGGCATGCCGTCCGCCTCGATCTACGCCCACGAGCTGATCAACGAGTACGGCGTGAAGACGCTGATCCGGGTCGGGTCCTGCGGGGCGCTCAGCGAAGACCTGCAACTGCGTGACGTGCTGGCCGCGAGCGGGTCCTCGACCGACTCGAACATGAACCGGGTGCGGTTCGACGGGCTGATCGACTACGCCCCGGTGGCCGACTTCGGGCTGCTGCGTACGGCGGTGGAGGTGGCCGAGCGGCGCGGCATCAGCATGCGGGTCGGACCGGTCCTGGCGGCGGACGCCTTCTACACCGATCGTCCGGACCTCTACGACGCCCTCGCCCTGTACGGCGTGCTCGCCGTGGAGATGGAGTCGGCGGCGCTCTACACGATCGCGGCCCGCTACAAGGCCCGCGCCCTGACCGTGCTGACCGTCAGCGACCACATCAAGACCGGCGAGAAGACCACCTCGCAGGAGCGCGAGCAGACCTTCGGCCAGATGGTCGAGATCGCCCTCGACACCGCCACCGCCTAATCCTCACTCCTCCCTCCTCGCTCCTCCCTCTCCTCCCTCCCCCGCCCGCGATCTAGGGCAAATACGTGCTAGTGGATCTCTGATCGCCACCAAATGCCCTAGATCGCGGGGGGCCATGGGCCGGGGGAGCCATAGCAGGTTTGGGTGGGTGGTGGGGGTTGTCCACAGGGGGCTTTGTTATCCACAGGTAAGGGATTGGGGGCTCGCAGGTGGGAGCCGGCGGGAGCACGCTGCCGTGCCATGGATCTTTACGCCGAGGCCATGCGCCTGCCCTTGCAACTCCTGCGAACGTCCAACCCACACCCGGTTACGTACCGCGAGCTGCGACACCAGGGCCTGAGCAGAGAAGCTGTCCGGTGGCGCGCCTCCCGACGACGGCTACAGCACCCGCATCACGGAGTCTACCTGGGGCGCCCGGACCTGCCGGACCTTCTCGACCGGGCTCGAGCCGCCCTGTGCGCGGCACCGCCGCTCGCCGTGCTCGGTGTACATACGGCCGCCCAGTTATACGGATTCGGCGTCGCGCGCACCAACACCATCCATCTTCTCGTACCGGCTGGGACTCCGTTCCCGCAGCGGCCCGGCATCACCGCGCATCAGGTGGTCCTGCCGGTCGGCCCGCCCGTGACCCTCTTCGGCCTCCCCTGCACCCCACCCACACGCTGCGCGGTCGACCTTGCCCGAATACTGCCGCGACGCGACGCACTCCCCATCCTGGACGCCGCGCTCTTTGCCGGCGTCTGTGATCCGGAGCAACTGTGGCTTGAGGTGGTCCGGCACCGTGGCCTCCGGGGCGTAAGGCAGGCCCGGGAGCTGATTCCACTGGCTGACCCGCGCCCGGAGTGTCGACAGGAGAGCCAACTCCGTTTGATCCTGCACGACGGCAAACTCGACGGCTTCATCCCGCAGTTGCCCGTCCTCGACGACTTCGGATACGTACGGCATCGGCTTGATCTCGGCGACCCCCACCACCTGATCGCGGCCGAGTACGACGGTTCCAGCCACCTCGATTCGCAGCGGCTCCGCGCCGACCGCACCCGCCACAACTGGCTCTCCGAGCGCGGATGGTCCGTCCGCTACTTCACCGCCTCCGACCTCTACCAAAACCCCCACAAAATCCTCGCAACGCTCACGGCGGCCCGTCAGTCCGCCCGTCGATCTAGGGCAATTGGTGGTTGATAGAGATCATCTAGCACGTATTTGCCCTAGATCGACGGGGTAGGGGACGGGGTGGGGGACGGGGTAGGGGGCTTAGGGGGTGGCTAGGGCCTCCGTTGGGGGGAGGTGGGCGGCGCGGATGGCGGGGTAGAGGCCGGCGAGGGCGCCTATGAGCAGGGTTGCTCCGACGCCGCCTGCGGTCGCCCAGGCGGGTACGACGGTGGGCCAGGACTGGAGCAGGGCGTACCCGGACGTGACCGCCGTACCGAGCAGGACTCCGCCCGCCCCGCCGAGCGCGGAGAGCAGCAGTGACTCGGTGAGGAACTGGGTACGGATCTGCCCCCGGGTCGCCCCGAGCGAGCGTCGCAGCCCGATCTCGGGCCGCCGTTCGAGCACCGAGATCACCATCGTGTTCGCCACCCCGACCCCGCCGACCAGCAACGCCACCGCGCCGAGGCCGAGCAGGAGCCCGGTGAACGCCTGGTCGGTGGCGCGTGCGGCGGAAAGCGCCTCCGACGGGCGGGACACCTCCACCTCGTTCGGCGCCTCCGGATTCGCCGTCGCCCCGAGGACCGCGCGTACGGCCTCGACGGAGGTTTCGGTCGAGCGGCTGTAGACCGTCGTCGGGTGCCCGTCGAAACCGAGGTACGTCGTCGCGGCGTCCCAGCCGATCAGCGCGGAGAGGTCCAGTTCCGGGGCGAGGGGCACCGGGGCGAGGATGCCGATGACGGTGAACCAGCGTCCACCGACCTGGATCTGGGTGTCCGTACCGGCGGTGGCGAGGCCGAGGCGGTGGGCGGCGGTGGCACCGAGCACCACGGCCGGGTAGCGGGCGGTGGCCGGGTTGAGCCAGGTGCCGCTGACCGTTTCCGCGCCGACGGTGTCGAGCAGTTCGAGGTTCGCCGCCCGTACGCCGATTCCGCCGGTCTGGGCGGGTGGGATCCGGTCGCTGCGGAACACCTTGGCGTCGGGGAGTTGCGCGGTCGCGGCGACCTGTTCGACCGGGCCGATCCGGGCGATCATCGCCGCCGACTCCTCGGGCAACTGCGCGTCGTCGCCGAAGAGGGACTTGCCGGACGAGACGGTGAGCAGGTTCGTGCCGAGCGCGGCGAGGGTGCGGTCGAGTTCGGCCCGTGACGACGACGAGATGCCGACGACGGCGACCATCGCCGCGATCCCGATGGCGATGCCGAGCGCGGAGAGGAACGCCCGCAGCGGCCGGGTACGCAGTCCGACGCCACCGACCCGGACGATGTCACGCGGTCGCAGCCGAGCCGGCACGAGCCGGTCGGGCCCGCGCCTCACCTGGTCCCCCCGACGAGATCGGCGGCGGTCGGCTCGACGATCAGGCCGTCGCGCATCCGTACCTGGCGGGGCAGGCTCGCCGCGATCCCCCGGTCGTGGGTGATCACGATGACGGTGGTGCCGGCCCGGTTCAGCTCGTGCAGCAGTTCGAGGACCCCGGCGCCGGAGACGGAGTCGAGGTTGCCGGTGGGTTCGTCGGCGAGCAGCAGCGGCGGGTCGCCGACGACCGCGCGGGCGATGGCGACGCGCTGCCGTTCGCCGCCGGAGAGTTCGTGCGGCCGGTGGTCGAGTCGGTGGTCCAGGCCGACCCGGTGCAGCGCGGCCGCCGCCCGTCGGCGTCGCTCCCCCAGGGGTACGCCGGCATACAGCAACCCGTCCGCCACGTTCTCCACCACCGGTACGCCCGCAGCGAGGTGGAACTGCTGGAACACGAACCCGATCCGGCTGGACCGCAGCGCGGACAGTTCCCGGTCGTCGAGTTCGCCCGTGTGGTGGCCGTCGATGCGTACGGTGCCCGACGATGGTTGGTCGAGGGTGCCGATCAGGTGCAGCATGGTCGACTTTCCGGACCCGGACGGCCCGACGATCGCCACCAGTTCACCGCGCCCGATGGTCAGGGTCACGCCGCGCAGGGCCGCCACCCCGCCCGGGTAGACCTTGCTGACCTGCTCCAACGCGACCACCGGCGGCACTTCGGACGCGACCGCGCCGGCCGTCATGCCGGCACCCCGACCGTCAGGCCCTCGGTCAGCCCGTCGCCTGCGACCTCCACCCTTCCACTGGCGAACAGGCCGGTGCTCACCGCGACGATCCGGGTACGCCCACCGTCGACCACCTCCACGCCGTACCCGCCCTCGGCGAGTGCCAGCAGCGCCGCCACCGGCACGGTCAGTACGTCCGCGCGTTCGTCGGCGGTGAACGCCACCTTGACCGACGCCTGGTCGTACGCGGCCAGCGCCTTCGGGTCGGCGACCGTGACGGTGACCTCGATGACGGTCTCCGGTTCGGTCTGCCCGGTCCCGCCGCTTCCGGTCTCGATCACGGTCGCGACCTCGGTGATCCGCCCGTCGAGTTGCTTCCCGTCGGGCAGCGTCACGCCGACCGTGGTGTCCTTCTTCGCCAGCCGCTGGTCGTCGATGTCGAGGTCGACGGTGACCAGCCGGTTCGTGCCGCTGTAGGTGAGCACCGACTTGCCGGGCTGGACGGTGTCGCCGGTCGACGCCTCGTGCCCCTCGACGCGTACGTCCGCGTCGGCGTAGACGATGTCCGACGGTTCGACCCGGCCGGTGTCGTCGCGGCCGAGGTCCTCCTGCCAGTCCCGGACCGCGTCGGCGGTGCTGCCGGTGTACTCGTCGTCGACCGTGAAGCCGGAGTAGCCGAGCGCGGACAGGTTCTGTTCGAACTGTTTCACGTCGGCCCCCTCCACCCCGGACCGCAGCGTCCGGTACGCCGGCAGCCCCCCGTGCAGCAGCACCACCTTGCCGTTGTCGACGGCGTACAGGGGCTGGCCGCGTTTGACGGTGCCACCGGTCGGGGCCAACCAGGTGAGGGTCCCGGCGCCCCGGGCGGACGCGGTACGCGTGGTGCCGTACCCGAGTTCCCCGTCGACGGTCTGCGCGTCGACCAGGGTCTGCCGGGTCACCTGGGCGGTTGCCGGTGGTAGGGGGCTGGCTGTGGCCGTACCCGGATCACGGCCGCCGAAGCCGATCGCGGCTGCGCCGCCGGCACCGACGGCGACCACGACGGCGGCGGTGACCAACGCCGCACCGGTACGCGGACGGCGACGCCGGACGGGCGCCGGGGCCGCAACGGAATCGGCCGTCACTTGCCGGTCCCGGCGATCTTCGGTGCGAACTGCTTGCACTTCTCCATCGCGGCCTTCAGGGTCGGGTCGTCCAGGCCCTTACCGCCGAGCAGGCTCTTGTCGATTTTGAGCAGACCGTCGGGGCCGGGATCTGGGAAGTCGGGTATCCCGTTCTCCCGCATGCACTGCGCCATTTTGCGCATGTTCTCCGCCTGCTCCGGGTCGAGCTTGCGCCCCTCGCCACCGTTGGGCAGGAACTCACGGCACTTCTCCATCGCCGCCTGCGCCTTGTCCGGGTCGCTACCGCCGTTGATCCGTACCTGGCCCGGCGCGGCCGGATCGGGGTCCGGCATGTCGACCCCGTTCTCCCGCATGCACTGGGCAAACTTCAACTGCCGGTCGGGGTCGTCGAAGGCGGCGGCGCTGGCCGAGGCGGTCGGCCCGGCGCCGGCCGCACCGCCGGCGGTGGCCACGCCGTCGCCCTCGGCGGGGGTGCCGCACCCGGCCAGCGCCAGGGCGAGTAACACGGGCAGGACCAGCAGGCCGGTGACCGGTTGTCGGCGCATCTGCACACTTCCTTTCCTCGGGAAGGTCGGCGCCGGTCGCCGACCCGTGCCACCCCCCGGAAGCGGGGTGACCGTTGCCGACAAGTCGACCGCAACGGCGGTATCCAGGGCGTAAGCGTCGGCGTTAACGGTGGCGTTATCCGGGGCCGAGTCACCATGGACCGATGCGAGTGCTGGTGGTCGAGGACGAGAGCCTGTTGGCGGACGCGATCGCCGAGTGGTTGCGACGGGAGGCGTTCGCCGTCGACGTCGTGTACGACGGTGGCTCCGCCCTGGAACGCCTGGGCGTGAACGAGTACGACGTGGTGGTCCTCGACCGCGACCTGCCGGTGGTCCACGGCGACGACGTGTGCCGGTCGATCGTCGCCGGTGGCGGGGCGAGCCGGGTCCTGATGCTGACCGCCGCGGCGGCCGTACGGGAACGGGTGGCCGGGTTGTCGCTCGGCGCCGACGACTACCTCACCAAGCCGTTCGCCCTGGTGGAACTCTCGGCCAGGGTGCATGCGCTGACCCGGCGAGCCCGTCCGGCGGCACCGCCGAGGTTGAGCCGGGCCGGGATCGTGGTCGACCCGGGCCGGCACGAGGTCTACCGCGACGGCCGGTACGTGGCGCTGTCCCGCAAGGAGTTCGCGGTCCTGGCCGAGCTGATGCGGGCCGACGGGGCGGTGGTCTCCGCCGAGGACCTGCTGGAACGGGCGTGGGACGAGCACATCGACCCGTTCACGAACGTGGTCCGGGTGACCGTGATGAAGCTGCGCCGCAAGCTCGGCGACCCGCAGGTGGTCGAGACGGTGCCGGGAGTGGGGTACCAGATCTCGTGAGGCGACGACTGATGAAGCGGACCACGATCCGGGCCCGGCTCACCCTGGTCTACGGCGGGTTGTTCCTGCTCGCCGGCATGGTCCTGCTGGCGGTGACGTACGTCCTGGTCGAGCAGCGGATGCCGGAGCCGCTCGGGGTGGCGTTGACCAAGCCGGTCACCGAGATCCCCAGGACCGGTCTCGGTACGCAGAACGCCGAGGCGCTGCGGATTTTCGTCCGGGAACTCCAGGAGGACGTGAAGCAGAACGCCCTGGACTCGTTGCTGACCCAGGGCGGGATCGCGCTGGCCGTGGTCTCCGCCGCGGCGATCGCGTTCGGTTGGCTGGTCGCCGGTCGGGCGTTGCAGCCGCTGCACCAGATCACCGGCACCGCCCGGCGGATCGCGGACGCGAACACCGCCGGGCGTGGGCTGCACGAGCGGATCGCGCTGCGCGGTCCGCAGGACGAGGTACGCGAACTCGCCGACACCTTCGACCTGATGCTGGAACGGTTGGACCGGTCGTTCGACGGTCAGCGCCGGTTCGTCGCGAACGCCTCGCACGAGTTGCGTACGCCGCTGGCGTTGAACCGGGCGCTGGTGGAGTTGGCGGTGACCCGTCCGGGTGCCTCCGCCGACGTACGGCAGCTCGGTGAGTCGCTGTTGGCGGTGAACGAGCGGCACGAGCGGCTGATCGAGGGGTTGCTGACGCTCGCCGACTCGGAGAACGAGCTGACCGACCGTACGTCGTTCGACCTGGCCGAGGTGGCCGCGCACGTACTCAACCAGCAGGCGGCCCAGGGGGCCGAACCGGATCCGACCAGGGCACTCGCCCGGGAGGCGGTACGCGACCTCGCACCGGCACCGACGTCGGGGGACGCGGTGCTGCTGGAGCGGCTGACCTCGAATCTGGTGGAGAACGCGCTGCGGCACAACCTGCCGGCCGGCGGTTGGGTGTCGGTGCGTACCGGGTTGGTCGACGGGCGGCCGACCCTGGTGGTGAGCAACACCGGGCCGGTGGTGCCGGGGTACGAGATCGAGACGATTTTCCAGCCGTTCCGGCGGCTGCGCGGTGAGCGGCTCGGCGGGGGGCGCGGGTTCGGGCTGGGCCTGTCGATCGTGCGGGCGGTGGCTCGGGCACATGGCGGGTCGGTCGATGCCCGGCCGCGCGAGGGCGGTGGCCTGGTGGTGAGCGTCACCCTGCCGAGCCAGTGAAACTATCCAACCGATCGGTCGGATAGTTGTACGCTCGCGATCATGACGGTGGACGGGCGGGTGCTCCGGGGCGAACGCACGCGGGCCCTGGTACTCGGCACCGCCGTGGCGCTGGCGGTCGAGACCGGCCTCGACGGGCTCTCCCTCGGTCACCTCGCCGCCGAGCTGGGCATCAGCAAGTCCGGCCTGTTCACGCACTGGCGCTCGAAGGAGGAACTCCAGCTCGCAACCATCGACTGGGCCCGCGAGCAGGTGACCGACCTGGTGATCCGCCCCTCCCTGCGGGCACCCCGAGGCGTACGACGGCTCTGGGCACTGCACGAGACCCGGCTGACCTGCTACGACGGCCGGGAGCCCGACGGCCGGTTCTTCACCCTCGCCGAGTTCGAGTACAGATCCCGGCCCGGCGCGGTCCGGGACCGACTCGCCGAGGCCCTGGACGAGTGGCTGGTCATGGTCCGGCGGCTCGCCACCGAAGCGGTGGCCGCCGGTGAGCTCCGCCCCGACACCGACGTCGGACAACTCGCGTACGAGATCGAGGCGCTCGGCCTCGCCGCCGCCCTGCAGTCACGACTTCTACCCACCGAGCCGAGCCACCGGTACGCCCGGCAGGCGGTGCTCGACCGACTTCGCACCCTGTGCCCCAACCCGGAACTGCTACCCGAGGACTGACATGACAACTGCCAGCAACACCCTCACCCTGCCCGACGTCCCGTTCGGTCACGTCGAACCGATCATGGTGCACTTCGACGACCTGGACATGATGGGCATCGTGCACAACGCGAAGTACGCGCTGCTGCTCGAACGGGCGCTCACGCCGTTCTGGGCCGATCGCGGTTTCGCCTACGAGAACGGCCAGCTCAGCGTCCCCGACATGTTCCACGCCGTGGTCGAACTCTCGGTGAGCTTCCGCGCCCCGATTCGCGGCACCGGCCCGATCCTGGCCCACTTCTGGTTCGAACGCTTCGGCACCACCAGCGCCGAGTACCGCTTCCGCCTCCTGTCCGCCGACGGTGGGACGCTGCACGCCGAGGGACGGCGGGCAATCGTGCGGCTCGACCCGGCGACGCTGC
Organism: Micromonospora sp. NPDC004704; assembly: GCF_053601675.1. Classification (NCBI taxonomy): domain Bacteria; kingdom Bacillati; phylum Actinomycetota; class Actinomycetes; order Micromonosporales; family Micromonosporaceae; genus Micromonospora; species Micromonospora sp. NPDC004704. The sequence goes on along the minus strand of NZ_JBSGCD010000026.1, from coordinate 16,678 downwards.
GCCCCACCCCGTGGACCGAGGACGCCATCGCTGTCGGGAAGGAACTGCTCCGCCCCGAGTCGGCCACCCTGTAGTCGGCCGACTCGTCACGGGAACCGCTCCCGGGCGCCGGGTGGCATCCTCGACGGATGCGTCCCTCGGTTGAGCTGGTGTACGAACTGGTCGCCGGTATCCGGCCGGCGGACCAACTGGAGGCCGAGCAGCAGGCGGACGTGCTGCGCTGGCTGCAGGGCACCGACGACGTGTTCCGACGGGTCAAGCCGGCCGTCCCGCCCCGCCACCTCGTCTCGTACGTGGTGCCGGTCGACCCGGACGACGGCAGCATCCTGCTGGTCGACCACGTGAACGCCGGGTTGTGGCTACCGCCGGGCGGGCACGTGGAGCCGGACGAACATCCCGCCCTGACCGCCCGGCGGGAGGCGCAGGAGGAACTCGGTGTCGACCCCGACTCGGACGGGTACGCCGATCGTCCCGTCTTCCTGACCGTCACCCGTACGGTCGGGATCGACCACGGCCACACCGACGTCAGCCTGTGGTTTCCGCTCACGGGTCACCGCGACCAGACCCTCACCGTGGACGAACGGGAGTTCCGCTCCGCCCGGTGGTGGTCACCGGCGGAGATCGCCGGCACCGATCCCGGCCGGTTCGACCCACACCTCCACCGGTTCATCGCAAAGATCAACGCTGGGACGGGCGCACCCTCGTGGATATCCACAGGCGATATCAACAACTGATCCACCGTTATCCACAGAGTGTGCACAACGGTGGCAGCAACGATCCACAGTTATCCACAGGGCTGTGCACAGCCGGTGTGGGTGCGGGATCGGTCAGCGGAAGAAGGAGCGCAGGAGCGCGGCGGACTCCTCGGCGAGCACACCGCCGTACACCTCGGGGCGGTGGTTGAGGCGGCGGTCGCGTACGACGTCCCAGAGCGAGCCGACCGCGCCGGTTTTCGGTTCCCAGGCCCCGAAGACCAGGGTGGAGATCCGGGCCAGCACCAGCGCGCCCGCGCACATGGTGCAGGGTTCGAGGGTCACCACCAGGGTGCAGCCGTCCAACCGCCAGGCGCCGCGCAGTTCCGCCGCCCGGCGCAGGGCCAGGATCTCGGCGTGCGCGGTCGGATCACCGGTACGTTCCCGCTCGTTGCGCCCGATGGCCAGTTCGGCCCCGTCCGGGCCGTAGAGCACCGCCCCGACCGGTACGTCGTCGGCCGGGTCGCCGAGTTCCGCCGGTCGGCCGTCGTCGGCGGCCACCGCCAGGGCCCGGCGCATCCACGCCTCGTGGCGCTGTCGCCGGCCCGGATGACCGACCGCGCCGGATCCCGTCGGGTCGGCGCCGTCCGGACCGCTCACGCCTCGCGCAGTTCCTCGACCACGTCGCCGCAGCCGATCGCCTTGCACAGCTCGGCGGTGACGTCGGCGGGAAGCATCCGCTCCTGCGCGCAGAGGGCGAGCAGCCGGTGGGCCGAGATGCCCAGGTTGGCGAGGAGGTCGGCATCGCCGATCGGGTCGGCGTCGGGGTCGGCGGCCGGCTGCTCGCTCTCCTCGTCGGCCGAGTCCAGGGCCGGGGCCGCCGGCTCGACCACGTCGTCGATCTCCAGGGCGGGTGCCTTGATGTCGCCGAGCAGCAGGGCACCGAGTCGGGACTCCTCGGCGAACGCCGAGTCGGAGCCGAAGATGCGCAGGTCCTCGCCGTCGTCCAGGCGCAGGATGGCCAGGTACGCGTCGTCGGACTCGACAAAGAGCAGCGAGGTGTCGGCGTCCAGGTCGACCTCGCGGAGCAGATCCGCGACCTCGTCTATGTCCGCGGCACCACCGAGGTCGAGTTCGGCTGCGGTCCAGCCCTCCGAGCCGCGCACCACGGCCGCCGCGAAGTACGACACCGGTCCCCCCAACAACTCACGGCGTACCGCCGCCCACCACTGTCGACTGCCTGTTACGCGTGACGGTATCCGGTCGGGTCCGCGCTCGACCGCGCAACTCCCCGAAGGAGAAGGACGGAATCGAGCGGATCTGTGCGGTCAGCCGGCCAACCGGCGACGGGTGGCGATCAACTCGCGCAGCCGGTCGACCCGAACCCGTCGCGGCTGCGTCCGCTCCCGCACCGACTTCGCACCGGCCAGCTCGGCGAGGAGCTGTATCCGCCGTCGGGTGCGCTCGGGGTCGAGCCGCTGCTCTGTCCAGGCCATAGAGGCGAGGGTGCCCAGTCGCGCGGCGTTCGTCAAGCCCGGTCGCGGTGTGCCACCGAGCCGGTACCCACCGCCCTAGATCGCGTACCGAGGGAAGCATTTCGGTCACCCATGGTCACCAGAGCGGCCATCCGGCGTAACTCCACCGGACCGCGACCGCGAGAGCGGCGATCGACCACGCCAACGCGGTGATCATCGCCACACCGACGGCGGCACCCCGGTCGCCGAACCGGACCAGCAACAGCGTGGCGAGCCACGCCGCCACCCCGGCCAGCAGGGTCCACCACGCGTACTCGCGCAGGTCACCGCCGAGCAGCCCGAACAGGAGAAACCAGGCCGCCGTCAACCCGGCGCCGCTGGCGAGCGCGGATCCGCGTACCGGGTGGGGCTCGCGGTAGGTCGGACGCGACGGCAGGCCGGACGGGAAGAGACCCGACGGCGTACGCGCCGGCTGACCGGCCTGGGGCCAGGGTTGCATCGTCGGCGGTTGTGCCATCACCCTCGCTCCTCCGCTCGGCAGCGGCCGGGCCCCGACCGGTCACGGTGGAGCAACGCCGCCGACTCGCAGCGTACCCGCCGGACGAGGGCCGTCCGGCTGCTCCGCACCACGCTGGGGGGCGAGGCGGAATCGCGCCGGTTCTGTCAGGATGGCCGGATGGCACGGGACGAAACGGGTACGCGACGCCTGATCGGGCGCCGCGGTGCGTACCCGATGGTTGTCCTGCTGCTGCTGGCGGCGGTGGCCGCCGCCGGCTGCGCGCAGAGCCGCCCGGCGGTCTGGTCCTCGCCGACCACCCCGGGAAGCGCCACCCCGGCCACCGTGGCAGCCGTGCCGCCCCCGGCCACGCCGTCGGTCACTCCGGCCGGTACGCCCTCGGCCAGCCCGACCGCCCTCCGGTACGTCTTCCCGGTGAACTCGGCCAACGCCTCCTACCACCCGACCCACTCCGCGTACGCGGCCACGGACATCTTCGCCTCGTGCGGTACGCCGGTGCTCGCCGTCACCGACGGGGAGATCCTCGAGGTGACCCGGGTCGACGAGTACAAGAAGAACGGCCCGCAGGGTCCGCTCAACGGTGGCAAGGCGGTGTCGCTGCTCGGCGACGACGGGGTCCGCTACTACGGTTCGCACCTGTCGGAGCTGGCCGCCGGCATGGACGCCGGAGTACGCGTCCGCGCCGGCCAGCAGGTCGGCAAGGTCGGCAAGACCGGCAACGCGAACAACGTCTGCCACCTGCACTTCGGCATCTCGCCCCCGTGCGACCGGACCGAGGACTGGTGGATCCGGCGGGGTGTGATCTGGCCGGCGCGTTACCTGGACGCGTGGCGGGACCGGTCGAACCGCTCGCCGGTGACCGAGGTGACCACCTGGCACCAGAAGCACAGGTGCCCGCCCGCGCCCTGAGCACCGGGCGAGCCTTGCCCCCTGCGCAACGGGACGGTGTGCGAGAGTCGGCGGCGTGAACGTCGCGGTTATCGGGCTCGGACTCATCGGCGGCTCCGTGCTGCGCGCACTGGCCGCCACCGGCCACCGGGTGCTCGGTTACGACGCCGACCCGGCCACCCGGGCCACCGCCAGGACCGCCGCCGCCCAGGCACTGGCGGCCCACCGCTGGCAGGTCACGCCGACGATCCGGGACACCGTCGCCCGTGCGGAGCTGGTGGTCCTCGCGGTCCCGCTGCCCGCCGTCGGCGGGGTCCTGGACCAGTTGCGCGACGCCGGCTACGCCGGCCTGGTCACCGACGTCACCTCGGTCAAGGGCCCGGTCTCGGCCCTGGTCGAGGAACGACTGCACCGGCAGCCGCAGCGGTTGGCCGGTTTTGTCGGCGGTCACCCGATGGCCGGTCGGGAAACCTCCGGTTTCGGTGCCGCCGATCCGGCGCTGTTCGCCGGCTGCGCGTGGGTGCTCTGCCTCGAACCGCGCGGGACCTCCCTGGCCGACTGGCTGGAACTGGCCGCATTGCTCACCCCGCTGGGCGCCCGGGTGGTCCCGACCACCGCCGCCGAGCACGACCGGGCGGTGGCGGCGGTCAGCCACGTACCGCACCTGCTGGCGGCGGCGCTGGTCGCCGGGGTGGCGGACGAGCCGTTGGCCGGCACCCTCGCCGCCGGCTCGTTCCGGGACGGGACCCGGGTCGCGGCGACCCGACCGGACCTGGTCGCGGCGATGTGCGGGGGGAACGCGGCGGCGGTCGGCGCGGCCCTGGACCGGGTGCTGGCGGCACTGCACGAGGCACGGGCGGCGGTTGACGCGGGCGAGCCGATCGCCGCACTGCGGGACTGGCTCGCTCCGGCGTCGGCGGCCCGCGCCGCCTGGCCGTACCGGCCGGGGACCGCGCGGGAACTGCCCGCCAGGATCGACGACCTCCTGGAACTGGGCCGGGCCGGTGGCTGGGTCCTCGCGGTCGCCCCGAACCGTCGTACGGTGACCGCGGTCAGACCCGTTCGCCCAGTGCCGGCCTGACCACCCGCCGGTCGGTGACGATCGCGGTGATCAGGTCGTACGGGGTGACGTCGAAAGCCGGGTTCACCGCACCGGCACCGGCCGGGGCGGTGGTGGTGCCCCGGAAGCCGAGGACCTCGTCCGGGCCTCGGTCCTCGATCTCGACGTCGGCACCGGTCGCGGTGTGGTGGTCCACGGTGGATTCCGGGGCGACCACGATGAACGGGATGCCGGCCCGGTGCGCGCCGAGGGCGTGCGCGTAACTACCGATCTTGTTGACGGTGTCCCCGTTGGCGCAGATCCGGTCGGCACCGAGGATCACCGCGTCGATCTCGCCCCGGGCCATCAGGAACGGGCCGGCGCCGTCGACCGCGACCCGGCACTCGATCCCGGCCTGCCCCAGTTCCCAGCTCGTCAACCGGGCCCCCTGCAGCAGCGGCCGGGTCTCGCTCGCCACCACCGCGCCGAGCCCGCCGCGCCGGTGTAGCTCGATCACCACTCCGAGCGCGGTGCCGCCGACCACCGCCGCGAGCCCACCGGTGTTGCAGTGGGTGAGCATCCGGGGGCGGGGCGGGCAGAGTTCGGCCAGCAGGTCCGCGCCGCGCTCGGCCATCGCGGCGGCGGCGGCGATCTCCTCGTCGCGTACGGCGAGGGCGGTGGCGAGGACCGCGTCGGGGCCTTCGGGCAGCCGCGCCGCCGCCCGGCGGGCACCGAGGGCCAGGTTCACCGCCGTCGGGCGGGCGTTCTCCACCAGGTGTACGGCGGCAGCCGTCGCCACCGGGTCACCCTCGTGCAGCCGGGCGGCGAGCGCCACCCCGAACGCACCGGCAACACCGAGCGCGGGTGCGCCGCGTACGGCGAGGGTCCGGATCGCCGCCACCAGTTCCTCGACCCCGTGCAGCCGCCGTACGGTGAGCCGGTCCGGCAGTGCGGTCTGGTCGATGATCTCGACGGCGCCGTCCACCCAGTCGATCGTCCTCATGTTCGGCAAGGCTACGGAGGCGCGCAAGCGTACGGGTGGCCGGTGTGCCGGCTACGGTGAGCTGATGACCGCTCGGGACGCGCTCGCCGACCTGCGCCGGATCGCCTTCCTGCTGGAGCGGGCGAACGAGGCCACCTACCGGGTACGGGCGTTCCGCTCGGCCGCGGCGACCCTGGCCGCGCTCCCCGCCGACGAGCTGGCGACCAGGGCACAGGCGGGTACGTTGACCGAGCTGAGCGGGGTTGGTGACGTCACCGCCCGGTGTGTGACCGAGTCGCTGGCCGGTGAGGAGCCGGTCTACCTGCGGCGGCTGACCGCGACCGAGGGCGTCGACCTGGACGAGGCGACCGCCGCGCTGCGGGATGCGTTGCGGGGCGACTGCCACACCCACTCGGACTGGTCGGACGGTGGTTCCCCGATCGAGGAGATGGCGCTGACCGCTGTCGATCTGGGGCACGAGTACCTCGTACTGACCGACCACTCGCCCCGGTTGAAGGTGGCCAACGGGCTGACTCCGGCCCGGTTGCGGCGCCAGCTCGAGCACGTGGCGGCGATCAACGCCGCGCTGCCGGAGGGGTTCCGGCTGCTCACCGGCATCGAGGTGGACATCCTGGCGGACGGGTCGCTGGACCAGGAGGACGACCTGCTGGCCCAGTTGGACGTGGTGGTCGGTTCGGTGCACAGCGGGCTGTCGGACGAGAAGGCGAAGATGACCCGGCGGATGCTGGCCGCGATCGCCAACCCGCACCTGGACATCCTGGGGCACTGCACGGGCCGGATGGTGGCCGGTCGGCCGCCGGGGGTGACCGGTCCGGGAGACAGGGGGCACCGGGCGCGTACCCGCCCGCCGAGCGACTTCGACGCGGACGCGGTCTTTGCCGCCTGCGCCGAGTACGGCAAGGCAGTGGAGATCAACTCCCGGCCGGAGCGGCAGGACCCGCCGAAGCGACTGATCCGGGTGGCGGTCGAGGCGGGCTGCGAGTTCGCGATCGACACCGACGCGCACGCACCGGGCCAGCTCGACTGGCAGCGGTTCGGCTGCGAGCGGGCAGCCCGGTGCGGGGTCCCGGCCGACCGGGTGGTCAACACCTGGGCGGCCGACGAACTGCTGGCCTGGACCGCCGGCCACGACGGCTGAGCCTCCGGGAGCGGCCCGTGTGGGTCAGCGGGAGACGGCCGGATCGGGTTCGGCGACGGCGATCTCCGGCTCGACGGCGTCCCGGGGACGATCGGTCGGGGCTGCGCTTCGGCGGCCCCGGAAGATCATGCGCTGCGACACGGCGACCCCGAGCAGCACGATCACCGCACCCACCGGCTGGTACCAGGCCAGGTGCTCGTCCAGCGCGAGCACCCCGATCAGCACCGCGAAGATCGGGATCAGGTAGGTCGTGGTCGACGCGGTGCTCGCCCCGGCGAGCCGGATCGTGCGCAGATTGATCACGAAGGCGAGGCCGGTGCCGAGGGCGCCCAGCGCGAGGACGCTGCCGATCACCTCTGGGGAGAGGCCGGTCGGTGCCGGCGGCGCGCCGGCCACCAGCGGGGCGATGATCGCAAGCAGCACGGTCGCCACCAGCAACTGGCCCGCCGACAGCGCCAGGCCCGACTCGGGCCGGCCCGCGACGAACCGCTTCTGGTACGGGATGGAGAGCCCGTAACAGACGGCCGCCGCGAAACAGAAGAGCTGCCCGGTGAACTGCGCCCCGCCCAGGCCCTGCCAGGCGCCGAGCACCACCAGGACGCCGACGAAGCCGAGCACCATGCCGATCGCCCGCCGGGCGGTCATCCGCTCGGTACGGAACACCAGCACCGCCATCGGCAGGACGACCAGCGGCGTGGTGGCGTTCCAGATGCCCGCCAGGATCGAGGAGACCCGCTGCTCGCCGTAGCCGAAGAGGGTGAACGGCAGGGCGACCCCGACGGTCGCGACCACGGTCAGGTGCAGCCACAGCACCGGGTCGCGGGGCAGCCGGTCCCGGAGCACCGCCAGCGCCACGAGCAGGGTCAGCGCGCCCGCGCCGGCCCGGCCGAGGGTGACGTAGAGCGGATGCAGCTCGCGTACACCGATCTTGATGAAGAGGAAGCTGGCCCCCCAGATCACGGCAACGGCGAGAAAACCCGGCAGCCAGGCGCGTACGTTGCTGTCAGGAGCGGAAGGGGTGGTCACCCCTGACACTCTGCCGCACCGGACCGACAGAAGTCGCGCGGGTTCCGGACCTCGAACCAGGCCAATCGCCGATCGGTGGCCTGGTCGGACCGGCCGCGCAAATGGCTCGACCTGCCGGCAGGTGGGTCACGTAGGGTCGTCTCGTGGGACAAATCGATGACCTCGCCAACCGCTATGTCAGCGACTGGGCGCCACTGAACCCGGTCGGCGCCACCTTCGTCGGCATCACCGGCTACGACGACCAGCTCGGCGACCTGTCGCCGGACGGCTACGCCGCGCAAGCCGAACTCAACCGGCGCACCCTTGCCGAACTTGACGTACTCGAACCGACCTCGGTGTCCGAGCGCACCGCGAAGGAGGCGATGCAGGAACGACTCGGTCTGGAACTCGCCCGGTACGACTCCGGCGAGACGGCCAGCGAGATCAACGTGATCGCCAGCGGCCTGCACGAGATCCGCCAGGTCTTCGACCTGATGCCGACCGAGGGTACGGAGGCGGTCAGCAACGTCGCCGCCCGACTCAACACCTTCGCCGCCGCGCTGACCGACTACCGGACCACCCTGCTCACCGCCGCCGACGCGGGACACGTCAGCCCCCGGGCGCAGATGATCGAAGTCGCCAAGCAGTGCGACATCTGGACCGACCCGGACCAGGACAACTTCTTCCACGGCCTGGCCGACCGGCTGACCGCCGACGGCGCACTCGCCGCCGAACTGCGCAAGGGCGCGGCGGCGGCAACCGCGGCAACCGCCGAGTTCGGGCAGTTCCTGCGTACCGAGCTGGCGCCCCGTGGGCGAGAGAAGCAGGCCGCCGGACGCGAGCGCTACCAGCTCGCGTCGCAGTACTTCCTCGGCGCCAAGATCGACCTCGACGAGACGTACGCCTGGGGTTTCGACGAACTGGCCCGGCTCGAAGCCGAGATGCGCGGCGTCGCGGCGCGGATCCTCGCCCCCGGCGCGACCGTCGACGAGGCGGTCGTGGCGCTCGACGCCGACCCGGCCCGCCGGATCCAGGGCAAGGAGGCGTTCCGCGACTGGATGCAGGCCCTGGCCGACAAGGCCATCGCCGATCTGCACGGCACCCACTTCGACATCCCCGAGCAGGTACGCCGAATCGAGTGCCGCCTCGCCCCGACCAGCGACGGCGGGATCTACTACACCGGTCCGAGCGAGGACTTCTCCCGCCCCGGCCGGATGTGGTGGGCGGTGCCGCAGGGGATCGACGAGTTCTCCACCTGGCGCGAGGTGACCACCGTCTACCACGAGGGCGCACCCGGTCACCACCTCCAGGTCGGGCAGACCCAGGTCCGCGCCGAGCTGCTCAACCGCTGGCAGCGGTTGCTCTCCTGGTCCTCCGGGCACGGTGAGGGCTGGGCCCTCTACTCCGAGCGGCTGATGGACGACCTCGGTTACCTGGACGACCCGGGCGACAAGCTCGGAATGCTCGACGGGCAGGCGTTCCGGGCCGCCCGGGTGATCGTCGACATCGGCATGCACCTCGAGTTGGAGATCCCGAAGGACAACCCGTTCGGTTTCCACCCCGGCGAGCGGTGGACCCCCGAACTCGGCTGGGAGTTCATGCGCGCCCACTGCCGGGTCCCGGACGAGAACCTGCGCTTCGAGCTCAACCGCTACCTCGGTTGGCCGGGGCAGGCACCGTCGTACAAGGTCGGCGAGCGGATCTGGCTCCAGGCCCGCGACGACGCCAAGGCGCGCAAGGGAACCGATTTCGACCTGAAGCAGTTCCACCTCGACGCGCTCAACCTCGGCTCGCTCGGCCTCGACCCGCTGAAGGCGGCGCTGGCCCGGCTCTGACCGCCGCCCGGCCCACAAGGCCGGTCACCACGACCACCGACGGTACGCCGACCAGGGTTGAGCCCGGTCGGCGTACCGGGTCGGGGCGTTGTCCTCACCCTGGCCGGCAGACCGGGCAGAGCGGACTAAAGTATGGACGCGAGCCGAGGGCCGCAGCCGCCGTGGTTCGCGGGCGAAGGAGTACTGGTGCACCTCACTGATCTGCGTGGTCGACGCGTCGCCGTCTGGGGCACCGGCCGGGAGGGTGTCGCCGCGGTCAACACGATCGCCCCGGTCGGCCCGGCCGACCTGGTCACGGTGCAGGACCGGGAAACCTTCCTGGCCCGACCGTGGGAGGGGCGGCTCGCCGAGATCGCCCCCCTGCACACCGGCCCGGAAGCCCTGGAACTGCTGCTGCGCGCGGACGTCGTGGTCCGGTCCCCGGTGATCGGCGAAACCCACCCGTGGATGATGCGGCTGCGCGAGCGCGGCGTGACGGTCACCGGCGGCACCGCCCTCTGGATGGCCGACCACGCCCCCACCACCATCGGGGTGACCGGGAGCAAGGGCAAGAGCACCACCACGGTCCTGATCAGCCACCTGCTCACCGCCGTCGGCCAGCCCAACGTCATCGGCGGCAACATCGGTACGGCCGTGCTGGAACTCCCCCCCGCCGACCGGTACGTCCTGGAGCTGTCCATGTACCAGTGCGCGGACCTGCTGGTCTCGCCGCAGGTCGTGGCGCTCACCGCGCTGGTCCCGGAGCACCTGGACTGGGCCGGCAGCGAAGCCGAGTACTACCGGCACAAGCTCAACATCGTCGAGCACGGCCCCGGTGTGGTGGTGTTCAACGCCAACGACGAGCAGCTCACCGCGCAACTCGCCGCCCGACCGGGACTGCCGCTGCTGGCCGCCGGCCGCCCCGACACCACCCACGTGGCACCCGGACCGGACGGCACGCCCTGGGTCCACCTCGCCGACCAGCCGCTCTTTCCCCGGTCGGCGTTCCCGCTGGTCGGCCGGCACAACGAGTGGAACCTCTGCGTGGCGCTGGGCGTACTGGCGTCGGTGGGCGTCGACCTGGTGGCGGAGCGTGACCGGCTCGCCGACGCAGCCGCCGCGTTCCCCGCCCTGGAACACCGGCTCACCCCGATCGAGGACCCGTCCGGTATCACCTTCGTCGACGACTCGCTCTCCACCATCCCGCAGTCGGCGATCCATGCCATCGAGGCGTTCGCCCACCGCCCGCTCACCGTCATCGTCGGCGGGGAGGACCGTGGCGTGGACTACGCGCCGCTGCGCGACTTCCTCGCCGACCAGGCCGTGCAGGCCACCCTGATCGGCGTACCGGACAGCGGGCCGCGCATCCTCGACATGGTCAAGGACCTGCCCGGGATCACCACGATCGGTGCGGACGACCTCGTCGAGGCGGTCCGCCTCGGCCGTACGCACACCCCGGCCGGTGGAGTGGTGCTGCTCTCCCCGGCCGCGCCGAGCTACGGCCGGTTCGACAACTACGCACACCGGTCACGGGTGTTCCGCCAGGCGATCTCTGACACCGCCGGCTGACCGGACCCGGTCGGATCCGCTGCCGGCTCGTACCGGATCGGTCTCGTCCTTTCGGCCATGCGGCGTACGTCGATGGTGCCGTAGCGTGAGGGATTCGCGCGTACGAATCCTTCGTACCCACCCGCGGGCTGTCATCCGGTCGCGCGCTTGGCTACCGTAGGCCTCCGGGTCGTGTCACCACGCGGGCTTGCCTACCGACCCCACCCCCCCGCCCTTCCCCTGATCGAGGTTGACCTGTGAGCCTGTACGGCGCGAAGAGACCCCCCGCCGGCGAGACACCGACCACCGAGATCTCAGCGGTGCCGCAGCAGGTCGGTGGACCCGTGACCGGGTCGGCCCCCGAGCCGCAACAGCCGGACTTCATGACCTTCGGCGCACCCGAGCAGGGCGAGGACCCGGCCGGCGCTCCGGTCGAGCCGAAGTCCCGCCGGGGGCGGCGCACGGCGCTCGTCGCGGGCGGCCTGGTCGCCGCCGTGCTGGCCGCGATCGGCGGCACCGCAGGGTACGCGTACAGCGGCGAGGTGCCGCGCGGCACCGAGGTGCTCGGCGTCGACCTGGGCGGCAAGTCCAAGGCGACGGCGGCCGCATTGCTGCGGGCCGAGTTGGAGCGGCGGGCGGACACCTTCGCCGCCCCCGTCTCGGTACGGATCGGCGACCAGACGGCCGAGTTCAAGCCGATCGACGTCGGGCTGGCCGTGGACGTGACCGCCACCGTCGAAGCGACGATCGGCGCCGGTGCGGGACCGGTAGATCTGCTCTTCAAGTCCCGCACCGTCGAGCCGGTGGTGACCGTCGACCCCGGCCTGCTCGACACGGAACTGCGCAAGACGGCCGGGAAGACCGGCCGCCCGATGACCCCGCCGTCCATCGTCTTCCAGGGCACCACCCCGAAGCCGAACTACCCGTCGCCCGGTCAGGACCTCGACCCGCAGCAGTCGGCGGAGGCTCTGCGTACGGGCTGGCTGAGCGGTCAGCCAGTGGTCGTACCGCTGGTCGAGGCGCATCCGACCACCACGAAGGAAGATGTCGACAAGCTCGTCAACGAGTTGGCGAAGCCGGCCGTCGCGGCGCCGGTCACGGTGACCACCGAGCGCGGTTCGTTCACCATTCCGCCGGCCGCGATCGCGAAGAGCCTGCTCCTGAACGCCGACAAGACCGGCAAGATCGCGCCGGTGGTGGACGAGAAGAAGCTCCAGGCGGCACTGACCACCCAGCTCGCGAAGGTCGAGGTCAAGCCGAAGGAGGCCACGGTCGCCCTCCAGGGCGGCAAGCCGCAGGTGGTGGCGAGCACCGGCGGGCAGGCGGTGGACACCGCGGCACTGAGCCGGGACCTGCTGGCGGTGCTGCCGCGCGCCGACGCACGTGAGGTCAAGGGTGTCCTCAAGCCGGTCGAGCCGAAGACCAGTACGGACGCGATGGCCAAGTTGGGCATCAAGGAACAGGTCTCGACCTTCTCCACCAAGTTCACCGGTGGGCTCTCCTCCCCGCGCAGTCACAACATCGTGACGATCGCCAAGGAGGTCGACGGTGCGGTGGTGAAGCCCGGCGAGACGTTCTCCCTGAACAAGCACACCGGCGAGCGCAGCTACGCGCAGGGCTACAAGGACGCCCCGGTCATCCTCGACGGCAAACTGGTGCCGGGTGTCGGTGGCGGGGCGTCGCAGTTCACCACCACCATCTTCAACGCCACGTACTACGCCGGGCTGGAGGACGTCGAGCACAAGCCGCACTCGTACTGGTTCGACCGGTACCCGGCGGTGATCGAGTCGACGATCTTCTACCCGGACCTGGACTTCAAGTTCCGCAACGACACCGAGTACGGCGTCCTCATCGACACCTCGTGGACCAACGACACGATCACCGTGTCGATCTGGAGCACCAAGGTGTACGACAGCGTCAAGACGGTCTACGGCCCGCGCCGCAACATCACCAAGCCGAAGCTGATCCACCTGGACCCCGGCCCGTCCTGCATCGCCACCAGCGGCATCGACGGCTTCACCCAGGACGCGTTCCGGGTCTTCAACAAGGACGGCAAGGAGCTGAAGCGGGAGAAGTTCACCTGGCGGTACGACGCCGAGCCCCGGTACGTCTGCGCCAAGAAGCCGAGCTGACCCCGCAACCCTCGCTCGAAGGTATGACACAACCGGGATGACATCGAGGCATTGCGATACATCGGTTGGCTTCCATACGCTGCCGGCAACGTGATCTGCGCGCGCCCACAAGGCGCGCCAATCCTTTGCTTGGAGAGGGATCCCATGGTTCGCTGGCGCAAGCTCACCGGCCTGGCGGCCGCCGCGTTGACCGCGGTAACCGTCGGCAGTCTCGCACTGGTCGCACCCGCGTCCGCCGCACCGGAAGGCGACGTGACCCCGCTGGTCGTCGGCGGCACCCGGGCCGCCCAGGGCGAGTTTCCGTTCATGGTCCGGCTCTCGATGGGCTGCGGCGGTGCCCTCTACAGCCCGCGGCTCGTCCTGACCGCCGCGCACTGCGTCGGCGCCACCGGCACCAACACCAGCATCACGGCCACCCTCGGCGCGGTCGACCTCCAGTCGTCCAGCCGGATCACGGTCCGCTCCAACTACGTCCTCCGGGCGCCGGGTTACAACGGCAACGGCAAGGACTGGGCGCTGATCCGGCTCGCGACGCCGGTCACCAGCCTGGCCACCCTGCCGATCGCCACCAGCACCGCGTACGACTCCGGCACGTTCACCGTCGCCGGTTGGGGCGCCGCCCGCGAGGGCGGGGCGCAGCAGCGTTACCTGCTGAAGGCGACCGTGCCGTTCGTCGCCGACAGCACCTGTGACTCCCAGTACGGCGGCGATGTCATCGTCGCCGAGGAGATCTGCGCCGGCTTCGCCAGCGGTGGGACCGACACCTGCCAGGGCGACTCGGGTGGCCCGATGTTCCGTCGGGGCGCCAACAACGCCTGGGTCCAGGTGGGCATCGTGAGTTGGGGCAACGGCTGCGCCCGCCCCAACTACCCGGGCGTCTACACCCAGGTGAGCTACTTCGCCTCGGCGATCGCCTCGGCCGCCGCGAGCCTCGGCGGCTGACCGTACGTCAAACGGCGGCCGGTCCGGGGACACAACCTCCCGGGTCCGGCCGCCGTTTCGTGTACGGGCGCTCAGGGTGCGACCACGTTGCCCCTGCCCCGGCGTCCACCCCGCCCGGACCGCCGCCGCTGGCTCTCCACCCGGTCCCGACCGAACGCGTCCAGCCGCCCCCACCGCCCCGGTACGTCGAGCAGCTCGATCCGCCCCATCCCCTGTGGCAGGGCCGGGTCGACCACCAGGTGGTTGTCGTGCGGTTCGAGACCGAGCAGCACCCGGATCAGCATCATCGGGGTGCCGGCCGACCAGGCGTGCGGGCTCCAGTTGGTCGGGTACTGCACCGGATACTTGGTCAGGCTCCGGTCGTACCCGGCGAAGAGTTGCGGCAGCCGCCCGTCGAAGTACTGCGAGGCGTCGATCATCGCGGAGGCGATCCGCCCGGCCTCCTCGTTGAAGCCGTACCGGCGCAGGCCGAGGGCGATGAACGAGTTGTCGAACGGCCAGATCGCCCCGGTGTGGTAGCCGGTCGGGTTGTACCGCTCCTCCCCTTCGGCGAGGGTGCGTACCCCCCAGCCGGAGAAGAGGCGCGGGCCGAGCAGGTGCTCGGCCACCTTGGCCGCGCGCGGCGGGTCGACGATTCCGCTCCAGAGCAGGTGGCCCATGTTCGACGACAACGCGTCGACCTGACCGCCCTCGGCGTCCAACGCCAGGGCGTAGTACTGGCCGTCCTCGATCCAGAAGTCCCGGTTGAACCGGGCCTTGAGGTCGGCCGCCTCCGCCTCGAGTCGGTCGGCGTAGATCGGGTCGTGCCAGATTCGCCGGGCCAGCCGGGCCCCGCGCATCTTCGCGTCGTACGCGTAACCCTGTAGTTCGCAGGTGGCCCGGGGGAACGACGGCAGCCTCCCGTCCCGGTACGAGATCGAGTCGGGGGAGTCCTTCCAGCACTGGTTCTCCAGCCCGCTGGCGCTGTTGCGGCGCTCGTACGAGATGTAGCCGTTGCCGAGCAGGTCGCCGTACGCGTCGATCCAGTGCAACGCCGCCCGTGTCTCGTGCTCCAGCCGGCGGACGAGCTCCACGTCCCCGGTCCAGCGCTCGTACTCGTCGAGCAGGATCACGAACAGGGGAGTGGAGTCTGCCGCACCGAAGTACGGCGAGTGCGGCTGCTCCTCGAACGCGGCCGACTCCCCGTACCGGAACTCGTGCAGGATCTTGCCGGGTTCCTTCTCCCGGAAGTCGTCGAACACGGTGGCCTGTGTCGCGGCGAAGGTGTTCAGCGTGCCGACCGCGAGCTGTGGTGTGAACGCCATGGCCTGGATGGAGGTCAGGATGCTGTCCCGACCGTAGAAGGTCATGAACCAGGGTGTTCCGGCGGCGATCAGGTTCGCGCCGGTGGCGAGCGCACCGAACTGGACCGCCGCCAGGTCGATCAGCCCTCGCCGGTACGCCGTCGCCAGCGCGGCGTCGTCGCAGCCGAGCTGTGGCGCACCGGCGAGCCACGATTCGAGGTCCCGCTGTGTCTCCGGGTTCACCGCGGCCCGGTGGGTGTCCAGGAGGTCCCGGGTGTCCTTCCCACCTTGGCCGGGCAGGTGGGCGGTTACCTTCAGCAGGGTCGTCCACTGCCCGTGTGGCGCCAGCCGGAGTCGGAAGGTCATCCCGTGTTCGTCGATGTCGGCCGGGGCGCTCGACGACACCAGCGCTTCCCGTACGTAGCTGTCGCGGACGTAACGGAGGCGGAGGTAGCCGTCCTCGACCACCACCGACGTCTCGCGCTTCGTGGCCAGGGACTGCTTGAGTTCGAACACGTCGACGAAGTCGGCCGCCATGTCCAGCCGTACGGTGAAATCGACCGTCTCGCCCCGGTGGTTCAGTACGGTCAGTTCCTCCTGGAGCCCTCCGCTGAGCTTCCGGTGCCGGATGACGGAGACCTTGGCGTCGAGGTAGTGGGTCGGTTCTCCGGGCACGAGGAAGAATCGCGATTCGTAGTACTGGAGGTCGTCGACGGAGAGGGCGTGCAGACGCTCACCGTTGATGGTCAGTTTCCACTCGGACAGGAAACGCTGATCGAACGAGAACATCCCGGTCGGTACGAGCGCCGAGGGTTCGATGTCGCCGCGACCGTCGCTGACCACGAAGGCGTTGCCGGCCAGGATGGTGACGTACGGCTTCACTGCGGCCCCCTATCGCGTCGAGCGCGGTGGGAGGGCGCCCCACCCGGCCAGGATGAGCCTCCTTCCCCGGCAGGCAGCCTCCCCGTTGCCGCCTCGGCCACGTCACCCGTACGGGATGAGCTTCCACCAGGGCAGTCGCACCCGTCCCTGACGTCACATGCGGCTCAGGCATTCGGGGTGGAAAACAAGTTAGGGCCACCCCGAAGGGTGGCCCTAACTAGAAAAAAGTCCGGCGGCGTCCTACTCTCCCACACCCTCCCGAGTGCAGTACCATCGGCGCTGGAGGGCTTAGCTTCCGGGTTCGGAATGTAACCGGGCGT
>NZ_JBSGCD010000025.1:0-115280 GCF_053601675.1 Micromonospora sp. NPDC004704 | reverse complement strand
GCGACGTCCCGGAGGCTCCGGAGCGTCGCTAACTTCATGATCAACGGGGTGAGGGTGGGGTGGGTGGGGGTGGGTGGGGTGGGGAAGGGCGTGGCGCCCGCCGGGGTTCGGCGGGCGCCACGTTGGTGCTGGGGGTGCGGGGGTTAGTGCTTGGTGCTGGTGATTTCCTCGCGGTCGAGGGGTTCTACCGGGGGGTGACCGGGTGAGACCGGGGCTTCGACCGGCTTCTCGATCGGGTAGAAGAAGCCCTTGATGGCCGGTCCGAGTGCACCGAGCCGGTTCATCTTCTTCGGGACCACCCAGCCGACGTACTCGAGCCCGCCGTGGCCGTGCTCGTCGGTGTCGGCCAGCGGCTGGTGCACCTCCATGAAGCGCCCGTCCGGCAGCCGGCGGATGATGCCGGTCTCGACGCCGTGTACCAGTACCTCGCGGTCGTGCTGCTGGAGACCCAGGCAGAGCCGGTAGGTGACGTAGTACGCAAGCGGCGGCACCAGGATCAGACCGATCCGGCCGGCCCAGGTCATCGCGTTCAGGCTGATGAAGAACTTGTCGGCGATGACGTCGTTGGCCCCCGAGAGGGTCAGCACCAGGTAGAACGAGACGGCCATCGCACCGAGAGCGGTACGGCTGGGGTTGTCCCGGGGGCGCTGCAACAGGTTGTGGATCTTGTTGTCCTTGTTCAACCGCGCTTCGATGAACGGGTAGAAGATCGGCAACATGGTCAGGATGCCCGGCAGCACGACCGTTGGCCAGAACAGCGGCGGGATGACGTACCCGTCACCGATCGGGATGTTGATCTGCCAGGACGGCATCAACCGGGTCGAGCCGTCGAGGAACATCACGTACCAGTCGGGCTGGCTGGCCGAGGAGACCACCCAGGCCTCGTACGGGCCGAACAGCCAGATCGGGTTGATCTGGAACAGACCGCCGAGCAGCGCGATCACGCCGAAGACGATCATGAAGAAGCCGCCCTGCTTCAGCGCGTAGCGGGGGAACATCCGCTCCCCGACCACATTGCTGTTGGTCCGGCCGGGGCCGGGCCACTGGGTGTGCTTCTGCTTGAAGACCAGGCCGAGGTGGGCGCTGATCAACGCCAGCAGCAGACCGGGGATCAGCAGCACGTGGGCGATGTAGAACCGGCTGATGATGATGTCACCGGGGAACTCGCCACCGAAGATCGACGAGGTCACCCAGGAGCCGATCACCGGGATGGAGAGCATGATCGCCGAGGCGATCCGCAGGCCGGTGCCGGAGAGGCCGTCGTCCGGAAGGGAGTAGCCGCTGAAGCCGGCCAGGAAGCCGATCCAGAACAGCAGCGTACCGATGATCCAGTTCAGCTCACGCGGCTTGCGGAACGCGCCGGTGAAGAAGATCCGCATCATGTGCACGACGATCGACGCCATGAACATCAGGGCGGCCCAGTGGTGCATCTGCCGCATGATGAGGCCACCGCGGACATCGAACGAGAGGTCCAGGCTGGAGGCGTACGCGGCCGACATGTGCGCCCCGCGCAGCGGCGCGTAACTGCCGTTGTACGTGACCTCGGTCATCGCGGGCTCGAAGAAGAAGGTCAGGAAGACACCGGTCAGCAGCAGCACGACGAACGAGAAGAGCGCGATCTCGCCCAGCAGGAACGACCAGTGGTCCGGGAAGACCTTGTTCAGCAACGCCCGCAACGGGGTGGCCACCTGCAGCCGGTCGTCGACCTCGCCGGCAGCCTTGCCCGGTACCGCTGCTACGTCGAACTTTCGGCGCTTCACGGCCGCTCCCAGAAGTCTGGCCCGACGGTCTCGGTGAAGTCGGACTTCGCCACGAAGAAGCCTTCCTCGTCCACCTCGATCGGCAGCTGAGGCAGGCGGCGGCTGGCGGGCCCGAACACCGGTCGGGCATTGCTGGTGATCAGGAACTGCGACTGGTGACACGGGCAGAGCAGCCGGTTGGTCTGCTGCTCGTAGAGGCTCGCGGGACAGCCGGCGTGGGTGCAGATCTTCGAGAACGCGATGTAGTTGCCCCACATGAAGTTCTCGTGGTTCGCGCTGTTGTTGGCCGCCTCGGCCCGACGGGCGTCGTCCTCGCGCAGGTGGATCAGGAGCGTCGGGGAGTCGGCGTGCTTGTTGCTGACGCCGTCCTCGATGCCCGGGAAGACGGTGAGCTGGCCACCGGCGCTGACGTCCTCGGGACGCAGCGGCGTGCCGTCCTCGCGGGTCAGCCGGACCCTCTTGCCGTCATGCGGGGCCCAGCCGGTGGTGAACATCTGGTTGTTCTTGTGCGGCTGCTGGATCAGACCACCGACCAGCGGCGCGGCGGCGACCAGACCGACCGGGGCGAGCCCGGCCAGCGCGGCGAACCCGAGCAGCGGCCGGCGCTTGAAGCCGAGTTCCTCGGCCATGTAGACGATCGTGCTACCGGCGATCTTCCGGTCCGTCGGGTCCGATCCGCCGTCGTGCCGGCCCTGGATCGAGACCTCCTTGGGCAGCAGCTTCTTGCCCCAGGCCAGGATGCCGAAGCCGACGCCGAGCAGCGCCAGGCCGAGGGTCAGGCCGAGCAGCGGGGTGAAGACCTTGTCGTCACCGGAACCCGGCTTGTACTCCCACGGCCACCAGATGTAGATCGCCAGGAAGGCGGTCGCGGCCAGGCCGGTGAGCAGGAAGAACAACGAAATCGTACGGGTCAGCCGACGCTCGGCCTTGGTGCCGAGAACGGGGAACGGCGGCTCGTAGTGGACGATCTCGATGCCGTCCCGCCGCGCGCCCTCCTTCATGACCTCGAAGTGCGACAGCCGGGGGTCGTTCAGGTCGAGCTCCTCGTGCTCGGCCGCCCCGTGCGTGGTGCCGGTGCTCATGACTTCCCCGCAATCCAGAGACTGGTGAAGACCAGCGCGACGATGCCGACCAGGAAGATGGCCAGACCCTCGGTGGACGGGCCGAACCGGCCGAGGTTGAAGAAGCCACCCGGGTCCTGCTCGTGCTTCAGCGTCTCCTGGACGAAGGCGATGATGTCGGCCTTCTCCTCGGGGCGGATCTGGTTGTCACCGAAGACCGGCATGTTCTGCGGGCCGGTGAGCATCGCGGCGTAGATCTGCCGGTCGGTGGCCGGCTTCAGGTTCGGCGCGAACTTGCCCGAGGAGAGCGCACCACCGCCGCCGCCGAAGCCGTGGCAGGCCGCGCAGTTGATCCGGTAGAGCTCGCCGCCCTCGGCGACGTCGCCGCCGGCCCTCAAGTTCTCGCGCTCGGGCACCTGCGGCCCGCCGCCGAGTTCCTGGACGTACTGGCCGAGCTGGGTGGTCTGGTCCTCGTTGAAGACCGGGGGCTTGCGCTCGGCCTGAGCCTCCTGGCGGCCGAGCGGCATGCGCCCGGATCCCACCTGGAACTCGACCGAGGCGGAGCCGACGCCGATCAGGCTCGGGCCCCGGCCCTCGATGCCCTGGGCGTTGCGGCCGTGGCAGGAGACGCAGCTGACGTCGAACAGCGCCTTGCCCTCCTGGGCCGCGCTGGAAAGCTGCGGGGTGTCCTGCGCCTGCAGGCCCGGCGCGAACACGGTGTAGGCACCGCCGGCCAGGATCAGGGCGGCCACCAGGCGCACGGCGGCGCCCAGCCGCCGGCGGCCCCGGCTGCGCGGCGCGGACCGGCCGCTGCGCAGCCGCGCGAAGATGCCGCGTTGGCGATCGCCCCGGCTGGCCCGCGTCCCGGGGCCGCCCGCATCGGAGCCGGCCGCGCCGGTTCGCGCGCTGGGGGTGTCAGAAGTCATGGCCTGTGTCCTTAACGGTGTCTCGACCTTTTCTCAGGGACGGGGCGGCGGCGCGCAAGGTGACGGCGCCATGATCACTGAAGCCAGTAGATCATGCCGTACAGCGCAATCCACACAACGTCGACGAAGTGCCAGTAGTACGACACGACGATCGCCGAGGTGGCCTGAGCCGGGGTGAACCGACCCATGGTGGTGCGCATCATGAAGATGATGAACGCGATCAGACCACCGGTGACGTGCAGGCCGTGGAAGCCGGTGGTCAGATAGAACATCGATCCGTAGCCGTCCGTGTTGATCTTGACGCCCTCGTGTACCAGGCTGCGGTACTCGTTGAGCTGACCAAGCACGAAGATCAGGCCCATCACGAAGGTGAGCGTGAACCAACGCCGCAGCGCATGCACGTCACCCCGCTCCGCGGCGAAGACGCCGAGCTGGCAGGTGACCGAGGACAACACCAGGATCACCGTGAACGTCGTCGCGTACGGGACCTTGAGCACCTCGGTGTGCTTCTCCCACTGATCCGGCGCAGCCGCACGGATCGAGAAGTACATCGCGAAGAGCGCCGCGAAGAACATCAGTTCGCTGGAGAGCCACACGATCGTCCCGACGCTGACCATGTTCGGACGCGTCAGAGAGTGGATCCGGCTCTTGTCAATGGCTGGGGCCGCTGTCACGCGGTCATTATTGCCCCCGATCAGCACCCGCGATCCTCGGGGTGGCAAAACCGGCACGAGTTCCGGGGTAGCTAACCTTGCCCGCTTCGACTGGCCTAGCCTGAAAAACGTGCTGCGCGTCGATCCGATTCACACCCTCACCTCGACCTTGACGCCGACCCTGGCGTCGGCCGAGGTTTCCGGTCCGCCCCCGTTCACCGTCTCCGCGATCTTCACCCAGACCAGGCTGGACAGCTGGTTGGCGGTCGGCCTGGTGCTCGCCACCGGCCTCTACCTGTACGGGGTGCACCGGCTGCGGGTACGTGGCGACCACTGGCCGGTCTCCCGGACGGTGCTGTTCATCGGCCCCGGACTCGGTTCGATAGCGGCGGTGACGGTCAGCGGGCTGCACGCGTACGACACGTCGCTGCTGTCCGTACACATGGTTCAGCACATGGTCCTGTCCATGGTCGCGCCGATCTTCCTCGCGCTCGGCGCGCCGATGACCCTCGCTCTGCGTACGCTCACCGGCGCGCCGCGTCGCCGACTGCTCGCGGTGGTGCACAGCCGGGTGGCCCGAGTGCTCGCCTTTCCGCTGTTCGCCTTCGGCCTGTTCGTGGTGAACCCGTTCGTGCTCTATTTCACGGACCTCTACCGCTTCACCCTCGAACACGCGTGGGCGCACGAGCTGATCCACGCCCACTTCATCCTCACCGGCTGCCTGTTCTTCTGGCCGCTGGTCGGGCTGGACCCGCTGCCGGGACGCTGGCCGTACCCGGGACGGGCGCTGCTGATGCTGCTCTCGGTGCCGTTCCACACCGTGCTGGGGCTCACCGTGATGCAGAGTTCCACCCTCTTCGGCGGCGACTGGTACCCCTCGCTCGCCCTCGACTGGTCCGACCCGTGGGCCGACCAGAAGGTCGCCGGGGGCATCCTGTGGGCCGGTGGCGAGTTCGTCAGCGTGACAATGATCGCGGTTCTGGTGCTCCAGTGGATGCGGCAGTCGGAGCGGGAGGCCCGCCGGGTCGACCGTGAGCTCGACCGCCAGGAGGCCCGCGACCTCGCCGCCGCCACCGTCTCCGCCGCTGGGGCGCCCTCCACCACCACGCTCGACCCCGTGGGCCCCGACGAGGCCGACCCGCCCGTCCCGCCCCCGTCCGGCAGCACCCCGACCCCGTCCGGCAGCGTCCCGACCCCGTCCGGCAGCGCCTCCGCTTCGAGCGTGTCCGGCGGCGCGACCGGCTGAGTCCGTACCCCGGCCCGACCGGCCGGGGGTGGCACCGGACCGACCGCGGGTCGCGGACGGGGCGGGACGTCGATCGCCCGGTCCCGCCATCCGGGCGGCCCCGGCCCCTGTCCACGGGTGGAACCGGCCCGCCCGGCGGCGACCGGTACGATCAGCGGGCAGCTACGACCTGGGAGCCCTGGGACCGATGACCGAACGTCTTTACACCGTCCTGCTGTACAGCGACGACCCGCAGGTCCGGGACCGGATGCGCTCCGCCGTGGGCACCCGTCCGGCCAGTGACCTCTCGGTCGAGTTCGTCGACGCCTCCACCTACGCGGAGTGCGTCCGGCTGGTCAACACCTACGAGATCGACCTGATGCTGCTCGACGGTGAGGCGACCCCGGCCGGCGGCATCGGCATCGCGCGGCAGATCAAGGACGACCGTGAGGACTCACCGCCCACCTGCGTGGTGATCGCCCGCGCGGCGGACCGCTGGCTGGCCGCGTACGCCCAGGTCGACGCGACCCTGGTGCACCCGCTCGACCCGGTGACCACCGGCCGGACCGTCGCCGACCTGCTGCGCGTACGCGCGAGCGGGGCGAGCAGCGCGGCCTGACGCTGGACCGGCCGACCGCGCCCCACGCGGTCGAGCCCACCGGGGAACCTGCGCCACAGCCCGTATCCCAACCCCCGCTCGGGAGGCCCACCGTGGGCGAACGGACCTGGTCGAACCTGCTCGCCGCGCTGCTGCGCGCCGAGGAACTGTCCACCGCCGACACGGCCTGGGCGATGGGCGAGATCATGTCCGGGTCGGCCACCCCGGTCCAGATCGCCGGGTTCGCGATGGCGCTGCGGGCCAAGGGTGAGACCACCGCCGAGCTGGCCGGTCTGGTTGAGGCGATGCTCACCAGCGCGGTGCCGGTGGACCTGCCGGACGAGATCCGGGCCGGCGCGGTCGACGTGGTCGGCACCGGCGGCGACCGGGCGCACACGGTCAACATCTCGACCATGACCGCGATGGTGGTGGCCGGGGCCGGCGTACGCGTGGTCAAGCACGGCAACCGGGCCGCCTCCTCCTCGTGCGGTGCCGCCGACCTGCTCGAATTCCTCGGCATCCCGCTCGACCTCAGCCCCGCCGGGGTGGCACGCTGCGTCACCGAGGTCGGGATCGGCTTCTGTTTCGCCGCCCGATTCCACCCCGGCTTTCGACACGCCTCGGTTCCGCGCCGTGAACTCGGCGTGCCGACCGCCTTCAACTTCCTCGGTCCGCTGACCAATCCGGGCCGGCCCACCGCCGCCGCGGTCGGCTGCTTCGACCTGCGGATGGCCCCGGTGATGGCCGGCGTGTTCGCCGGCCGTGGCGACTCGGTGCTGGTGATGCGGGGTGAGGACGGGCTGGACGAGTTCAGCACCGCCGCGCCGACCCGGGTGTGGGTCGCCGCCGACGGCCGGGTGACCGAGACCGTGGTCGACTCGACCGACCTCGGTCTGCCCCGCTCCGCCCCGGGTGACCTGCGTGGCGGGGACGCGACCTTCAACGCCGACGCCGCCCGCCGGCTGCTCGCCGGTGAGCGCGGCCCGGTCCGGGACGCGGTGCTGGTCAACACGGCAGCGGCCCTGGCTGCCGCCGGTGGGCTGGGCGGCGACCTGATGACGTCGTTGCGCGAGGGGCTGCGGGTCGCCGAGGAGTCGATCGACTCCGGCGCCGCCGCCCGTACCCTCGACCGTTGGATCGAGGTCGCCACGGCCGCCAAGGCGTCCGAGGAAGCCTGACCCCTCCCCGAAGGGGCCCACGTCGGCCGTTAGGGGCTCTACCAGTGCTTTCGCCGGGCTGTACGCACCTCTGCGTACAGCCCGGTCCCGCATGCGGGAGACCATGCCGAGTCTCGGTGACCATGCCAAAAAGCCGTCGACCGGGACGGATCCCGGTCGACGGCTCGATGCGTGTTGCCGGTGTTGCCGGCTACCGGCTCAGTGCTCGGCGGTGCGCCGGGTGCCGGAGTAGTACTCGAAGAGCAGGCCGCAGGCGGAGAAGATGACCGCGAGCAGGCCGACGCCGATCAGCCACCAGAGCCAGAACACCAGGCCGAGGCCGGCGATGCTGGCCGAGACGGCCAGGCCGAACGGCCAGTAGCTGCCGGGGCTGAAGAAGCCGATCTCCCCGGCGCCGTCCGCGATCTCCGCGTCCGGCCGGTCCTCCGGGCGCGGGTCGATCCGCCGGGAGACGAACCAGAAGAAGCCACCGCACATCAACAGGAGCAGGGTGGACAGCGCCAGGGCGGTGCTGCCGATCCAGTCGACGTGGCCCATCTGACCATCGGTCCAACCCGCGTAGACGAAGGTCGCGATGAACAGAAAGACCGCGAGGATGCCGAAGAGGCGCCACTCAGACTTCATGCCCGTCCTCAGCTTCCCACGCCGGTAGCGTTGGTCTTGTTGAAGTTGTTCTCGTCACGCCGGGTCTTGAACGGCTCGGTCGTGGTGGCCAGCGGATCCTCGCCGATCGCGCTCAGCGCGTCCTGCGTCGACTGACCGGCCTTCTTCGCCGCCAGGAACTGGTCGTACTCGGTCGGCGAGACCACGCGCAGCTCGAAGTTCATCATCGAGTGGTACGTGCCGCAGAGTTCGGCGCAGCGGCCGACGTACGCGCCCTCGGTGGTCAACCGGGTGACCTCGAAGACGTTGCGTACGTTGCCCGGGAAGACGTCCCGCTTGAAGAGCAGCTCGGGCACCCAGAACGAGTGGATGACGTCCTTGCTGGTCTCCTCGAACCGGATGGTCCGGTCGGTCGGCAGCACCAGGATCGGAATCACCTCGGTGGTGCCGAGCGTGGAGGCGACCGTGTTGGCGTCGGGTCCGACACCGTCGCGGTAATTGAACTGCCAGTTCCACTTGAACGCGACTACCTCGACGGTCACATCCGGGTTCTTCGACGTCCGGTCGACGTCGGTCTGGATGATCGCGGTGTAGTAGAAGAGCACCGCCACGATGAGAACCGGCGCGATGGTGTAAAGGAACTCCATCGGCATGTTGAACCGGGTCTGTACGGGCAGCGAGTCACCGCGCTTGCGGTAACGGATGATGCACCAGAAGATCAGGCCCCACACGAATACGCCGACCGCGAGCGCGGCGATCGCGGACGCGATCCACAGGTCGTACATCCGGTGCGACTGCGGCGTGATTCCGCCCTGCGGCCAACCGAAGCCGTTAACCGCCTCGCCGACGTCACAGCCGGTGAGCAGGGTCAGCAGCGCCGCGCCACCGACACCGAGCCCGGCGAGCCGGACGGCATTACGCCGTTGGCTGCGCCTTCCGGCCGTGGGCCGTACATCTGAACCCCTTGCGACCACCTGGTCCTGCCTCCCTAGCGCGCCGCTGGTGTCTGTTTTCCGTACCAACAGCAAAGGCGTCACCGACGGTCGCAGATTACTCGACCATGCCGGGCCGAACGGCTCTGGGGTCACTCTGTCCCCCAATGGGGATCTTGCTCGATCCGAGCCGGGTTACCGTTCACAGTGTGAACCCCGTAGCGCCGCCGGAGAGCGTAACGCCGGTCTACTTCGACACAGCCACCGCCGCACCACTGCATCCGGTGGCCCGCCAGGCCCTGCTCGCCGCCCTCACCGACGGCTGGGCCGACCCGGCCAAGCTGTACACGCAGGCCCGCCGGGCACGCCAGCTACTCGACGCGGCGCGGGCCGCGACCGCCGACATCCTGCGGGTACGCCCGGACGAGCTCTCCTTCACCGCCAGCGGTACGACCGCGGCGCACGCCGCCGTGCTCGGCGGGTTGGCCGGGCGCCGCCGGGCGGGGAACATGCTGGTGCATTCGGCGATCGAACACTCCGCGGTCCTGCACGCGGCGGGGCGGCACGTGACGGCCGGCGGTTCGGCGGTCTCCGTACCCGTGGACCGGCTGGGCCGGATCGACCCGGCGGCCTGGTCGGCGGCGGTGACCGCGCCCGGTGTGGCGTTCGCCGCACTGATCAGTGCCAGCCACGAGGTCGGTACGTTACAGCCCGTGACCGAGGCGGCCGAGGTCTGCGCCACGGCCGGGGTCCCGCTCTACGTCGACGCGGCCCAGTCCCTCGGCCGGGTGCCGCTGCCGGAGGGCTGGTCGGTCCTGTCGGCCAGCGCGCACAAGTGGGGCGGGCCGCCCGGCGTCGGGCTGCTGGTGGTCCGCAAGGGCACCCGCTGGCTGTCGCCCTACCCGGAGGACGAGCGGGAGGCCGGGCGTACGCCGGGGGTGTTGAACCTGCCGGCGATCGTGGCGGCGGCGGCCGCGCTGCGGGCGGTGACCACCGACGCGGTCGCGGAGGCGGCCCGGTTGTCGGCCCTGGTCGACCGGATCCGGGCGACCGTCGCCGCGACGGTCCCGGACGTCGAGGTGGTCGGCGACCCGGATGACCGGCTCCCGCACCTGGTCACCTTCTCCTGCCTGTACGTCGACGGCGAGGCGCTGCTGCACGCGCTGGACCGGCGCGGGTTCGCGGTCTCCTCCGGCTCGTCCTGCACCTCGTCGACCCTGGAACCGTCGCACGTGCTGGCGGCGATGGGAGTGTTGTCACACGGCAACGTACGGATCTCCCTGCACCGGGAGAGCACCGCCGCCGAGGTGGACCGGTTCCTGGCCGAACTGCCCACGGTCGTCGCCGACCTGCGGGCCGAGGCCGGGGTGGTGGGCCTGTGACCGCCGCCGCCTCTTCCGATCCCGTCGAGGTGCTGGACTGTCTCGGGCAGCGCTGCCCGCTGCCGGTGATCGCCGCCGCCCGCCGCCTGCCCGAGTTGCCGGTCGGTGCGGTCCTGCGGGTCCTCGCCGACGACCCGGCCGCCGCGATCGACTTCCCCGCCTGGTGCCGCATGCGCGGCCAGGAGTTCGTCGCCGCCGTGTCCGTCGCCGGCTCCCCCGCCTACGACCTCCGCCGCCTCCAGTAACCCCTCCCTCCCCTCCCCTCCCCTCCCCCGCCCCTCCCCGCCCCGACGTTTCGGCGATCTAGGGCAAATGGTGGTGATCGGAGATCAACTCACATGTATTCGCCCTAGATCGACGAAGGGGTAGCGGGGTGGGCAGGGTGGTTTCCCCGGGCGTACGTGTCCGTCGAGGGGGGCCGTACTGCTCGTAGGTGGCGAAGCGTCGGGTGGGCAGGTGGGACATGTACGTGGAGGGTCCGGGCAGCGTACGGGCTTATAGCTGGTGGCAGACGACCTGCGTGGGGGCGCCCTCTTCCCCGCCGATTCCCGCGCGATGATCCGGGAGCTGGCCGGTCTGGTCTAGCCGCCCCGGAGGACCCTCGTGTCCACCCCGACCTGAGCCACGCCACTGGGTCAAGAGCGGCCGCAGCACGGACAACGGGGCCTGCGTCGAGTGGACGTTCCTGCCCACCTCGACCGCCGCGCCCGACGGGTCGATCGCCGTACGCGACAGCAAGGAACCGGCCGGCCCCGTACTCGTCTTCGACCGTCCCGCCTGGGCCTCCTTCCTCGCCACCACGGGCCGGATCCACGGCTGCTGAACCCTGTTGTTGTCGGCTCGTCACAGGGCTGAGCAGCCGGGGATCGACGTGCCCGGGAACCCCGAGCGGGCGCTGCGATGAGTTTTCGGGTTGGCGCGGGTTGTAGTCCCTGACGGACGTAATCAAGCCGGAGGGATTGGGCTTACCCATGTCGACCAACGAAGAGCAGATCCGCGCCCTGATCGAACACTGGGCCGAGGCGGTGCACGGCGGCGACCTGAGCGGGGTGCTCGCCGACCACGCCAAGGACGTCGTGATGTTCGACGTGCCGCCACCGTACGAGGGGGTGCGCGGGCTCGACGCCTACCGGGATACGTGGCCGTCCTTCTTCGAGTGGCAGCGCGGTGGCGCCTCGTTCGAAATCGAGTCGCTGGAGGTCACGGCGGGCGAGGACGTTGCCTTCGCGTACGCCCTGCTGCGCTGCGGGACCGAGCAGGATCTCGCCGCGAATCCGGCCAACCGGCTTCGGCTGACCTTCGGGCTACGCCGGGAGGACGGCCGCTGGGTGATCGCCCACGAGCACCACTCGTTCCCGCTGAGCGACCCGATCGACAGCCCCGCCCGTGATGATCTCGATGCTGAGCGGGAGGTACGGGAGCTGCACGAGCGGTGGTTCGCCGACACCGCCGCGAGGGACCTGGACGGCATGATGGCCGCGATCGCCGACGACGTGGTCTCGTACGAGCACGAGGAGCCGCTGCGCTACCTGGGCATCGACGCCGTACGCGAACTCTGCAAGCGCAACCTCGACGCCGCCCCGCCCGAGACGGCCGTCACCTGGACGGTCCCCGACCTGAAGATCCTCGTACGCGACGACCTAGCCGTCGCCTGGGGCCTCAACCACGTACGCATAGAGCCCCCCAACGCCCCCGCCACCGACACCTGGTCCCGCGGCACCCGAATCTTCCAACGCCACAACCACACCTGGCTCCTAACCCACCAACACCTCTCGGTCCCCCTCCCCAAAGCCGTTGATCATGAAGTTAGCGACGCCTGAAGGCGGAAAATCCGTCGCTAACTTCATGATCAACGGAGAGAGGCGGGGTCAACGAGGAGAACCGGGCTGGAGGTAGGTGAGGATGGCGGGGAGGGGGTCGCCGGGGATGGAGGTGTCGACTATCAGGCGGGGGCCTATGTAGGGCTCGTACTCGGCGCGGCGGAGCAGGGTTTGTTCCCAGGTGGGGACTAGGGGGGCGGCGGGGCGCTCTTCGACCCGGCGGCGGTGTTCCGCCTCGTCGGCGCAACAGACCTCGATCACGTGCAGCGGGACCCCGGTCCGTTCGGCCAGGTCGTGCCAGAGGCCACGGGCCGAGGCGACCGGGTTGACCGCGTCGACGATCACCGGCAGCCCGAGGCCGAGTTGCACCTCGGCCAGGGCGGCGACGCTGAGGTAGGAGAGGTGGCCGGCGGGGATGCCGTGTTCGGCGAGCACCCGCTCGATCGGGTCGACGGGCAGGACCGGGGCGTTCAGTGCCGCCCCGAGCCGGGCCGCCAGGGTGCTCTTGCCCACCCCGGGCAGCCCGGCGAACGCGACCAGGTGGCCGTTCACGGGTACGGGCATCCGCTCAGGCGTTCAGGTACGGCCGGATGTCCTCGGCCGCCTCGCCCCCGTACGACTCGGCCATCCGCTTGATGAACAGGTCGCTGCGGACCTCGTACTCCTGCGGGCCGACGGTTTCCAGCACGTGGGTGGCGATCAGCGAGCCGACCTGGGCGGCCCGTTCCAGGCCCAGTCCCCAGGAGATGGCGGCGAGGAAGCCGGCCCGGAAGCCGTCGCCGACACCGGTCGGGTCGGTCGCCTCGATCTCGCGGGCGATCGGTACCCGGAACGTCGCGAAGTCGCGGCCGGCGATCTCGACCCCGTCCTTGCCCAGGGTGGTGACCCGGACCTTGACCCGCTCCAGGAGCTGGGCGTCGGTCAGCCCGGCCTTGCTCTGCAGCAGGGACTTCTCGTACTCGTTGGTCATGAGGTATTCGGCGCCGTCGATCAGGCCGACCACGTCGCTGCCGTCCATCCGGGCGAGCTGCTGGGACGGGTCGGCGGCGAAGGCGTAGCCGCGTTCCCGGCACTCGGCGGAGTGGCGGAGCATCGCGGCCGGGTCGTTCGCGCTGACCAGGACGAGGTCGAGGCCGCCGACCCGGTCGGCGACCGGGGCCAGCTCGATGTTGCGGGCCTCGCTCATCGCCCCGGCGTAGAAGGAGGCGATCTGGCACATGTCGAGGTCGGTGGTGCAGACGAAGCGCGCGGTGTGGGCGACCTCGCTGACGTGGACCGAGTCGCAGTCGACGCCGTGCCGCTCCAACCAGGACCGGTAGTCGGCGAAGTCGGCACCGACCGCGCCGAGCAGGATCGGCCGGAGTCCGAGCTGGGCCATGCCGAAGGCGATGTTGGCCGCCACCCCACCCCTGCGCAGCACGAGGTCGTCGACGAGGAAGGAGAGTGACACCTTGTCGAGCTGGTCGGCGAGGAGCTGGTCGGCGAACCTGCCCGGGAAGTGCATCAGGTGATCGGTGGCGATCGAGCCAGTAACGGCGATCTTCATGTCGGCCCTCGGGTCGGTGTCGGTTGTACAGCCGAGTCAGCCTACCGGCCCGGCCACCGGATCGTCGCCGGTCCGTCGGTTAGCGGCCACCGCCGGGTCACGAGTCGGCACGGGAGGAGAAAAATCCTTCGGGTACGACAAAAGCGGGGCCTCCCGCCACCTGCACTGTCCGCCCCGACGTGTGACGTGCGTCGGGCTGGACAGCGCAGGCGGCACGGAAGGCCCCGCCGGTGGTTCGTGGGACGCACCCCTTGGGCCGCGCCGCCGAGCGGTCGGATCTAGTGGAACGAGTCGCCGCAGGCGCAGGAGTTCTGCGCGTTCGGGTTGTCGATGGTGAAGCCCTGGGCGTCGATCCGGTCGGCGAAGTCGATCGTCGCGCCGGTGAGGTACGGAACGCTCATCCGGTCGACAACCACCTCGACGCCGCCGAAGTCGTTGACGACGTCGCCGTCGAGCGAGCGCTCGTCGAAGAAGAGCTGGTAACGCAGGCCGGAGCAGCCACCCGGCTGGACGGCGACCCGCAGCCGCAGGTCGTCGCGGCCTTCCTGCTCGATCAGGGCCTTGACCTTCTGCGCCGCGATGTCGGTGAGGACGATGCTGCTTGGGGCCTTTGCCTCGGTCGACTCAGTCGACTCGGTCTGCACTGGCGTGGTCACGTGAAAGTCTCCCCTGCGACGGTGTCTTGGGTCCGTACTGGCCAACGCTAGCCCTCTGACCGGCCATTCCCAATGTGGTTCAGATCTAATTGTAGGTCGATGAGGTGCGGGTCACCCGGCTGACGGCACTGCCGCCGCGCCGAGGCTCGCTTCCAGCACCGCCCGCTGCGTGGGCCGGGCCTCTTCCTGACGCTGCCGACCGGTGTCGGTGAGCGTGACGAAGACTCCGCGACGGTCCTGCTCGCAGAGCGCCCGGCAGACCAGCCCGTCGCGCTCCAGCCGGGCGACCGCCCGACTCAACGCGCTCTGACTCAGGTGTACCAGTTCGGCCAGCTCCTGCATGCGCAGTTTGGCCGCCTCGGCGGTGGCGAGCCGGTCGATCACCTCGAACTCGCTCATCCCGAGGCCGTGTCGATCGTGCAGCTCGCGTTCGAGCGCGCAAGAAGCCGCCGCGTACCTGCTGGCGAGCTGGCGCCATTCGGTTACTAGCCGGTCGTCTTCGGACACGTCCGCGATCCTACCAGATGCTCAAGCAAAATGTGTTCATACACTTATTGCTTGTGCATTAGATGCAGACGCAAGTAAGTTGCTGCTCATGGCACTTCCCACAACTCCGACCAAATCCGACAGCGAGCCACCATCCGGGTCATCCGCCCCGGAGAACCCCACCGGCGGGCCGCACATGACCGCCCGTCTGTACGGCACCCTGCTCGTACTCTGTGGCGCGCTCTTCCTCGACGGACTCGACGTCTCGATGGTCGGCGTGGCACTGCCCTCGATCCAGGCCGACCTCGGGCTCACCAACTCGGCCCTGCAGTGGATCGTCAGCGGCTACGTGCTCGGCTACGGCGGCCTGCTGCTGCTCGGCGGGCGGGCCGCGGACCTGCTCGGCCGGCGCCGGGTCTTCCTCTGGGCGATCGGCGTCTTCGCCCTCGCATCCCTGCTCGGCGGCCTGGTCGACGACCCGAACCTGCTGATCGGCACCCGGTTCGTCAAGGGCGTCGCCGCCGCCTTCACCGCCCCGGCCGGCCTGTCGATCATCACCACCACGTTCCACGAGGGCCCGGCCCGCAACCGGGCGCTCAGCTTCTACACCGCCTGCGGGGCCAGCGGCTTCTCCATGGGCCTCATCCTCGGCGGGCTGCTGACCGAGGCCGGGTGGCGGATGACCTTCCTGCTCCCGGCACCGATCGCGCTGGTCATCCTGATCGCCGGGATCAAGCTCATCCCGCGTCACCGGACCGAGCGCCCGGCCGGTGCCGGCTACGACCTCGGCGGCGCGGCCACCTCCACCGCGGCGCTACTGCTCCTGGTGTACGCCGTGGTCGAAGCGCCGAACGCCGGCTGGCTGTCGGCCCGTACGCTCGGGTCCTTCGCCCTGGTGGCGGCGCTGGTCGTGGCGTTCGTGTCGATCGAACGCCGGGTCGCCCACCCGCTGGTACGCCTCGGCATCCTGCGCAACCGGACCCTGGTACGGGCCAACCTGGGCGCGCTCGCGGTGACCGGTTCCTACATCGGGTTCCAGTTCATCGGCACGCTCTACGTGCAGGTGGTGCTCGGCTGGTCGCCGCTGTCCATGGCGCTGGCGTTCCTGCCGGCCGGGCTGATCGTCGCCTTCGGTGGGCCCCGGGTCGGTGGACTGGTCAACCGGTTCGGCACCGCCCCGGTGGTGGCCGGCGGTTTTGTCGCCTTCCTGGCCGCGTACCTGCTGTTCCTGCGGATCGACGGGCAGGCCAACTACGTCGGCGTGATCCTGCCCACGATGCTGCTGCTCGGCGCCGGGTTCGCGCTGGCCTTCCCGACCCTGAACATCCAGGGCACCTCCGGGGTGGCCGACGAGGAACAGGGTCTCGCCTCCGGGCTGGTACAGACCTCGTTCCAGATCGGCGGCGCGATCGCCCTGGCCGGGGTCACCGCGATCCTGGCCAGCGACGCACCGGCACCCGGGCACGTACCGGACTCGTTCTACCCGGCGATCGGGCTGGTCAGCGGGATCGCCGTGTTCGGGCTGCTGATCGCGGCGATCGGCGTACTCGACCGGCGGGGTCGGCACCGGGGCACCCCGGTCGACCGCAGCGGGATGGACCACGTCCCGGCCGACTACAGCCGTACGGAACTGGAGCGCATCGGCCGCGCCGGCTGAGGTTGGGTGAAGAGGAAGGGCCCCTCGACGACGAGGGGCCCTTCCTTACTTACTACGAGACTCACTACGGGACGGACCGGTGGTCAGCGGCTCCACTGGCCGGCGAGGCGGGCGCTGACCGCGCGCAGCCCCTCGGCCGGGCGGGTCATCGCCTGTTCGACCCCACCGTGTTCCTCGCCACCGAAGTGGTCCACCAGGCTGTACGCCTCGGTCACCCCGGCCGCCGCCGCCTCCCGCCGCCCGGTGCTGACCCGGCCGGCGAGCACCACGCAGGGCAGTCCCCGGTCCCGGGCCGCTCCGGCGATGCCGGCGACCACCTTCCCGCGCAGGGACTGGTGGTCGAACGACCCCTCGCCGGTGATCACCAGGTCCGCCTCGTCCAGCGCTGCGGCCAACCCGATCATGTCGGTGACCAGGGCGATTCCCGACTCGCACCGACCGCCCAGGGCGAGGATCGCCGCCCCGAGCCCACCGGCCGCACCGGCACCGGGCAGGGTGGCCAGGTCCGGCGGGCAGGTCGGCAACTCCCGCTCCAGCACACCGGCGAACACCTCCAGGGCGGAGTCGAGCAGGAACACGTCCTCGCGGGAGGCGCCCTTCTGTGGTCCGTACACGTTCGAGGCGCCGTGCAGGCCGGTCAGCGGGTTGTCCACGTCCGTCGCCGCGACCAGTTCCACCTCCCGCAGGCGGGGTGCACCGGCCAGCGCCGAGGCGGTGCCCAGCGCGGCACCCCCGTACGGGAGTGCGTGGCCGAGTTCGTCGATCGGGGCGGCGCCGAGGGCGGCGAGCAGGCCCGCACCGGCGTCGTTGGTGGCCGAGCCACCGAGCCCGATCACCACCCGACGGGCCCCGGACTCGACCGCGGCGGCGATCAGCAACCCGAGCCCGTACGAGGTGGTGATCTTCGGGTCGCGTTCGTCCTCGGTGAGCAGGTGCAGGCCGCAGGCCTGCGCGCTCTCCACGTACGCGGTGGGTACGCCACCGGCGGCGTCCGGGTCGGTGATGAGGATCTCGCCCTGCGCCGGGCGGCCGAGCGGATCGACGGTCGGCACCGCCAGCCGGCGGCCGGCGACCGCGTTGGCGAGCACCTCGACGAAGCCCGGACCGCCGTCGGCCAGCGGTCGGGCGATGGCCTGGTCCCCGGGGGCGGTGTCGTGCCAGCCGGCGATCACGGCGGCGGCCACCTCGGGGGCGGAGAGGGTACCGGCGAATTTGTCTGGACAGATCAGAACCCGCATCACGGCAGTGTGGCAGCCCACATCGGCAGGCGCTGCGGGCGCCCCGCGCTGTGGGAGCATGGAGGGCGTGACTTCGACCTGGGTAGAGCCGTCCAACACCGCTACCGCCCTGCTCCTGCTGGGTCGCGGAACCGACCCGGACAGCGAGCGTGGCGTGGACTGTCCGGGGGAGCTTCCCCCGGCGAGTGACCCGAACCTGGTCGCCCGTGCGACCGCGGCGAAGGCCAAACTCGGCCAGCGGGTGTTCGTGCTCGGCCACCACTACCAGCGCGACGAGGTGATCCAGTTCGCCGATGTGACCGGCGACTCGTTCAAGCTCGCCCGCGAGGCCGCGGCCCGGCCGGACGCGGAGTACATCCTCTTCTGCGGCGTGCACTTCATGGCCGAGAGCGCCGACATCCTCACCACCGACAGGCAGCAGGTGATCCTGCCCGACCTGGCCGCCGGCTGTTCGATGGCGGACATGGCCGCGCTGCCCCAGGTCGAGACGGCGTGGGAGGTGCTGGAGGAGCTGGGCGTCGCGGGTTCGACGGTGCCGGTGACGTACATGAACTCGTCCGCGGACATCAAGGGCTTCGTCGGCCGCAACGGCGGTGTGGTCTGCACCTCGTCGAACGCTGAACGGGCGCTGCGCTGGGCGTTCGAGCGCGGGGAACGGGTGCTCTTCCTGCCCGACCAGCACCTGGGTCGCAACACCGCCGTGCTGGAGCTGGGTCTGGACCCGGCCGACTGCGTGCTCTACGACCCGCACAAGCCGGGCGGTGGGCTCACTGCGGAGCAGTTGCGCGAGGCCAAGATGATCCTCTGGCGCGGGCACTGCTCGGTGCACGGCCGGTTCACTCTGGAGAGTGTGAACGAGGTTCGGACCCGGGTCCCCGGGGTAAACGTGCTGGTGCACCCGGAATGCCGTTACGACGTGGTGACGGCGGCCGACTACGTCGGTTCCACCGAGTACATCATCAAGACCATCGAGGCCGCGCCGGCCGGCTCGGCCTGGGCGGTCGGCACCGAACTGAACCTGGTACGCCGGCTCGCCAACGCCCACCCGGACAAGCAGATCATGTTCCTCGACCGGGCGGTCTGCTACTGCTCGACGATGAACCGGATCGACCTGCCGCACCTGGTGTGGGCGCTGGAGGAGCTGGTCGCCGGCCGGGTTGTCAACCAGATCACGGTGGATCCGGACACCGCGCACCACGCCAAGGTGGCGCTGGACCAGATGCTCGCCCTTCCGTGAGCAGATCCGATTACTTGCAGTAATGGCCGCCGTACCGATAGGCAGTGACGTCCCGATTTCGTGCCATCTAGGTCGGGGTGACCAACGCCATTTCGGTCACGGAGCGCTATGCTGCCCAGGCGACACAGAGCCAGCCGTATCCCCGCGGCTGCGCCCTACGGGCTACGGCCGTGAGTGACGCTCAGCCGCCCCGCACCCCTTACCCGGCAGCATCTATTCCGCTGGAGGTTGCGTTGACCGACGACGTACTGGTCGTGCACGGAGGTACCCCGTTGTCGGGGAAGATCCGGGTCCGCGGCGCCAAGAATCTTGTTTCGAAGGCGATGGTCGCCGCCCTGCTCGGCGACACCCCGAGCCGCCTGTTCGACGTCCCGCGTATCCGCGACGTCGAGATCGTCAAAGGTCTGCTTGAACTGCACGGAGTCCGGGTCAGTGACGGCGCCGAGGACGGCGAGCTGATCTTCGACCCGGCGAACGTGGAGAGCGCCACCACCGACGAGATCAACGTGCACGCCGGATCGAGCCGGATCCCGATCCTGTTCTGCGGGCCCCTGCTGCACCGGCTCGGGCACGCGTTCATCCCCGACCTGGGTGGCTGCCACATCGGCCCCCGGCCGATCGACTTCCACATCCAGGCGCTGCGGCAGTTCGGCGCGGTCGTCGACAAGGCGCCGGAGGGCATGCACCTCACCGCGCCGAGCGGCCTGCACGGCACCAAGTTCGAGCTGCCGTACCCGAGTGTGGGTGCGACCGAGCAGGTGCTGCTGACCGCCGTGATGGCCGAGGGCGTCACCGAGCTGCGCAACGCGGCGGTGGAGCCGGAGATCGTCGACCTGATCGCGATCCTGCAGAAAATGGGCGCGATCATCAAGGTGCACACCGACCGTGTGATCGAGATCCAGGGCGTACCCCGGCTCCAGGGCTACACCCACCGGCCGATCCCGGACCGGATCGAGGCGGCGAGTTGGGCCGCGGCGGCACTGGCCACCGGCGGCGACGTCGAGGTGCTCGGTGCCGAGCAGGTCGACATGATGACGTTCCTGAACGTGTTCCGGTCGGTCGGCGGCGCGTACGAGGTCACCGACGCCCGGCCGCCGAAGCTGGGCTCGGCGGGCCAGGAGGGCGGCATCCGGTTCTGGCACCCGGGCGGCGAGTTGCAGGCGGTGGCGCTGGAGACCGACGTCCACCCCGGCTTCATGACCGACTGGCAGCAGCCCCTGGTGGTCGCGCTGACCCAGGCCCGGGGCCTGTCGATCGTGCACGAGACCGTGTACGAGCAGCGCCTGGGCTACACCGAGGCGCTGAACAAGATGGGCGCCACCATCCAGGTCTACCGCGACTGCCTGGGCGGCACCCCGTGCCGGTTCGGCCGGCGCAACTTCAAGCACTCCGCGGTGATCGCCGGCCCGAGCAAGCTGCACGCGGCCGACCTGGTCATCCCGGACCTGCGGGCCGGGTTCAGCCACCTGATCGCCGCACTGGCCGCCGAGGGCACCTCCCGGGTGTACGGCGTCGACCTGATCAACCGCGGGTACGAGGACTTCGAGGCGAAGCTCTCCGCCCTCGGTGCCCACGTAGAACGCCCGTAGCAGCACATACGGCGTAGTCGCTGACGCCTCCCGCACCGTGATGTGTGGGAGGCGTCAGCCGCCCGCTACCCTTCATCCGTGCCGTCGTTGTTTCGCCGTAAGCCCACCGACCTCGTCGAGGAGAACGTCACCGCGGTGACGACCGACGAGGCGACCGATGCCGCCCGCCCCAGGGGCTACACCCCCAGCAAGAAGGAGCTCGGCAAGGAGACGCCGAAGCGCCCGAGTGCGGGGCGTCGAGCGGGCGCCGTGGAGACCCGTCCACCGGCGAACAAGCAGGAGGCGCGGGAGCGTCGTCGGGCCGCACGGGCCGAGGCGGCGGCCGAGTTCCGTCGCGAGGGTGGACCCCGTGACCGGGGACCGGAGCGGGTGCTGGCCCGTGACGTGGTCGACTCCCGCCGTACGATCGGCACCTGGTTCTTCGGTGGTGCCCTGATCGTGCTGATCGGTTCGTCGGCCGCGATGCCGGATCCCGTACGCCTGATCTCGAACCTGCTCTGGGGTGCGCTCGCCATCGGCGTGGTGATCGACTCGATCCTGATCTCACGGCGGATCAAGAAGCTGGTCACCGAGCGGTTCCCCAAGTCCGAGCTGCGGATGGGTTCGCTCTACCTCTACGCGATCATGCGTTCGATCACGTTCCGCCGGATGCGCGCACCCACTCCCCGCGTCAAGATCGGCGACAAGATCTAAACCCGCTCGGGTTGCGTCGGGCGGAGCCTCAGGCGACGCCGAGCAGGCGGAGTACGGCGGTGGTGCCGGCCGCGGCGACCACCACCAGTACGAACGGTGCCCGGCGTACGGCGAGTGCCAGGCCGACCAGTACGCCGGCCGGGCGGGCGATGCCGGCGAAGGCACCGCCCTCGGTGAGCGCCGCCGTGGCGGCCAGTGCGGCGAGCATGGTGGCGGCGGCGATCGGGAGCAGTCGGGCCAGCCAGTCCGGCAGGTCGGCCCGTTCCCGCAGCACCACACCGGCGAGCCGGAACGCGTAGGTGCCGACGGCCAGGGCCAGGATCACCGCGATCAGCATGGCCGTACCGGCTTGCGTCGGGGCAGGGCGAGTACGCCGAGCCCGCCCAGGGCCAGCAGTACCGGCAGACCGGCCGGCAGGACCGGGGTGAGCAGTACGGCGGCCAGTGCCCCGACCACCGCTACCCGGCGGGTGTCCGGGTCCCGCAGGACGGGCAGCAGCAGGGCGAGCAGACCGGCCGGGAAGGCGGCGTCCAGGCCGAGCCGGTTCGGGTCGCCGGCGATCCCACCGAGCAGCACACCGAGCACGGTTCCGGCGTTCCAGGCGAGGAAGAGCAGCACCCCGGCCAGCCAGTACGCCCGCCGTCGGGCGGCACCCTCGGGCCGGGCGAGGGCGAACGCGGTGGTCTCGTCGGTCATCAGGTGGGCGCCGACGATTCGGGACGGCCAACTCGTACCGAGGG
The DNA here is from genome assembly GCF_053601675.1 of Micromonospora sp. NPDC004704. Classification (NCBI taxonomy): domain Bacteria; kingdom Bacillati; phylum Actinomycetota; class Actinomycetes; order Micromonosporales; family Micromonosporaceae; genus Micromonospora; species Micromonospora sp. NPDC004704. Next base: position 93,300 of record NZ_JBSGCD010000025.1, on the reverse strand, counting down.
TGTCGCCGAGGGTGAGCCCGAACGGCAGGTGCCGGGCGTTGAGCAGGAGTCCGGCGAGTACGGCGGCGAGCGGGTTGCCGGCGGCGACCAGCCCGACGGCCATGAACTGCGCCCCGCCTGCGTAGAGCACGGTGGACATGGTGATCACGGCCCAGACCGGCAGCCCGGCGGCGAGCGCGATCGCGCCGAAGGAGGCGCCGACCGCGATGATCGCCACGCTGAGCGCGCCGATGTCGCGCAGCAGTGCGCGGTCGGTTGTTCGGTCTACCGTACGCATGGTTCAGAATAATGAACGCCGTGCCCGCGTTCGTCAAACCGAACAGCCTGACCGATGGAGCGAACATGCCACCGTCCCAACCCAGCTCGCCCGTGGCCACCATCGCCGCCGCCCTGCGCCGGGAACGGGAACGCGCCGGGATCTCGCTCACCGAACTGGCCCGCCGGGCCGGCATCGCCAAGTCGACGCTCTCCCAGCTCGAAGCCGGGACCGGCAACCCCAGCGTGGAAACGGTCTGGGCGCTCGGCGTCGCACTGGAGGTGCCGTTCAGCCGGCTGGTCGAGGAACCCGCCCCGGCGGTACGGGTGGTCCGGGCCGGTGACGGCAGCGGCATCCGCTCGGAACAGGCCGACTTCACCGGCACCCTGCTCGCCGCCGGCTCGACCCGCGCCCGGCGCGACATCTACCTGCTCACCCTCGAACCCGGTGCCGTACGCGAGGCGACCGCGCACATCCCCGGCAGCATGGAACACCTGGTGGTCGGCGCCGGACGGCTGCGTACCGGACCCGCCTCGGCGCCGGTGGAACTCGAACCGGGCGACTACGCCGCCTTTCCCGGCGACGTACCGCACCGCTACGAGGCGCTCGCCCCGGGCACCTTCGCCGTGCTCGTCATGGAGCACCCGTGAGCGGGCTCAGGGAGCACCCGTGAGGTCGGACCGGGTAACCGACTCCGGCGCCTGGAGTGGGATGACACCGGGCGGGGCGGGGGTCTGGTAGAGGCGGCGGACCACGTCCTCGATGTCCGGCTCGACGATCGCGATGTCGCGCAGGGTGGTAAGCCCGGCCAGCCGGGCCACCACCTCCCCCGCGGTCGCCGACTCCAACTCGAAGACCAGCCGCCGACCGTCCGCCTCGATCCGCCGCACCGGCGCACCGGGCAGGGCCGGCGGATCGGCCAGCGGTTCGTCCAGGTCGACCACGACCAGGCGGCGCGAACCGTACCGGGCGTGCAGCGCCTCGATGTCGCCGTCGTGCACCACCTGACCGTGATCGATCACCACCAGCCGGCGGCAGAGGCGTTCGATGTCGGCCAGGTCGTGGGTGGTGAGCACCAGGGTCGTGTCCCCGGCCCGGCCCAGGTCACCCAGGAACTCCCGGACCGCCTGCTTGCTCACCAGGTCCAGGCCGATGGTCGGCTCGTCCAGGAAGAGCACCTCCGGCCCGTGCAGCAGCGCGGCGGTCAGCTCACCGCGCATCCGCTGCCCCAGGGAGAGTTGCCGGACCGGGGTGTCGAGGAACTCGTCCAGGTCGAGCTGGGACCGGCAGCGGCGCAGCCGGGCGGCGTGCTCGGCGGGTGGCACCCGGTAGATGTGCCGCAGCAGGTCGAACGAGTCCCGCAGCGGCAGATCCCACCAGAGCTGCGAACGCTGGCCGAACACCACCCCGATACGCAGCGCCAGCCGGGTCCGCTGCGCCACCGGGGTCAGCCCGCAGACGCGTACGTCGCCGCCGGAGGGCATCAGCACACCGGTGAGCATCTTCAGGGTGGTCGACTTGCCGGCCCCGTTCGGTCCGATGTAGCCGATCATCTCGCCCCGGGCCACCACCAGGTCCACCCCGTCGACCGCGGCGACGACCTTCCTCATCCGGCGCAACCGGCCGGTCTTCACCCGTACCGTGAACTCCTTGCGCAGTCCGCGCGCTTCGATGACGTCGCTCATCAGGACCCCGTACTCCGGTAGTGTCTGATGCCACCGCGCCACGCGGCGGCGGCGCCGACGGCGGCCAGCCCCGCGACGCCCGGCGCGGCCCAACCGACCCAGCCCGGCAGGCCCAGCGGGTCGGCCCGGCCCAGCAGCGCCAGCGCCGGGTGGTAGGCCACGAAGGCAAAACCCAGGCCGTACGCGAAAATCGCGCGGAACCATCCACCGTAGACGGTGATCGGATACGAGGTGAAGTCCCGACCACCGTAGGTGAACGCGTTGCCAACCTGGCCCGAGTCGATCCACCAGAACGCCAGGGTGGCCGAGGCGACGAAGATCGAGGCGAAGAAGACGGTCCCGGCCAGCGGGGCGACCACCACCAGCACGACCCGCCCCGGAGTCCAGTCGATGTCGGCCGCGGCCAGCGCCACGACCAGCACGGCGAGCCCGAACGCCGCCCGGGACAGCTTGCGCAGCGGCAGGTCCATCAGCAGCAGTTGCGGCAGGGCGCCGAGCGGGCGTACCAGGACCGCGTCCATCAGCCCGGTCCGGACATACTGCTGGACCCGTTCGATGTTGCCCACGGCCAGGTCGGCGGTGGCGAAGGAACAGGCGGACAGCCCCACCATCACCATCGCCTCGCGTACGTCGAATCCGCCGAGGATCCGGGTCACCTGGAACAGCACCAGCACCGTGACCACGTCGAAGACGGTGGCGCCGACGTTGCTGACCAGGTCGAGCGCGAACGAGGTCCGGTACGACGCCTGCGACCGCGCCTGCCCGCGCAGCAGGGCCAGGTAACCCGCGCCCGGTCCGGCCGGGTTTTCCCGTTCACCCACCCTGCACCACCAGTCGCCGCTCGGCCCGCCGCTGCACCGCGTAACAGGCGTACAGGAGCACCCCGACCCAGACCACCTGTACGCCGACCAGACCGACCTGCACCGCCGGACGGTCGCGTTCGGTCACCACGTCGAGCGAGGTCTGCATCAGGCTCGGGAACGGGGTGGCCAGCCACAGCGGCACGCTGATCCACTCCGGCAGGAAACGCAGCGGGAAGTAGAGACCGGCGAGTACGCCGGAGGCGAGGGTCCAGAGCACCATCGGCCCGCGTACGTCCTCCAGCCAGTAGGCGGTCGCGTTGACCAGGTAGCGGCAGCAGAACGAGAGGACCACGGCGACGAGCGTCGAGACCAGGAAGAGCGGGGTGGTGTACCAGCGGCTCGGGAGGTAGACGTCGAAGAAGATCGGGCCGGTGAGCACCGGCGGGACGAACCGGGTCAGCATCGCGTACGCCGCCCGTCCGAGGTCGGTGGCGAGGTAGCTGACCACCGGATGGACCGGCCGGAGCAGGTCGGTGGCGATGTCCCCGGTCCGGATCCGATCAGCCAGGTCGGTTCGTTCCCAGAGTCCCACCACGGCGAGCAGTCCCTGCCCGACCCAGACGAAGGTGGCCAGTTGCGCCGGATCGTAACCGGCCGCCGGGCCGCCGACCCCGGTGGCCACGGCGAGCAGTACGTAGCACCGGAGGAAGCCGAAGACGGTGTTGGTGAAGGCTCCGGCGAACGTCGCCTGTCGGTACGTCGAATAACGACGGTACCCTGATCCTGTTATCGCAGTAAATGTCCGGAACAAGGACATGATGTTTCTACTGATCGGTGGTGCCGCAGTGGCGGTGACCGAGCCCACGCCGTTACCCTCCTTCCGCGACCACGCTGCAGCGAGCCGGGCGACTTTACCCGGCGCCCCCGGCTGCCCAGTGAGAATTTCCGACGAGGTGACACCGCCGTGATTGAGCGCCGCGAGCCGTTCCACCGGCCGCGCCGCGCCCCCCGCCGGAACGGGGTCGGATCATGACGGATCGCTACCGGGACCGGTGGGGAGACCCGCCCGAGCCCTCCTGGATGGGTGAACCGACCACCGAGTGGCAGGCCGCCTTTCCCGGCCAGCGGTATCCGGGCGACCCCGGACCGAAGCGACCACCGCAACGCCCAGCGGCCAGTGGCCGCGCCTCGGTCGTCTCCGGCCGGGCCGGGGTCTACCCGTCCGACGGACCATCGTCGCACCCCGACGAGGCGAACCCGTCCCATTTCTCCGGCCAACAGGCGGGTCGTGGTCCGGCCTCGGGCCACGGACAGTCGTCCGGGCACGTCTCCCAGGGTCACCGCCCGACCTCGACCTCCGACACCCCACCCTCCCGGTACGGTCAGCAGCCCGAGAACGGTCCACCTTCGAGGCACGGCCAACATCCGGACCACGGCCAGCCCTCCCGGCACGGCCCGCCCTCGGGCCACGGCTCACCGTCCGGGCACGGCCGGCAGTCGGACCACGCCCCCTCCGCATGGCACGACTCGTCCTCTTCCCGGCACGACTCGTCCTCACGGCTTGACCCGTCCTCTTCCCGGCACGACTCATCCTCACGGCTTGACTCGTCCTCTTCCCGGCACGACACCTCGTCCTCGCGGCACGACCCGTCCCCTTCGCGGCACGACCGGCAGCCGGTCCAGGGCGGCGATCGCGGGCAGGACCAGCCGTCCGGGTACGGCCAGGCGGGCGAGCGGGGGCAGTATCCGACCACGGACAGCCGGCGCCCGGCCCAGGACGGGTGGGGGACGACGCCACCCGCACCCGACCGGGCCGAACACTGGGGCGGGCCCCTTCCGCCGGCTCGTCCGGTCGGACCCGCGCGCCCGGTCGGACCCACTCACCCGGTCAGCCCGGCCCACCCGGTCGGCTCCACTCATCCGATCAGCCCCGCGCACCCGGTCAGCCCCGCCCACCCGGTCAGTCCCGCCCACCCGGTCGGTTCGGCTCGTCCGGTCAGCCCGGCCCACCCGGTCAGCCCGGCGCACCCGGTCAGCCCGGCGCACCCGGTCAGCCCCGCCCATCCGGTCAGTCCCGCCCATCCGACCGGTCCCGCCTACCCCGGTGGCCAGAATCGTGGTGGGGCGGGCGGTCCCGGGCGCGGCGGACCGGGCGGCTCGGGGCACGGCGAGTACCGGGCGACCGACCGACCCGACCAGCGCTACCAGCAGGATCGGGGCCGCCCCGGCGGGTACGACTCCGAGACGTACGAGCGGGACCGGGAGGCGCGGGAGCGCCAGCCGTACCGGCCGGGATCGGAAGCGGCGTGGAGCGGGCAGGGTCCGGAAGCAACCTGGAGTGGGCCGGGTCCGGTTGCGCCGTACGACCGGTCCGGCGGTTGGCGACCGGACTCCGCGCCGGAGGAAACCCAGGCCCTGCCCGGCCGCCGCCCGTCGTCGGCCGACCGCCGGTTCGACAACTCCGAGGGACCGGGCCGCACCCAGCCGAGGGGCTGGTCCGCACCGGACGCCCAGGTCCCGATCGGTCCCGGTGGCATAGCCCGGCCGGGCCGGAGCGACGGCCCAGCCGAGCGGCCGAGCCGGGGCGAGCCGGGTTACCCGCCCGGTGCCGAACCACCGCGCCGGCAACCGCCGAACACCGGCCGTCCGGAGCATGAACCCGTACCGCCGCACGACCGGTGGGCCGGACCGGGTCCGGACAACGGCTGGTCCCCCGACCGTGGTCCCGCCGTACGCCAGGACCAGCCGCCGACGCGCGACGGTTACCGGTCGTCCGACTCCGGTACCGGTCGCCCGCCGATGACCGAAGCCGGCCCGACCGCCGGCCGCCCCGGCACGCCGACCCGGCCCGACCGTCCCGCCGAACACATTCGGCCCGGTCCAGACCGGCCGACCGACCACACCCGCCCGAGCCAGGAACGACCGACTGACCACACCCGCCCGAGCCAGGACCGACCGGTCGAGCAGGGGCGCGGTGCCCATGACCGGCCGACCGAGCAGGGACGACCCACCCAGGACCGGCCGGTCGAGTACACCCGTCCGGACCAGGAGCGACCGGTCGGGCAGGGGCGCTCCGCCCACGACCGGCCGGTCGAGCAGGGACGGCACGGCCAGGTGCCGCCCGGACAGGGCTGGCCGCTCGCCGAGGCGGTGCCGCCGTACCGGACGCCGGACCGGGCGACCGCACCCACCTCCGGTCCGCCGGTGGTGAACGAGCCGCTGCCGAGCGGTGCCGACCTGTTCACCCCCAAGCGCGAACGGCAGCACCAGGCTCCCGAGCCGGCACCGGCTGAACAACCGACGCCGTCGCAGCGCACCGGTGGCCCGGCCGAGGACCGCGACTCCACTCCGGGCTGGCCGCCGACGACCGCCGACGACAAGGCGACCGCCCACCCCGTTTCGCCGAGCGGGCCGGAGGAGCACGACGATTCGCCGCGTACGCCGGTCTCCGCCCCGCCGGCCGCCGGACTGCGCCTGGAATTCCTCACCGCGCCGCCACCACCGACCCCACCCCGACCCGCTCCGGTCGAGCCCGCACCCGTCGAGCCCCCCGCACCCGTGGTTCGGCTCGATCCCGCCCCACCACCGGCCACCGTGCCGGCGCCGACCGCGCCCCCGCCCACACCGCCTTCGGCACCGGCGCCGCCACCGCAATCGGCATCGGCATCGGCATCGGCATCGGCATCGGCGGAACTTGTGTCGCCGGGGTCGGTGCCGGACGCCGGCGCGGGCCGGGATGCCGAAGCCGCCGCCACGCTGTCCGCCGGGCCTGCGGTGCCGGAGTCCGGCCCGGTGGTCGGGGCACAGCCGTCGGAGCCGACCTCGACCGGTCTGCCCGACGCCGCACGACCGAGCGACCCCGACCGGGTGCCGGATCCGCTCACGGGTGCGACCCCCGCTGCCCTGCCGACCGGCACGCCGCCCGCTCCCTCGACACCCCCTGCTCCCTGGCCGCCACCCGCTCCTGCCCGGACCGATGACGCCGCCGCAGTGACGGCTCCGTCCAGCGGCACCATAGGGACGGCAGCGTCCACCAGCAGCACGGCGACGGCAGCGTCCACCGGCGGCACGGGAACAGCGTCGTCCACCGGCGGCACGGAGGCGGCACCCGACCACGAGCCGAGGACGGATGGCCGCTCCCCCGGTGAGTCGGCAACAGGCGTCCACACTCCCCGTGAATCGGCAACAGCCGTCCACGCTCCGGGCGGATCGGCGGCGGGTGTCGGCGGACCGGCCGGGGAATCGGCGGTCGCCGACGGCATCCGCGTCGACGCGCTAGCGGGCGATTCCGCTCCGGTGACGCCCGGCGGGACCGCGTCCGACGTACCGGCCGGTCCGATCGCCGGCACGACCCGCCCGGTATCGGCGGACCCGGCCGGCACCGACGGGGAAAAGGGGGCACCGACCGACCCGGGCGTCAACGGGTCCACCGCGGACCATGCGGCGGTCGGACCGTCGACGGGGCAGGTACCGGGCGATGCGCCGACCGGACCCGCGGGCGACGCCGGCGCACCGGTGCAGGGCTCGACCGACGAGGGAGGTCCGGCCGACGGCGGGTACCCGGCCGAGGGCCCGCTGCCGGAGGATCCGGTGCCGGTCTCCGGTCCGCCGCTCGCCACCGCTCCCCCGGGCTCACCGGTTGCCGAGGCCAGCCCGGACACCGTGCTGCCCGCACCGGAGGGCCCGGCGGCGGGTGCCGCGACGGCACTGCGGGCGCCGACCATGCTCACCCCGATCATCTCGCCGGAGGAGCCGACACCGGACGAGGCTCCGGCCGAGGAGGAGACGCCCGAACCGCCGCCCCCGGACCCGGAGCAGGTGCTCTCGGCGTACCGGTGGCGGTTCCACCACGAGACCCTGCGAGAGTTGGTCGAGGATCCCGACGAGTTGCGGGCGATCCGGGACCGGCTGACCGAGAAGGTCGATCCGGCGCAGGACAACCGGACCCGGGCACGGCTGCTCAGCCTGCGCGCGGTGGTCTCCCGGATCCTCGGCGACCTGGGCAAGGCGCTCGCCGACGGCAAGCTCGCCCTGGGGCACGCGGAGGCCACCGGCGAACTGCGGCGGATCGCCATCGCCCAGGCCCGGCTGGCGCACGTGTTGCAGTGGCGCGGCGACTTCGCCGAGGCCGACCGGCTGTTCGAGGAGGCGAACTCGTCGGAGTTGCCGGACCGGCTGCGCGCCACCATGCACGAGCACGCCGGCCGATCCTGCTACGACCAGGGCCGGTACATCGAGGCGTGCAACCACTTCGAGAAGGCGCTGGAGCTGCGCAAGGTCGAGGACCCGGACCTGATCGCCCGTACCGAACTCGCGCTGGACGCGGTGTTCAGCAAGGTGGCACAGCAGGGCTGGGGACCGTACCCCCGGGAGAGGGACGAGATCCTCCAGGTGCACCGGCCGCCGGTGCCAACGTTCAGTGAACGGATGCAGCGGTGGGGCTACACCACACCGGAGGGCGAGTCCGCGATCGCGCCGAGCTACGCCGACGCCCAGCCGTTCCACGACCGGGTGGCCTGGGTACGCCGACCGGAAGCCCGCGCCTGGGAGCTGATCGACGAGTCCGGTGAGCTGCTCATCGGGGCGAACGCCGGTTACCTCGGCGTCGGTTCCTTCGCCGACGGACTGGCCTGGGTCTCCCGCGACGGTACCGGCGGATGGATCGCCGTCGACAAGAACAACCAGGTGGTGATCGGGCAGGGCTGCGACGACGTACGGCCGTTCCGTCGGGGCATCGCCGCGATCCGGCGCGGGGGCTGGGGTGCGGTCGACAAGACCGGTCGGGAGGTCCTGCCGACCCGGTACGCGGCATTCGCCACCGCCCTGACCGACGGGCGCTACGTCGAGGGGTTCACCGACGAGGGACTCGCGATCGTCGACCTCGGCGGGCGCAAGGGTGTGGTCGACCGGACCGGTCGGGTGATCGTGTCACCGGCGTACCCGGCGATGGTGATCCACCCGGTGGCGTTCCTGATCGCCACCCCGGACAGCCAGTGGGGCGCGCTCGACCGGCGTGGGGAGTTGCTGATCGACCCGGTCCACCCGAGCCGCAACGACGTGATGGACGAGATCGACCGGCTGCTGGCGGACACCAAGCCGGTGCTCTGACCTGTCGGCGACCCGGCTAGTCGATCATTGAAACGATATCGGCAGAGGTTAGGGTCTTGGCATGGACTTCCGACACCTTGGCCGTTCCGGTCTCCAGGTCAGCGAGATCTCGTACGGCAACTGGATCACCCACGGCTCGCAGATCGAGGAGGACGCCGCCCTGGCCTGCGTCCAAGCCGCTCTGGATCACGGAATCACCACGTTCGACACCGCCGACGTCTACGCCGGCACCCGCGCCGAGTCCGTGCTCGGTCGCGCCCTGCAGGGCCAGCGCCGGGAGGGGCTGGAGATCCTCACCAAGGTCTACTGGCCCACCGGTCCCGGCCCGAACGACCGGGGTCTGTCCCGCAAGCACATCATGGAGTCGATCAACGGCTCGCTGCGCCGGTTGCAGACCGACTACGTCGACCTGTACCAGGCCCACCGGTACGACTACACCACGCCGCTCGAGGAGACGATGGAGGCGTTCGCCGACGTCGTACGCTCCGGCAAGGCCCTCTACATCGGGGTGTCGGAGTGGCGCGCGGACCAGATCCGCGAGGCGTACGAGCTGGCCCGGCAGTTGAAGATCCACCTGGTCTCCAACCAGCCGCAGTACTCGATGCTGTGGCGGGTGATCGAGGGCGAGGTGGTGCCGGCGAGCGAGGAACTCGGCATCGGTCAGATCGTCTTCTCCCCGATGGCGCAGGGTGTGCTCTCCGGCAAGTACCTGCCCGGCCAGCCGCCGCCGGCCGGCTCCCGGGCCACGGACGAGAAGTCCGGGGCGTCGTTCATCGCCCGGTTCATGACCGACGAGGTGCTGTCCACCGTCCAGCAGCTCAAGCCGCTGGCCGACCAGGCCGGGCTGAGTCTGGCCCAGCTCGCGGTCGCCTGGGTGCTCCAGAACCCGAACGTGTCGTCGGCGATCGTCGGCGCGACCCGCCCGGAGCAGGTCGCGGACAACGTCAAGGCGGCCGGGGTCAAGCTCGACGCCGACCTGCTCAAGGCGATCGACGAGATCGTCTCGCCGATCACCGAACGGGACCCGGCCAAGACGCAGAGCCCGGCCCGCCCGTAGTCGTGCCGTCCCGGCACCCGCTCTCGCGGCGGGTGTCGGGACGCCGTCACGGACGCGTCGCCGTCACGGCAGGACGGGTCACATCCAGTCCTGCCAGAACCGGATCAGGTCGTAGCCGGCGGCGTAGAGCGGGCTGGGCAGGCCGATCCAGTCGCCGACGGTGAACACGACGGAGAAGAACCAGTTGCTGATCCGCGGGTTCCAGAGCAGGGCGAACAGCAGCAGGAAGCCGTACGGGGCCATCAGGTCGTAGCCGCGCCGCCACTGCGGTGAGAGCCACGGGTAGAGCATGTTGCCGCCGTCCAGCCCCGGCACCGGCAGCAGGTTGAGCACGCTCGCGGTGAGCTGGAGAAAGCCGAGCAGGGCGACCCCGGCCCAGAACTCGGGGTGCGCGCCGATGTCCAGGGTGAACGCGAACGGCAGGACCAGGACCAGGGCGAAGAGGACGTTGGTCGCCGGACCGGCGAGGCTGACCAGGGTGTGCCGCAGCCGTCCGGGGATCTGGTGGTGGTCGACCCAGACCGCCCCGCCGGGCAGGCCGATGCCGCCGAGCAGGACGATCACCACCGGGAAGACGATCGACAGCAGCGGGTGGCTGTACTTCAGCGGGTTGAGGGTGAGGTAGCCGCGGTGGGCCACTCCCCGGTCCCCGGCGCGGAAGGCCACGATCGCGTGGGCGTACTCGTGCAGGCAGAGGGAGACCAGCCAGCCGGAGACGACAAAGAGGAACACGTCGAACCGGACGTTGCCGAACTGGTTCCAGCTCAGTACGCCGCTGGTCACGAAGAGGGCGACCAGGGCCAGGAAGATGGGGCTCGGCCGGAACGCCTCCCTGGGCACCCCGAGTACGAGCCGTTCGCGGCCCGAGTGTTCGAAGCCCATCAGACTCACTCGGCGACCGGTTGCAGGCTCATCCGGTACTCGACCCGTTCGTCCTCCAGCAGGATCACCGTGGTCACCCCGGACGCGGAAAGTTCGCGCCAGGCCTGGCCGATCCAGGACTCGGCGTCGGCTTGGCTGCCGAACGTCTCGTCCGGCCCGCTCACCGCCTGGCCGTCCGTGCCCTCGTACCGCCAGCTCCACGGCATCTTGCGTCTCCCCTCACCGATGTCCCCGACGGACCCCGCCAGCCTAGCCGTCCGGCGGCGACCGTCGATCGCCCGCAGCGGGGCCCCACCCGCCCCCACACCACCTGGCACAGCCGGGCCACCCGCGATCTAGGGCAGATGGTGGTGATTGGAGATCAACAAACACGTATTTCCCCTAGATCGCGGAAGCGGTGGCATCGGGGGCGCCGCCGGACTGGGTGGATAGGGCATGAACCGGGATAGGTCGGCGCTGGGGGGTGGTTGTCGCCGATGGGGGACCGACCTCCCAGGCGAATCCCCGGCTGGGCGCTCTAAGGTACGGACATGTCCGTTGACGGTTGGAACACGGTTCTCGTGCTCGGCGGGATCCGCTCCGGCAAATCCGAGTTCGCCGAGTCGCTCGTACGCGACACGACCGCTGTCCGTTATGTCGCGACCGCACGGCAGGCCGAACCGGACGACCCGGAGTGGGCCGCCCGGATCGAGGCCCACCAACTGCGCCGGCCGGCCGGCTGGACCACCGAGGAGACGGCCGAGGATCCGTCCCGGCTGGCCGAGCTGATCGCCGGCTCCGGGCCGGACGAGACGCTGCTCGTCGACGACCTCGGCGGCTGGGTGACCGTACTGCTCGACCCGGTTCACCAGCCCGCCGACGACCGGGTCACCATCGCCGAACTCGCCGCCGCGATCCGGGACTGCACCGCCCGGCTGGTCCTGGTGAGCCCGGAGGTCGGGCTCTCCCTGGTGCCGACGACCACCATCGGGCGGGCGTTCACCGACGCCCTCGGCACCACGAACCAGGTGGTCGCCGAGGTCTGTGACGCGGTGGTCCTGGTGGTCGCCGGGCAGCCCACCTGGCTCAAGCCCGGCCCGGCCCAGCCGAACGTGGTCGTGCCCAGCCAGTCCGGCCCGACCCGGAGCGCACCGGCCAGCACCGAGATCGCTACCGAACAGCCGGTCGCCGCGCCGGACGTGTCGAACCGGGTCGCCTCGCCGGACGTGGTCACGCCGCACCTGCCCGAGCCGGAACCGGAGAAACCGGCCGACAGCTCGCCCTGGTCCGCGCCGACCATGATGCTCCCGATGGTCGCCACCGGACTGGTCATCCAGACCGGGATGGACCTGCCGATGCCGGACGAGTACGCCGGTCCGCAGGCGATCGACCGGCTCGCCACGCTCGACCTGCCCGGTGCCGGGCTCGGCAACCTCGAACGGGTGGTCGGCTTCGCCGCCGGCACCCAGGGCACCCCGACCCCGCGCCCGTGGCGGTCGGTACGCGTACTCCTGCTGCACGGTGACCACGACGGTGGCAGCGCCGCCGGGACCGTACCGGGTGAGTCCGGCCGGCGCGCCGACCAGGCCCGCGCCGGCAGGGGCCCGCTCGCCCGGCTCGCCGCCGAGGTCGGCGCGAGCCTCCAGGTGGTGGACGCGCCGACCGCCGCCCCGATCGAGGACGGACCGGCGCTGACCGCCGAGGCCGTCGAGTCCGCCCTGCGTTACGGCTGGCGGCTGGCCGAGGAGGCGGTGGACGACGGGGTCGAGGTGATCGTGCTCGCCTCCTGCGGGTCCGGCACCGAGGCCGCCACCGCGGCCGTGCTCGCCGCGACCGCGGGTGCCGAGCCGGCCGCCGTACTCGGACGGGTGATCAGCCCCGGCAGCCAGGTGGACGACGCGGCCTGGATGATCCGCTGCGCGACCGTACGCGACGCCCTGCACCGCAGCCGGCGCAGCCCGCGCGGGCCCAAGGACATCCTGGCCGAGCTGGGCGGGGGCGACGTCGCGATCGCCGCCGGCATCCTGCTCGGTGCGACCGCCCGGCGTACGCCGGTCCTGCTCGACGGTCCGGTCGGCGTGGCCGCCGGGATGGTGAGCCGCGATCTCGCCGGGCAGTCCCGGCACTGGTGCCTGCTGCCGGACCACGGCGGACATCCGGCGGTCCGGCTCGCGGCCGACGTGCTCGGGCTGACCCCGCTGCTCGACCTGAAGCTCGACCTCGGCGAGGGGGCGACCGCGCTGGCCACCCTGCCACTGCTGCGTACGGCGCTGACCCTGGCCGGGTCGGTGGGCGGGCACCCGTCCCTGGCACCGAGCGGCTGGGCCGAACCGGAGGACGAGGCGCCGGCACCGAGCGGATGGGCCGAGCGGGAGGACGAGGCGCCGGCCACCGGCGAGCAGCCGGGCCGGCACGGATCACCGGACGGGGACGAACACCCCGACGGTGACGAACAGCGCTTCGGTGCCGAACCCGGCCGGCACGGGACCGGCGACGACGGCGAGTTCGACGAACCGGAGCCGGCGGGCCCCGGCCCCACCCGACCCGACTGGTCCCCCACTGGCGACCCGGACAACCGGGCCTGGGCAGAGGACCGGACCGGTCCGGTCGGCGAGCAGGCGGGCGGCACCGGAACACGGGCCGAGGGATTCGACGCGCGGGCCGGCGACGGCGCCTCGCGCGGTGCCTGAGCACCGGATTCCGGCCGGCGCCCGGCTGGCGCTGACCACGTTCACCACCCTGCCGCTGCGTACGGGCAGGGTGGACCGGGAGACGGCGGCGGTGGCGATGACGCTCGCCCCCGCCACCGGTGCACTCCTCGGTGCGGTGCTCGCCGCGATCCTGCTCGGTGCTACGGCCGCCGGTGCTCCGGAGCTGGTCGCGGGGGCGGTGACGGTCGCCGCCGGAGCGCTGTTCACGCGGGGACTGCACCTGGACGGGCTCGCCGACACCGTCGACGCGCTCGGGTCGTACCGGTCCGGGCCGGCGGCGCTGGAGATCATGAAGAAGCCCGACGTGGGCCCGTTCGGGGTCGCGGCGCTCGTTCTCGTACTCCTGATCCAGGTCGGCGTGCTCGCGGCGCTGCCGGACCGGAGCTGGCCGGCGCTGCTGGCGACCGTGGTCACCGCGAGCGCGGCCGGCCGGCTGGCGGTGACCTGGGCCTGCCGGCAGGGTGTGCCGGCCGCCCGACCGGAGGGGTTGGGCGCGCTGGTCGCCGGGACCGTCGGGCGGGTGCCGCTGGCGGTGGCCACCGTCGCCGTCGCGGGCGCGGCGGTCGCGGCCGTGCCGGACCGCCCGTGGCAGGGCCCGGTCGTGGTCGGCCTCGCCCTGGTCGGCGGGCTGGTGGTGCTGCGCCATACCGTACGGCGGTTCGGTGGGATCACCGGTGACGTGCTCGGTGCCCAGGTCGAGCTGGTCACCACGCTGGTCTACCTCGGTCTGGTGCTGACCGGCTGATCCGGCCGGACATCTTCGGTAGCGTTCGCGAAAGAGAATCACTACTTTTCGTCGAGCGGGGCACGTCATGATCATTACGGACGATTTCCTGCCTCTGCCGGTGCCGGAGTCGCTCTCCGCGACCTACCTGGTACCGGTCTCGACCCCGCCCGAGGTGACCCCGGCCCAGGCCATGGCGGCACTCGGCGACCGGGTCACCGAACTGGTCCACGACCTCACCCGGCAGATGCTGGACAGCCCGCTGATGACGGTCGACCTGCGGCCGGTGTCGGAGTTCCCGCACCTGCCGCCGGACCTGCTCACCGCGTTCGGCGCCACCGACGAACAACTCGCCCGGCTCGCCGCCGCCAACAACCTGGTGGTGATCCAGGCGAGCTACCGGCCGGGCTGGCCGCCGGCGCACGAGTGGGCGGCCCGGGCGGTCGGCGCGGCGATGGCGGACGCGGTCGGCGGGGACCTGGTCGACGTGTTCGGCCTGCAGTTCCTCGAACCGGCCACCGCGCTGCGGTCGCTGCCCGACGCCGAGGGCCGGGTCCGGCTGGTCGACTGGGTGCTGGTGCCGTACTCGACCGCCGAGGGCGGGCTCTGGTTCACCACCAAGGGCCTGCGCCGGTTCGGGCTGCTCGAACTCCAGGCCCAGGAGGTGCCGGGGCACCTGACCCGGGGCTGGGGTGCGGTGATGACCGGGGTCGCCCGGCGGCTGCTGCGTACCTGGACCGACGGGCTGAACGGGATCGAGGTGCCCGCCTTCGTGCAACTGCCGGTGGTCACCACCGTCACCGACCACGACATCGCGGTCGCGTACGGCTATCCGCGCCAGTCCGACGCCGCCGGCCCGGCCGCCCTGCGGCTGGAACTCGACCCGGCCACCGATCCCGAGGCCGACTCGTTCCTGACCCTGCTCCCGCCGATCGGGCACCAGGGTCCGCCCAGCCGGTACTTCGCCGGGGTCTGCACCACCCTGTTCGGCGCTCCCCGCTCCGACATCCGGTACGACCGCAGCGACGACGCGATGGCACGGGCCGTCGCCACCGCCCGTGCCGGCCTGACCGGGGTACGGGACCGGTTCGTCGGCGGCTCGCTCGCCGGTGATCTGCAACTGCTGATCAAGTACGGCCTGGTCACCGCCGAGGGCCCCGAGTACGTCTGGGCCGGCGTCGACTCCTGGCACCGCCCGGAGCTGATCCACGGCACCAGCGCCTGCGACGCGGTCGCCGACCCGGCGGTCCGGATCGGCGCCCCGGTCGTGATCGCGACCGCCGACGTCGTCGACTGGGCGCTACTGGACCGGGGCACGGTCGTCGAGGGCGGCTGGACCCAGGCCGTGCTGGACTCCGGCCGCAACGGCTGAGCCGGTCCGGGGCTGCGACGCGGCGGTCAGCGGACCGGTCCCGGGGTGCCGATCGACGGTCAGCGGACGGACGGTTGCACGAACGGGGGCCGGACCACCCTCATCACCGAGCGCCGGCCGCGTACGTCGACCTCGACGGTCGCGCCCTCGGCGAGCCCGGCGTCGGTGTCCAGCAGGGCGAGGCCGATCCCGGACTTGTTGGTCGGGGAGAACGTGCCGCTGGTGACCGTGCCGACCCCGGCGTCACCGGCGAGGACCCGCATTCCCGGACGCGGGATGCCCCGGTCCTGTGCGGCGAGCCCCCAGAGCAGCCGGCGCGGTCCTGCCGCCTTCTCCGCCAGCAGCGCGTCCCGCCCCCAGAAGGCGGGCTTGTTCCAGCCGACGGCCCAGCCGGACCGGGCCTGGACCGGGGTGATCTCCAGGGACAGGTCCTGCCCGTGCAGCGGGTAGCCCATCTCGGTACGCAGCGTGTCCCGGGCGGCCAACCCGCAGGCCCGCAGCCCGTACGGCTCACCGGCGGCGAACAGGGCGTCCCAGACCGCGGTCGCCCCGGCCTCGGGTACGACGAGTTCGTACCCGTGTTCGCCGGTGTACCCGGTCCGGCACACCACCAGTTCGACCGGCTCGCCGTCGCCGTCGCCGTCGCCGTCGCCGTCGCCGACGGCGACGGCGAGGGTGGCGGTGGAGAAGCTCATGTAGTCGTGTTCGGTCGGCAGGTCGAGCGCGCCGAGCAGGTCGGCCGAGCGCGGCCCCTGCACCGCGAGGACCGCGTACGCCCGGTGTTCGTCGGTGACGGTGACCCCGGCGGGGGCGGCGGCGCGCAGGCGGCGGACCACCTCGGCGGTGTTGGCCGCGTTCGGGATGAGGAAGACGTGCTCGTCGCCGTAGAGGTAGGCGATGATGTCGTCCACCACCCCGCCGGTGGCCTCGTCGCAGCAGAGCGTGTACTGGGCCCGGCCGGGGCCGATCCGGCCCAGGTCGTTGCTGAGGCAGGCGTTGACGAAGTCGGCCGCACCGGGACCGGTGACCCGCGCCTTGCCCAGGTGGGAGACGTCGAACACGCCGACCGCCTCGCGGACCGCGGTGTGCTCCTTGAGCACCCCGCCGCCGGCGTACTCCAGCGGCATGGACCAGCCGCCGAAGGCGGCGAACTTGGCGCCCAGCGCGGCGTGCCGCTCGTGCAGGGGTGAGCGGAGCAGCGCGTCGGCGGCGGGCGTGGTCAGGTCGGTCATGGTTGGCAACTTACCGGGGGGCGCCCTCCTGGCTCACCGGGGCTCGACCTGGTGATTAACATCGGCGGGATCCCTTCGGCGACAGTCGCTGGGACAGCCGACCTCTCCGGCGGGTAGGTTCGCCGGAGACCTTCGTCGCCGGACCGCGCACAACGCGGCCGGCCAAGCCCGTCCGGAGACGCCGAGTGACATCGCCCAGCACCACCCTCAGCCTGGTCGACACCGACCCCGCGGAGCTTGCCGTCGACGCTCTTGTCATCGGCGTGCACAGCCAGAGCGGATCCGCGGACACCGGGGGTGAGGGGCCCGGCGGGTACGCCGGCACGCTGCTGCTGGCGACCGGGGCGGAGAGCATCGCCGCCGCGTTCGACGGGCGCCTGACCGAGACCCTGGCCCTGCTCGGCGCGACCGGCGCCCCGGGCGAGGTGATCAAGCTCGCAACGCTCGGTACGGTGACCGCCCCGCTGGTCGTGGCCGTGGGCCTGGGTGCCGAGCCGACCGGTGCCGCCCCCGCCCCGGAAATCCTGCGCCGGGCGGCGGGGTCCGCGATCCGGGCCCTGGCCGGCGCGGACCGGGTGGCGCTGAGCCTGCCGGTGCCGGACGACGAGGACGCCCCGGCCGCGCTGCGCGCGGTGGCCGAGGGTGCGCTCATCGGCGGTTACCGGTTCACCGGTTACAAGACCCGCCCGCAGCCGACCCGCCGTACCCCGGTGGTGGAGGTTTCGGTGCACGTGCCGGACGCCGCCGACGCGACCGCCCGCGCCGAGATCGCCCGCGCGACCGTGGTCGCCGCCGCCGTCGCCCGGACCCGGGACTGGGTGAACACCGCCCCGAACGAGCTGCGCCCGCCGTCGTTCGCCGACTCGGTGGTGGCCGCCGCCAACGCGGCCGGGCTGACCGTCGAGGTGCTGGACGAGAAGGCCCTCGCGGACGGTGGTTACGGCGGCATCGTCGCGGTCGGGCAGGGCTCGGACGCCCCGCCGCGGCTGGTCAAGCTGAGCTACCAGCCCCCGGCCGGCACCGCCGGGGCCGGGAAGCGGATCGCGCTCGTCGGCAAGGGCATCACCTTCGACACCGGTGGCGTCTCGATCAAGCCGGCGCAGGGCATGTGGGAGATGAAGTCCGACATGGCCGGCGCGGCGGCGGTCGCCGCCACCATGCTCGCCATCGCGGAGCTGAAGCCGGCCGTGTCGGTCCAGGCGTACCTGCCGATGGCGGAGAACATGCCGTCGGCGAGCAGCTACCGCCCCGGCGACGTGGTCACCATGTTCGACGGCAAGCGGGTCGAGGTGCTCAACACCGACGCCGAGGGCCGGATGATCCTGGCCGACGCGATCGCCCGGGCCTGCGCGGACGGCTGCGACTACCTGCTGGAGACCTCGACCCTGACCGGTGGCCAGGTGGTCGCGCTGGGCAAGCGGGTCGCCGGGGTGATGGGTACGCCGGAGCTGTGCACCCGGGTACGCACCGCCGGTGACGCGGTCGGCGAGCCTGCCTGGCCGATGCCGCTGCCGGAGGACGTACGCAAGGGCATGGACTCGGACGTCGCCGACATCTCCCAGGTCAACGCGGGCATGGACCGGGCCGGTCACATGCTGCAGGGTGGCGTCTTCCTGCGCGAGTTCGTCACCGACGGGGTCGACTGGGCGCACATCGACATCGCCGGCCCGAGTTACCACTCGGGTGAGCCGACCGGTTACTGGACCAAGGGCGGGACCGCGGTCCCGGTACGGACCCTGCTGCACCTGGTCGAGGACATCGCCGCCAACAACTGACCGCCACACGCGAACCGACCCCCGGCCACGCTCGGCCGGGGGTCGTCGCACGTCCGGGGCGGCTCAGGCACCCGCGTTTCTCTTGCGGCGTTCGTTGAAGTCGCGCATCCGCTGCGGGTAGCCGACCAGTCGGACGTCGTAGATCGGGATCGCCATCTTGTGGGCGAACCGGCGGGCGCCCTCCGGGCTGTCGATCCGGCGCCGGGTCCACTCCCCGTCCGACGCGATCAACATCACTGTCGTCTCGGTCACCGTCGTACGCGGCTCGATGAACGCCTCGACACCCCGTCTCGACTTGACGAACTGCTCCAGGTGCTCCACGTCCCCGCGGTTCGCAACGCGATCACCTGCCGCGTTGCCGCCCTGCTTGCGGCGCCTAAACCAGGCCACCCGCTCTTCTCCTCCCGCCCACCCGTGCCGGCCGTGTCCGGTGGTTGGGCAAAGAGTACGTGGAACGGACGTGTCCTTGGGCACCTCAGTTACGCGGCGCGGGACTGCAAGTGACAAGATGGCCCAGGTAGAAGGTATCCGGCCGGAATGCAACGGTCGGTGAGGACGAAATGCCCGTTTCCATTGGCATGGCCCTCGTGGCAGCGACGCGACCTGGGAGTTAACTGTGAGCGAGCCGAACGGCGAAACCTTCGATGTTGTCATTCTCGGCGGTGGCAGCGGGGGGTACGCGGCGGCGCTGCGCGCCGCGCAGCTGGACCTGTCGGTCGCGCTGATCGAAAAGGGCAAGCTCGGTGGGACCTGCCTGCACAACGGGTGCATCCCCACGAAGGCTCTGCTGCACGCGGCGGAGATCGCCGACCAGACCCGCGAGTCCGAGCAGTTCGGCATCAAGGCCGAGCTGATCGGGGTCGACATGTCCGGGGTGAACGCGTACAAGGACGGGGTCATCTCCCGCCTCTACAAGGGCCTCCAGGGCTTGATCAAGAGCGCGAAGATCACCGTCGTGGAGGGTCACGGCAAGCTGGTCGGCCCGGACACCGTCGAGGTGGACGGCCGCCGCTACACCGGGCGCAACATCATCCTGGCCAGCGGCTCGTACGCCCGCAGCCTGCCCGGCCTCGAGGTCGACGGCGAGCGGGTGATCACCAGTGACCACGCCCTGGTGCTCGACCGGGTGCCGAGTTCGGCGATCGTCCTGGGCGGCGGCGTCATCGGCGTCGAGTTCGCCAGCGTTTGGCGCTCGTTCGGGGTGGACGTGACGATCATCGAGGCGCTGCCCCGACTGGTCGCCGCCGAGGACGAGGAGTCCTCGAAGGCCCTCGAGCGCGCCTTCCGCAAGCGCGGCATCAACTTCAAGACCGGCAAGCGGTTCGAGAAGGTCGAGCGGACCGAGACCGGGGTCAAGGCGACCATCGAGGGCGGCGAGACCTTCGAGGCCGAGCTGCTGCTGGTCGCCGTCGGCCGTGGCCCGACCACCGCGAACCTCGGTTACGAGGAGCAGGGCATCAAGGTCGACCGGGGCTTCGTGCTGACCGACGAGCGGCTGCGTACCGGGGTGGCGAACATCTTCGCCGTCGGTGACATCGTCCCCGGCCTCCAGCTCGCCCACCGCGGTTTCCAGCAGGGCATCTTCGTCGCGGAGGAGATCGCCGGGCTGAACCCCGCCGTGATCGACGAGAACGGCATCCCGCGGGTCACCTACTCCGACCCCGAGCTTGCCTCCGTCGGCCTCACCGAGGCGAAGGCCAAGGAGAAGTACGGCGCAGACAAGGTGTCGACGTACAACTACAACCTCGGCGGCAACGGCAAGAGCCAGATCCTCAAGACGGCCGGCTTCGTCAAGCTGGTACGGGTCTCCGACGGGCCGGTGGTCGGCGTACACATGGTCGGCGCCCGGGTCGGCGAGTTGGTCGGCGAGGCTCAGTTGATCTTCAACTGGGAGGCGTACCCGGCCGACGTGGCGCAGCTCGTACACGCCCACCCGACCCAGACCGAGGCCCTCGGCGAGGCGTTCCTCGCCCTGGCCGGCAAGCCGTTGCACGCGCACGCCTGACAGCACCAGATCTTCCGCGACACCCGGCGGCAACCGGGTGACCATCGCAAAGGCCACGAAGGAGTCTTGAGAGATGCCGGTATCGGTCACCATGCCCCGGCTCGGCGAGAGCGTCACCGAGGGCACCGTCACGCGCTGGCTGAAGCAGGAGGGCGACCGGGTCGAGGTCGACGAGCCGCTGCTCGAGGTGTCGACCGACAAGGTCGACACCGAGATCCCCTCCCCCGCGGCTGGCGTGCTGAGCCGGATCGTGGTGAGCGAGGACGAGACCGCCGAGGTCGGTAGCGAACTCGCCGTCATCTCCGGCGAGGACGAGTCGGCCGGCGACAGCGCCCCGGCCCCCGAGGCCGCCCCGCCCGCCCAGCAGGCACCCGCCGAGGACGAGCCGGTCGCGGAAGAGCCGCAGGCGGCCGCCCCCGCACCGGAGCCGGCCGCGGCCGAGCCCGCACCGGCGGCGACCGCCCCGGCCACCGGCGGCGGCACCGTGCTCAAGATGCCCGCTCTCGGCGAGAGCGTCACCGAGGGCACGGTCACCCGCTGGCTCAAGGCCGTCGGCGACACCGTCGAGGCCGACGAGCCGCTGCTCGAGGTCTCCACCGACAAGGTGGACACCGAGATCCCGTCGCCGGCCGCCGGTACGCTCCTGGAGATCAAGGTCGCCGAGGACGAGACCGCCGCTGTCGGCGCCGACCTCGCCGTGATCGGTACGGCAGGTGCCGCACCGGCCGCGACCCCGGCCCCGGAGCCGACCCCGGCCCCCGCCAAGGCCGAACCGGCCCCGGCACCCAAGGCCGAGCAGGCCCCGGCGGCCCAGCCCGACCAGATCTCCGGTGCGTCGTACGCCGCCCCGGTGGCCGAGGCCGAGCAGTCCACCAAGCCGGTGCAGACCGAGCAGGCGGCTCCGGCAGCCCGGCCGGCGCCCGCTCCGGTCGCGCAGACCAACGGCGAGGACGTCGCCGGCTACGTCACCCCGCTGGTCCGCCGGCTCGCCAGTGACCAGGGCGTCGACCTGTCGACGGTCACCGGCACCGGTGTGGGCGGCAGGATCCGCAAGCAGGACGTGCTGGAGGCGGCGGAGAAGGCCCGTGCCGCCGCGGCCCGCCCGGCTCCGGCCGCTGCCGCTCCGGCGGCTGCCAAGCCGGCCGCCGCGAAGGCCGAGCCGAGCCCGCTGCGGGGCCGGACCGAGAAGCTCACCCGGACCCGGATCACCATCGCCCGGCGGATGTTCGAGTCGCTGCAGAGTTCCGCGCAGCTCACCACCGTGGTCGAGGTGGACGTCACCAAGATCGCCCGGTTGCGCCAGCAGGCCAAGAACGACTTCGTGGCCAAGCACGGCGTCAAGCTCTCCTTCCTCCCCTTCTTCGCGCTCGCCGCGGTGGAGGCGCTGAAGACGTACCCGGTGGTGAACGCGTCGATCGACCTGGACGCGGGCACCATCACGTACCCGGCGGGCGAGAACCTGGGCATCGCGGTCGACACCGAGAAGGGCCTGCTCGTACCGGTGATCAAGGACGCCGGTGACCTCAACCTCGCCGGCCTGGCCCGGCGGATCGCGGACGTCGCCGAGCGGACCCGGGGCAACAAGATCGGCCCGGACGAGCTTTCCGGCGGCACCTTCACGATCACCAACACCGGCAGCCGGGGGGCGCTCTTCGACACCCCGATCGTGCCGGCACCGCAGGCGGCCATCCTCGGCACCGGCGCGGTGGTCAAGCGGGCCGTCGTGGTCAACGACCCGGACCTGGGCGAGGTCATCGCGCCCCGGTCGATGGTCTACCTGGCGCTCTCCTACGACCACCGACTGGTCGACGGCGCCGACGCCGCCCGCTTCCTCACCGCTGTGAAGGAGCGGCTGGAGGCCGGCAACTTCGAGGCCGAACTGGCCTGACCGGCACCACACAGCACGGTCCTCGGGGACCGCGGGGCACCCGCCCCGCGGTCCCCGACCCGTTCCAGGAGGCGGCGGGTGGCCGTTTGCGGGCTGCCCGCCGTGCGGCGGTCGGGGGCTCTGCCAGGATGGACGCATGCGGATCCTTGCCGCCGGTGCATCCGGCTTCCTCGGCAGTCGGCTGATCGAACGGCTCCGGGCCGGCGGCCACGAGGTCGTCCAACTCGTACGCCATCCCCCGCGCGACCCCGGTCAGGTGCAGTGGAATCCGGCGGCCGGACAGCTCGACCCGACGGCACTCGCCGGCACCGGGGCGGTGGTCAACCTGGCCGGTGCCGGAGTCGGCGACCAGCGGTGGACCGACCGGTACCGCGAACTGCTGCGTACCAGCCGGGTGGACACCACCCGGACGCTGGCCGAGACGATCGCCGCCCTGCCCCCGACCGACCGGCCGGCGGTGCTGGTGAACGCCTCCGCGATCGGCTGGTACGGCGACACCGGCGACCGGACGGTCACCGAGGAGACCCCGGCCGGCGACGGCTTCCTCGCCGACATGTGCCGGGTCTGGGAGGCGGCGACCGGGCCGGCGGAGAGTGCCGGCGTACGCGTGGTCCGGCTGCGCACCGGGTACGCCCTGCACCGGGACGCCGGTTTCCTCAAGCCGCAGCTCCTGCCGTTCCGGCTCGGCATCGGCGGCCCGCTGGCCGGTGGCCGGCAGTGGATGCCGTGGATCTCGCTGGCCGACTGGCTGGGCGCGGTGGAGTTCCTGCTGGACCGTGACGACATCGCCGGACCGGTCAACGTGGTGAGTCCGGCCCCGGTCACCAACAACGAGTTCACCCGGGAACTCGGTGCCGCCCTGCACCGGCCGGCGGTGCTACCGATTCCCGGCTTCGCCCTGCGGATCCTGCTCGGCGGGCTCGCGGTCGAGGCGTTGACCAGTTCCCGGGTGCTGCCGGGGGTGCTGCCCCGAGCCGGGTTCACGTACCGGCACCCAGACCTTCCCGGTGCCCTGCGCGCCGCCCTCGACGACTGACGGCAACGAGAGAGGGCTCCCCGTCATCGATGACGGGGAGCCCTTTCCGACCGACGGGGGTTCAGCAGCCGATGACCCAGTAGTTGGGGCCGGTCTGCTTCAGGGTCGAGGTGTAGAAGGTGTTGTAGAGGCCCATCCGCTGGGCGGACCCGTTCGCGTACGCGTACCCGCCGGACTGGTAGGCGCGACCGGCCTGCACGTGGGCGTAGTTGGTCGCGGTGACGCAGACCGGGGGCGTGGTGCCACCGGTGGTGGTCGCGGAGACCGTGGCGGAACGGGCGCTCTCGGTGCCGGCGGAGTTCACCGCGCTGACCGCGTACGAGTAGGTGGTTCCGGCGGTCAGACCGGAGTCGGTGTAGGCGGCGCTGCCCACGGCGGTCGTGGTCACCCGGCTGCCGTTGCGGTAGACGTGGTAGCCGCTCGCCCCGCTCGCCGCGCCCCAGCTCAGCGAGACCGAACTGGCGGTGGTGCCGGTGACGGCGAGGCCGGTGGGGGTGGCCGGCGCGCCCGGCTGGCCGGGGTTGCCCGGATCGGTGGACCCGCCGTCGAGGCCGAAGAAGAGCGCGTCCCGGTACGCCGAGCAGATGGTGTCCAGGAAGTACGCCGCAGCGGTGCCGCACTGGTCCGCGCCGGTGCCCGGGTCGACCGGGGTGCCGTGGCCCATGCTCGCCACCTGGTAGAGCCGTACGGCGTCGTTTCCGTACACCTCCAGGGTGGTGTTGGCCGGCAGGGTGGAGGTGCTGGTCGGGGTCTGGGAGACGCCGGCCACGTTGGTGAACTGGTCACGCAGTTCGGTGCCGTTGGCCGGTACGACCACCGCGTCGGAGCGACCGTGCCAGATCGACACCCGGGGGCGGGGGCCGGTGTAGCCGGAGTAGCCGGCGCGGACCAGGTCGCCCCACTGCTGCGGGGTCTTGCTGACCGTCGAGTACATGCAGGTGTACGCGTTGGTCTGCGAGGTCGCGCAGCGGTACGGCAACCCGGCCACCACCGAACCGGCGGCGAACACGTCGGGGTAGGTGGCGAGCATCGCCGCGGTCATCGCCCCACCGGCGGACAGGCCGGTGACGTAGACGCGGGCCGGGTTGGTCCCGTAGTTGGCCACCGAGTAGTCGACCATCTGCTTGATCGAGGCCGGTTCACCCTGGCCCCGGGTGGTGTCCCCGGTGAGGAACCAGTTGAAGCAGGCGTTGGCCGCGTTGGACGCGCTGGTCTGCGGGAAGATGACGGCGAACTTCCACTGGTCGGCGAACTTCTTCCAACCGGAGTTGGTGTAGTAGCCGTTCGCGTCCTGGGTGCAGCCGTGCAGCGCGACCACCAGGGGCGCGTTCGACGGCAGGCCGTCCGGGCGGTAGGCGTACATGCTGAGGTTGCCGGGGTTGCTGCCGAAGCCGGTGACCTGGGTGAGGCTGGCGGCCTGGGCGGGCGCGGCTCCGGTGAGGACCGCCGCGGCGATGAGCACGGGTACGGCGGCGGCGCGGACGATCCGGGTGAGTAACGCTGATGGGCGGCGGCGCACGGCGTCTCCTGACGATGAATTGTGAACTGAGTCACCCCCGAGTTGCCGGAACGTTACGTCCGCATGACGGCGCCATGACATGGTTGGCGGTCACATATTCACCTATGCCGGCATGTGCCCCTCCCGCCGCCGCGACACCGCAGGGGTCCCCGGTCGCACCGACTGGGAACCCCTGCGTGCGTGGTCAGCAGTCGCGTAGCTCCGGGGACTGGTTGCGTACCTGGGCGAGCGGGGAGATGAACCGCCGGTAGGTGTCGCCGCCGACCGCGCCGAGCTTGAACGCGGCGACCCGGTGGCAGTTCTGGAACGCGAGCTTCACTCCGAAGTGGCGCTCCAGCCCGCCCCGGATGGCGTCGCTGGCC
Organism: Micromonospora sp. NPDC004704; assembly: GCF_053601675.1. Lineage (NCBI taxonomy): Bacteria > Bacillati > Actinomycetota > Actinomycetes > Micromonosporales > Micromonosporaceae > Micromonospora > Micromonospora sp. NPDC004704. Next base: position 67,906 of record NZ_JBSGCD010000025.1, on the reverse strand, counting down.
AGGGCGCGCAGCAGTTGCCCGCGCTCGGCCTCGCTCGGCGGCGGGACCGCGTGGTCGGCGAACTCGATCGCCGGGTCCGCCGACCGGGCGGCCACGTCGGAAACCACGGTCCAGGCGTACGGCAGTGAGGTCCGGACACAGTCGACGAACTCGTTGTCGTCGACCTGACCGGCCTCGGCCCGCTCCAGCAGCGCGGCGGAAACGTCGAGGGACATGCTCTCTCTCCTTCTGTCATGGGGCTTGTCGGTTGTGCGGGTGAAGTCGTCATCCGGCCCGACCGGCGAGGTCCACCGCCGTCGGGCCGAGTACGAAGTCCGGGTCGACCTGGCCGGCGAGGTCCTCGCCGACCCGGTCGTTGGCCCAGGCGGTCGCGTTGCGCAGGTGGAATTCGACCGCCTGCCGGGTGTAGGTGCCCCAGTCCTTGCCGCCCCCGTCGACGGTGGCGCGCATCAGTTCGAGCGCACCGAGGTTGGCCGGCTCCAGGGCGGAGATCGGTTGCGGTGTGCCCCGCTCGGCGGCCTTGACGTACGCCGACCGGCCGATCCAGGTGAGCAGGTCCGCGCCGACGTGTTCGGTGAGGAACTCGACGTCGGACTCGTCGTCCACCTTGTTGCCGACCACGTGCACCCGTACGCCGTACTCGCGGGCGTAGCCGACGTACTGGCGGTAGACGCCGATGCTGCGCAGGGTCGGTTCGCAGACCAGGAACGTGGTGTCGAAGCGGGTGAACAGACCGGAGGCGAACGAGTCGGCACCGGCGGTCATGTCCACCAGGACGTACTCGCCGGGGCCGTCGACCAGGTGGTTGAGCAGCAGTTCCACCGCGCCGACCTTCGAGTGGTAACAGGCCACCCCGAGGTCCTCGGTGCTGAACGGGCCGGTCACCGCGAGCCGGATACCGCCCACCTCGCGGACCAGGGTGTCGTAGAGCGGGTTGGCCCCGGTGACCGGGAGCAGCCGGGAGCCCCGGCCGGGCGGGGTGGTCTTGACCATCGCCGCCGCCGAGGTGATGCGCGGGTTGTCACCGCGCAGGTACTCCTTGATCTCGCCGAGGTGGTCGCCGAGCGCGGGCAGGGTGAGCGCCTCGTGTTCGGTCGCGCCGAGTGCGGCGGCCAGGTGTTGGTTGATGTCGGCGTCGACGGCGAGCAGCGGTGTCGACGCCCCGGCCAGGTGGCGGGCGAACAGCGCGGCCAGGGTGGTCTTGCCACTTCCGCCCTTGCCAACAAAAGAAATCTTCACGGTACGGACCTTTCCGCCACAGCATCGGCTATCAATTGAATTGATAGTCATTTTCAGTAAGCCAGTCAAGGCTAGGCGCAACGCGGGCGTGTCGGACGAGAATTGGTAACGTCCGCCCCGTGCCGATCTCCTCGTCCCTGGTCGCCGGGCCGACGCCGGCCGGGTCCGACCCGCCGCCACCACCCGTACGACCGACCGGGGCGCCCCGGGACAGGCGGGTTGACCTGCTCGCCCTCGTCGCGGCGGTGGCCCTCGCGGTCTGGGTGACCAGTGGCCTGTGGGGCGACCCGAACGGCCGGGCGATCACGGTCAACTCCAGCGACCAGGCCCTCTTCGAATGGCTGCTCGCCTACGGCGCGCACGCGTTCACTCACGGCGCCGACCCGTTGTTCACGTCGCTGCTCAACGCACCCGACGGGGTCAACCTCGCGGTCAACACCTCGATCACCGTGTACGCCGTGGTCTTCGCCCCGCTGACGTACCTGATCGGGCCACCGGCGACCTTCCTGGTCGTACTCACGCTCAACCTGGCCGCGACCGCGCTCGCCTGGTACTGGCTGCTCTCCCGGCACCTGGTCCGGCACCGCCCGGCGGCCCTGCTCGGCGGGCTCTTCATCGGCTTCGCCCCCGGCATGGTGTCGCACGCCAACGCCCACCTGAACTGGACCGCCGGCTGGCTGGTCCCGCTCCTGCTCTGGCGGGTCCTGAACCTGCACGCGCAGGGGCGCTGGGTACGCAACGGAGTCGTACTCGGGGTGCTGGTCGCGGTGACGTTCTCGATCGCCGCCGAGGGGCTGTTCTTCACCGCCCTGGCCTGCGCGGTGTGGCTCGGCACCTGGTCACTGGACCGGAGCCGGCGGGCGCAGGCACGGGCCGCCCTGCCGACCTTCCTGCGCGGGCTCGCGGTTGCCGGGGCGGTGGCGTTCGCGCTGCTGTCGTACCCGTTGTGGCTGCACTTCCTCGGCCCGCAGCGTTACCACGGGACCGGCTTCGACCCCCGGATCCATGCCGAGGACATCCTCGCCTTCGGCGCCTTCCCGGCCCGTTCACTGGCCGGCGTGGCCGGACTGGACTCCTCGCTCGCACCGAACCCGACCGAGGAGAACTCGTTCTTCGGGCTGCCGCTGCTGATCCTCGCGGTGCTCTGCTTCGCCCTGCTCTGGCGGCACACCGACGCCGGACGCCGGGCCACCCTGCGCGCCCTCGCGGTCACCGCCACGGTCTTCGCCGTCCTGTCCTGGGGACCCAGGATCAAGGTCGACGGCCACATCCTCGACTTTCCGCTGCCGTACGCGCTGCTCGGCAAGCTGCCGGTGTTCAACGCCGCACTGCCGTCCCGACTCGCCCTGGTGGTGGCACCCGTACTCGGCCTGCTGCTCGCGTACGCGGTGGAGCACCTGGCGAAGGCGCGGCTGGACCGGCGGGTTCGGATCGGCTGGACGGTCGGCTTCGCGGTCGCCCTCCTGCCGCTGCTGCCGGTGAGCCTGCTGACGATCGAACGGGAACCGATCCCGAGGTTCATCACCTCCGGCGACTGGCGCGAGTACGTCAGCGCGAACGGCGTACTGGCACCGCTGCCGTTCACCCTCGACGTGACCCCGGACGGGCAGCGCTGGCAGGCGTACGCCCTCGCCCACCGGCAGGGCGAGTTCGCCATCCCGTCCGGCTTCTTCCTCGGCCCCGGCGGCCCGGACGGGCGCGGCCGGATCGGCCCGGTCCCCCGGTTCACCGACGCCCTGTTCGCCGAGGTCGCCCAGACCGGGATCGTGCCGCCGATCAGCGACGCCGACCGGGCCGCCGCCCGCGCCGACCTGCGTTACTGGCGCGTCGAGGTGGTGGTGCTCGCCGACCGCGTACACGGCGCCAAGTACCCCGTCCACGTAGACGCCCTCCGCCAAACCGCCACCGCCCTCCTCGGCCCACCCCAACGCGCCGACGACGTCTACCTCTGGCCCCTCCCTCCCCAACCCTGACCCCCAACCCCTCCCCCAACCGTGACCACTCATGATCACGAAGAGTTCGGCTCGCCATAGCCGGCCGAAGTCTTCGGGATCACGGAGGGATCGGGCAGTTCGGGCCGCAGGGGCGGGGTTGGCTGGGCCAGCCGTGGTGGCGGAGTACCTGTGCCACCTGGTGGGCGGTGGCACAGGGCGTTCGGGTGACGTCGGTCCAGCCGTAGCGCAGGGTGGTTTCGCCGACTGCTGCGGCGGCGTTGTCGCGATGGGTGTCGCGCCAGCGCCGGTCGGGCGGATGTGCGGCCCGGCCGTCGAGTTCCACGCGGGTGCGCCAGGCGTCGTAGGCGACGTCGTCGTACCACCGGCCGCCACGGCGGGGGCGCACCGCCTGGCGTACGCCGGTCGGCAGCCCGTGCGCCCGCTCGACGTCACGCAGGTAGCGCAACTCCAGCAGTGAATGGCATCCGTCGGCGGTGTCGTCGAGCGCCGCGAGCAGTTCCGTACGCCAGCGCAGCTTCGCCCGCCGGCCGATCGCCTTCCGGATCCGGTCGGCGGTGGTGAGTCGCCGGCCACAGGCGCGGGCCAACCAGCCCAGCGCGTCATCGAGGGTGTCCGCCCGCTGGGCCAGGTCGAGCACCGTCTCCTCGATCCGGGTCTGCGGCGGCAACCGCGTCGGATGTCGCGCCGCCGCCGCTCGGGCCGAGAGGTGCACCACGATCCCGGGTACAGCGCTGATCCGGCGATCGGCGGGAACGGTCAGCCGGACCGGGTCGGACGGACGGTCGACCAGCCCCTGAAGTTCCCCCGCCGTCCCGTGACTGAGTACGGCACCCCGTCCGGCCCGCAACACCGCAGCCCAGAGCAGCGCCTCCCGGGGCGGGGTACCGGTGAACGTGGCGAGGACCCGCCCGAACAGGAACCGCCACCGCCCGCCCCGTACCCGCGCTTCCACCTGCGCCTTGCTCAGCCCACACGCGTACGCCTGCGCCCGCGTCAACACCCCGTGCTGGCGAACAACCAACTCATCAAACACCCGAGAAACCCTGGCCACCCGTCCCCACCTCCGCCACCCCTCCCCCTCTCCCTGTGGACGACACGCCACTCCATCCACAGCCCGGCCCTTCCGTGATCACGAAGAGTTCGGCCGGCTATGGCAAGCCGAACCCTTCGTGATCACGGGAAGCAGAGTGAGGGGGCGGTGAGCATGGTCACCGGGGGTTTTGACGCTGGGCGGGACTAGTCTGGGGGCGTGACCAGCACTATTTCCGGCCTGCGGGCCGTCCACGTCGGCGAGATCGACTATCTGGCCGCCTGGGAGGAACAGCGCCGTCTGCACGCGGCGGTGGTCGCCGGTGAGCAGCCGGACACGGTACTGCTGCTGGAGCACCCGAGCGTCTACACCGCGGGCAAGCGCACCGAGCCGGCCGACCGGCCGATCGACGGCACTCCGGTGATCGACGTCGACCGGGGCGGGAAGCTGACCTGGCACGGGCCGGGGCAGCTCGTCGGCTACCCGATCGTGAAGCTGCCGGATCCGGTGGACGTGGTCGCGTACGTGCGGCGGACCGAGGACATGCTGATGGAGGTCTGCGCCGAGGTGGGCCTCGCCACGGTACGGATCGACGGGCGCAGCGGGGTCTGGGTGGCGCAGGACGAGCGCGGTCCGGCCCGGAAGGTCGCCGCCCTCGGCATCCGGGTGGCCCGTGGCGTGACCCTGCACGGGTTCTCCATCAACTGCGACTGCGACCTGGGCGCTTTCGACCAGATCGTGCCGTGCGGGATCCGCGACGCCGGTGTCACCTCGCTCACCGCCGAACTCGGCCGCCGGGTCACCGTGGCCGACGTGCTCCCCCTGGTCGAACACCGCCTGCCGTCCCTGCTCGGCTAGCCCCTGCCCACCGCGTCGAGGAGTGCCCCGGGTCGCACCACACCCGGGGCACTTCCGTTCGACGGGCGGCTACGGGGTCAGCCGGTGCAGGTCGCGCGGGAAGGCGGTGACCTCACGGACGTTGGCGGCACCGGTCAGCCGGGAGACGAAGCGTTCCAGCCCGATCGCGAAACCGCCGTGCGGCGGCATGCCGTGCCGGAACGCCGCCACGTAGCTCTCGACCGGCTCGACCGGTTCGCCCCGCGCGGCGAGCGCCGCCAGGTAGTCGCCGTGCCGGTGCAGGCGCTGACCGCCGGTGACCAGTTCGACCCCACGGAAGAGCAGGTCGAACCCGTTCGAGTACGCCGGCTCCACCGAACCCGTACGCGCCGGCCGGTGCTCGGGGCTGCCCGGTCGGGCCGGGTGGGTGTAGAACGGGCGCTTCGCCATCGGGTAGCCGGTGACGAAGAGGAAGTCGGAGCCGTACTCGGCGCGGGCCCACTCCCCCAGTGCCCGTTCGTGGGCGGGGGCGAGGTCGGGTTCGTCCGGCTCGGCACCGGCGATCCGCAGTGCCTCGGTGAAGTGCACCGACGGGATCTCGGCCGGCACCGACGGCAGTTCGATCCCGAGGGTGGCCACCGCACCGGCGGCCCGTACGGCAACCGAGTCGAGCATCCCGGCGAGCACGTCGCGCAGCATCCCCATCACGTCCCGGTGGTCGTCGACGAAACCGAACTCGACGTCGAGTGAGGTGTACTGGGCCAGGTGGCGGGCCGTGTCGTGCGGTTCGGCCCGGAACACCGGCCCGACCTCGTACACCCGCTCGAAGACGCCGACCATCATCTGCTTGTAGAACTGCGGCGACTGGGCCAGGTACGCTGGCCGCCCGAAGTAGTCGAGGGCGAAGACGTTCGCCCCGCTCTCGGTCGCACCGGCGACCAGTTTCGGGGTCTGCACCTCGACGAAGTCGCGGTTGTCCAGGGTGGCCCGGAAACCGGCCACGGCGGCGGCGGAGATCCGTAGCGGCGCCGACCGGGTCGGGTGGCGCAGCGCCACCGAGGCGTGGTCCAGTTGGGTCGGCAGGGTGGCGGCCAGGGCCGGCCGGTACAGGTCGAACGGCGGCGGTACGGCGGGTTCGCCGAGCAGGCGTACCGAAGGCTTCACCAGCTCGACCCCGGCGGGCGCAGCGGGGTTCGCGGCGACCTCGCCGATGACCGCGACCACGGTCTCCTCGGGCAGTTCGGTCAGCCGGGCCCGTAGCTCCGGGTCGGTGACCACGACCTGGGTCAGCCCACCGGCGTCGCGCACGATCAGGAACGCCACCGATTTCAGCAGCCGGCGGCGGTGCAGCCAGCCGGCAACGGTGACGGTTTCACCGACATGGGTGGGCAGGGAGGTGGAAAGGACGCGTCGCATGTGGTGTTACCTCCTCGTCAATCGCAACGCGATCCCCGGGGAGGTGTGGGCGAGCGGGAACCTCGCGGTGCCACCACACCTTCGCCGTCGGGCGGCGAACCGCCGACGGCCTCTTTCGTCGCCCGTGACGTGGGCCGGTCGGCGGGCTCTACTGGATGCCGTGGCCCGCGGCCCCGACATCGTTCTTCCCGCAGCTCAGGAGGGTCTTCACGGCCCGGACGGGTGTCACCTTCGCAGCTACCGGTGACTCTCTCTGCCCCGCTGGTCGTACCGTTACTCGGCTCCGTCGTCGCTGTTGCGGGAGACCCTAACAGGCGCCGGTCGGGCCCGGGAGCGGGTTTCTCCGGGGGTGGGTGAGTGCGATCACAACCAACGGGTAGTGAGCCCCGTCGCCTACGCCGCCACCGACCACCTGCTACGCGTAGGCTCGGATTCGTGACCATCGAGCAATCCGGAACGCCGACTGCCGCGCCGCAGCCGGCCGGCAACGTCGCCACCGCTTCGGGCCCTCGGACCACCGGACCCGCGGCACCCGAGGGGCGCCGCCTGCTCCGCGTCGAGGCGCGCAACGCGGCGACGCCGATCGAGCGGAAGCCGCCGTGGATCAAGGTCAAGGCGAAGATGGGTCCGGAGTACACCCAGCTTCGCAGCCTGGTCTCCCGCGAGGGGCTGCACACGGTCTGTCAGGAGGCCGGGTGCCCCAACATCTACGAGTGTTGGGAAGACCGCGAGGCCACCTTCCTCATCGGCGGTGACCAGTGCACCCGCCGCTGCGACTTCTGCCAGATCGACACCGGCAAGCCGGCCGAGTTCGACGCCGACGAGCCGCGCCGGGTCGGTGAGTCGGTCGCCACGATGGGCCTGCGGTACGCGACGGTGACCGGGGTGGCCCGCGACGACCTGCCCGACGGTGGTGCCTGGCTCTACGCCGAGACGGTCCGCCAGATCCACGCCCTTCAGGGCGGTTGCGGCGTCGAGCTGCTGATCCCCGACTTCAACGGCGACCCGCAGCAGCTCGCCGAGGTGTTCGGTTCCCGGCCGGAGGTCCTGGCCCACAACGTGGAGACCGTGCCCCGGATCTTCAAGCGGATCCGGCCCGGTTTCCGCTACGAGCGGTCCCTGGACGTCATCACCCAGGCCCGTGCGGCCGGTCTGGTGACCAAGTCCAACCTGATCCTCGGGCTGGGCGAGCAGCGCGAGGAGATCTCCCAGGCGCTGCGCGACCTGCACGCCGCCGGCTGCGAGCTGATCACCATCACGCAGTACCTGCGCCCGACCCCGCGCCACCACCCGGTGGAGCGTTGGGTGAAGCCGGAGGAGTTCGTCGAGCTGGCCGCCGAGGCGGAGCAGATCGGTTTCGCCGGGGTGATGAGCGGGCCGCTGGTGCGCTCGTCGTACCGGGCGGGTCGGCTGTACCAGCAGGCGCTCGACGCCCGGCAGGGCAGTGTCGCCGCGCTCGCCGGCTGACCTCTTTTCCGTACGCCGAACCGGGGTGCGCGTTACGCCGAAACGGGCGTGGCACGCACCCCGGTCGCTTTTGTTCGGGGGGACGCAGCACGTCCGAAACCCGTCACACGTGTTAGATTCCGGCCGTCCAGCCTCAGCCCCAGCGGGCCCGTGGCGACCGCGCACGCATTGACGGGCATCGGTCTGTTTCGGTACCGGGGTTGCCGCCAACGCGTCGAAGGTGATGAATAGCATCATGGCGACCACGCCCCATACCGTGATCATCGGAGCCGGCCCGGCCGGACTGACCGCGGCGTACGCGCTGACCAAGCGGAACGCCTCGGTGCAGGTCTTCGAGGCAGACGACGTGGTCGGGGGGATCAGCCGCACGGTGGAGCGGGACGGCTGGCGTTTCGACATCGGCGGGCACCGGTTCTTCACCAAGGTCTCGCAGGTCGAGGCGTTGTGGCACGAGATCCTGCCGGACGAGGACTTCCTGCTCCGGCCCCGGATGAGCCGCATCTACTACGACGGCAAGCTGTTCGACTACCCGCTCAAGGCCGGCAACGCGCTGCGCAACCTGGGGGTGTTCGAGGCGGTCCGGTGCGTCGGCTCGTACGCGTGGGCGCGGATCAACCCGCCGAAGGACCAGAGCCACTTCGAGGGCTGGACGTCGGCCCGGTTCGGCACCCGGCTTTACACCAAGTTCTTCAAGACGTACACCGAGAAGCTGTGGGGGATGCCCGCCACGGAGTTGCAGGCGGCCTGGGCGGCCCAGCGGATCAAGAACCTCTCCCTCTCCAGTGCGGTGATCAACGCGTTGCTGCCCAAGCGCAACCAGAAGGACATTACCAGCCTGATCGAGGAGTTCCAGTACCCGAAGTTCGGCCCCGGGATGATGTGGGAGCGGGCCGCCGAGCACGTGACCAAGGCCGGTGGGACGGTCACGATGCAGTCGTGGGCGACCGCCGTACACCGGGCCGAGGGTCGGGCGGTCGGGGTGACCGTGACCGACGCCGACGGGGCGAAGCGGTACGACGCCGACCACGTCGTGTCGACCATGCCGCTGTCCCAGCTGGTGCAGATCATGGACCCGCCGGCACCCCCGGAGGTCCTGGCCGCGGCCGAGGCCCTGCGGTACCGCGACTTCCTCACCATCGCCCTGGTGGTTCCGGCCGAGGCCGGGTTCCCGGACAACTGGATCTACGTGCACACCCCCGGCGTACGGGTCGGCCGGATCCAGAACTTCGGCTCCTGGTCGCCGTACCTGGTCCGGGACGGTTTCACCTGCCTGGGGCTGGAGTACTTCGTCTTCGAGGGCGACGACCTGTGGGAGCAGGCCGACACCGATCTGGTCGCGCTCGGCACCGAGGAGTTGGAGCGACTGGGCCTGGCCACGCCGGGTGCGGTCAGCGCCGGGTACGTGGTCCGGATGCCGAAGGCGTACCCGGTCTACGACGAGGGGTACGAGGACGCGATCAACACCATCCGGGGGTGGCTGGCCGAGGCGGTGCCGAACGTGCACCCGGTCGGCCGCAACGGGATGCACCGGTACAACAACCAGGACCACTCGATGCTCACCGCGATGCTGACCGCGGAGAACATCCTCGACGGCACCACCCACGACGTGTGGCAGGTCAACGTCGAGGAGGAGTACCACGAGGAGAAGGACTCCGGTTCGGGTTCGGGTTCGGGGAACCACGGGACCGGACGGTCGGCGCCGGTGCTGCCGAAGCAGCCGAGCGGTTCGCGTACCGGCGAGCGGACCCGGTAGGCGCCGGGCGGTCGGAGGTGTGCGGCGGCGGGACCGGTGGCCGCGGGTGAACAGGATCCGCGCCGCCCACTACACTTTCACGCATGGCAAAACCCCAGGAGAAGGTGTCGTTCGGCCAGCGGCTGAAGCAGATCGGCATGGTGTTCTCGTTCACCGCGAAACAGGACAAGTGGTTCGTCCCACTCGCGGCCGGCGCCGTACTGATCCCGCTCGCCCTGACCGTGGTCGCGTTTTTGTTCTGGGGTTGGATCTGGATCCCGATCGGCATCCTGCTGACCGTGCTCGCCGTGCTGATCGTGCTGAACCTGCGGTCGAACCGGGCGATGATGAACGCCGCCGAGGGGCAGCCGGGCGCCGCGCCGCAGATCCTGGAGAGCATGCGGGGTGACTGGCGGGTGACTCCGGCGGTCAGCTCGACCACCCAGATGGACATGGTCCACCTGGTGCTCTGCCGGGCCGGCGTGGTCCTACTCGCCGAGGGGAACCCGCAGCGGGTGCGCGGGCTGCTCGGCCAGGAGAAGCGGCGGCTGGCGAAGGTGATCGGCAACGCCCCGCTCTACGACTACACCCTCGGTCAGGCCGAGGGTGAGCTGCCGATCCGCAAGCTCCGGATGACGCTGATGCGGCTGCCGCGCAACCTGAGCGGCAAGGACGTGAACGCGCTCGACCGCCGGCTCAAGGCGCTCACCGCCCGGCCGCAGATGCCCAAGGGCGCGATCCCGAAGAACATGCGCCCGGCCAAGGGCGCGTTCCGCCAGACCCGGGGTCGCTGACCCCGGTGTACCACCGGGCAGGGCTCAGGCACGGGCGCGCAGGCGGCGGAGCATCCGGGCGTCGGCGAACCCGACCGTACGGGCCGCCGACTCCACCGTCGCACCGTGCCCGATCAGGTGCTCGGCCCGCTCCAGCCGGAGTAGTTGCTGGTAGCGCAGCGGGGTCAGCCCGGTCGTCCGGACGAAGAGCCGGGTCAGGGTCCGTTCGCTGACCCCTGCTCCGGTGGCCAGTTCCGTCAGCGGCAGCGTCTCGCCGTACCGGGCGTCGATCTGGTCCTGGGCCCGGTGGACCGCGTCGCTGAGGTGGGCCCGGTGTCGCAGCATGGCGCTGGCCTGCTGCTCGTTGCCGTTGCGTCGGGCGTAGACCACCATCGAACGGGCGATCCGCCCGGCGGCTCCGGGGCCGTGCCTGGTGGCGACCAGGTGCAACGCCAGGTCGATCCCGCTGGCGATGCCGGCCGAGGTGACCACCCGGCCGTCGACCACGTAGAGCACGTCGCGGACCACGGTCGCCCTCGGGTAGCGCCGGGCGAGTTCGTCCTGCACCTCGTGGTGGGTGGTGCACCGGCGCCCGTCGAGCAGTCCGGCCCGGCCGAGGGCGTCCGCGCCCGCGCAGACGCTGGCCACGGTGCCGCCGGCCGCGTGGTGGTCGGCCAGCCACCGCAGCGTGCCGGGCATCAACTGCCCGTTGCGGTCGATCGTCGGCGCCCGCCATCCGGGTACGACGATCAGGTCCTCCGGACCGAGTCGCGGCGGCTCGACAACGGTCCGTACCGGAAGCCCCTGCGCGGTCGGTACGTCTTCCTGCTCGCCGAGATAGTGCAGCCGGTAGTCGTACCCGAGAGTCGCCGCGGTCGAGAAGACCTGGGCGGGCCCGGCCAGGTCCAGCAGGTGCACCTGGGGTACGAGCAGGAAGACGACCTGGGTCACGATCCGGTCAGCCGACCGGTACGACCGGAACCGCGCCGGTCACCTCGTCCACCGTACGGATGGTGGCGAACCGCCCGGCGAGCGCGTACTCGGTCCGGTCGAGGATGTCGGCGGTGCCGAGCGTGGTCGGGTCGGCCAGGATCTCCTCCACCGACCGCCCGGCGGGGGCGTTCCGGTGCTGGATCGGGAAGGTGGCGGTGGCGTCGATCACGAAGGTGACGTCGAAGCCGAGGTCGTTGGCCACCCGGGCGGTGGTCTCGCAGCACTGCTCGGTCTGGATGCCGCAGACGACCAGTTCCCGGATGCCCCTGGTGGTGAGGAGTTGTTGCAGATTGGTCGTCGTGAAGGCGTTGCGGGAGGTCTTGGTCAGCACCGGGTCGCCGGGCTCGGTCCGGAGCGGTTCGATCAGGCGTACGTGACCGTTCGCCGGGTCGAAGACGTCCCCGGTGCCGGGCTCGCTGTGCAGGACCCAGACGACCAGGTCGCCGTCGTTGCGGGCGGTGTCGACCAGCCGGGAGACCCGGTCGACGATGTCGGGGTTGGAACTCGCCCGCCAGATCGGCCGCTGCCGGAACGACTCCTGGACGTCGATGACAAGAAGTGCTTTATCCATGGCTTGATCCTGAACCGGTGCGGCCAGCGTCAGAAGACACAATCACGCCCGGTTGCGGACGGATCCGGTCAACCGGCCGGGGTGGCGGTGGTCGACGGGGCCGCGACGATCACCGAGCCGACCGCCCGATCGTGCCAGCCGCGCCGACGCTCGTCCATGATCAGTACGGGGATCACCAGCGACACCAGGACGCCCCGGACCAGTCCCCGGATCACCCCGATCCGGCCGCCGTCGGCGTACGCGACGCAGCGCAGTCGGGTGACGAACATGCCCGGCGTCTGGGCGAACAGGCCGACGAAGAAGCCGTACACGCCGATCAGGACCGCGACCGGGGGCCAGCCGTCGCGTACCGGGTCGCCGATGAAGTTCGCCACCAGCAGGCAGAGCACCCAGTCGATGACCAGCGCACCGAACCGGCGGGCGAGGCTCGGCGGCACGAAGGCCGGATCCGTCGCCGGGCTGAGGGCCATGCTTCCATCCTGAATCGCCACGGAGAGTCAGGGTATCGGGGACCGTACGGCACCTCGGCACCGGCCGGGCCCTCGACGGGTTCCGCCCGGTCCCGGGCCGCGACACGGAGTCCGAGCACTGCCGCCTGCGGCCTCGGCGGGGTATCGTCCGAGCGGGGGACCCGACCACGGCCAACCAGTGGGGATCACGCTCCGCAAATGACGTAACACGGCAGAAACATAAGAGACATGCTCGGGCAACCGCATGGTCATAGCGTCCCCACCAGCCTAGCCACCCCGTGGACGTGCCAGGAGGATGTGTGTTCGCCAATCCCGAGGAACTCCTGCGATACCTCAAGAACGAGGACGTAAAGTTCGTCGATGTACGTTTCTGTGACCTGCCGGGCGTGATGCAGCACTTCAACCTGCCGGTCGAGTCGTTCGACGACAGTGTCTTCACCGACGGTCTCGCCTTCGACGGATCGTCGATCCGTGGTTTCCAGGCGATCCACGAGTCGGACATGCTGCTGCTCCCCGACGTCGCCACCGCCTTCATCGACCCGTTCCGGGTGGAGAAGACCCTGGCGCTCAACTTCTTCATCCACGACCCGTTCACCCGCGAGGCGTACTCCCGGGACCCGCGCAACGTGGCGAAGAAGGCCGAGGCCTACCTGGCCGCGAGCGGCATCGCCGACACCGCCTACTTCGGCGCCGAGGCGGAGTTCTACATCTTCGACTCGATCCGCCACGAGACCTCGGCGAACCAGGCCTTCTACTACATCGACTCGATCGAGGGCGCCTGGAACACCGGCCGCGAGGAAGAGGGCGGCAACCGGGGTTACAAGACCGCGTACAAGGGCGGTTACTTCCCGGTCCCGCCGGTCGATCACTACGCCGACCTGCGCGACCAGATCGTCCGCCGGCTGATCGACACCGGCTTCACCGTGGAGCGCTCGCACCACGAGGTGGGCACCGCCGGCCAGGCCGAGATCAACTACAAGTTCTCGACCCTGCTGCACGCCGGTGACCAGCTCCAGCTGTTCAAGTACATCGTCAAGAACCAGGCCTGGGCCGCCGGCAAGACCGCGACCTTCATGCCCAAGCCGCTGTTCGGCGACAACGGCTCCGGCATGCACACCCACCAGAGCCTCTGGCTCGGTGGCGAGCCGCTGTTCTACGACGAGACCGGTTACGCCGGCCTGTCGGACACCGCCCGCTGGTACATCGGCGGTCTGCTGCACCACGCCCCGTCGCTGCTCGCGTTCACCAACCCGACGGTCAACTCGTACCGCCGGCTGGTGCCGGGCTACGAGGCCCCGGTCAACCTGGTCTACTCGCAGCGCAACCGCTCCGCCTGCACCCGTATCCCGGTGACCGGCAGCAACCCGAAGGCCAAGCGGGTCGAGTTCCGGGTGCCGGACCCGTCCGCCAACGTCTACCTGGCCTTCTCGGCCATGATGATGGCCGGCCTCGACGGCATCAAGAGCAAGATCGAACCGCCGACGCCGATCGACAAGGACCTCTACGACCTCCCGCCGGAGGAGTGGGGCTCGGTCAAGCAGGTCCCCGGTTCGCTGTCCGAGGTGCTCGACTCCCTCGAGGCCGACCACGACTACCTGCTCGAGGGTGGCGTCTTCACCCCCGACCTCGTCTCCACCTGGGTCGACTACAAGCGCACCAACGAGATCGACCCGGTCCGCCTGCGCCCCACCCCGCACGAGTTCGCCATGTACTACGACTGCTGAACAAGCAACACCACGGCGAGCCGCCGACGCCCGGAGGGCGTCGGCGGCTCGCCGTATTTCCCCCTCACCCCAAGCGCCTCTTGTAGAGAAAGAGGGCTTATTTCACGCCTCGAAGCAGCACATTTTCTACAAGAGGCGTTTCACCTGGGGTGGGGTGGCGGGGGTGGGCGGTCAGGTCTGCGGGGGCGGGGCGGGCAGCGTCACGGCGCGGAAGGTTCGTTCCGGTGCGGTGGTCGCCCTCGGGTCGGTCTCGGCGGCCTGCTGCTTGGCACCGGCCGCGTTGGCGCCGGCCGAGCGGGCTGCGGGCAGGTCGCTGGCGACGTACACCCGGCTGGCGTTGTTCAGGTTGCGGAACACGATGATCCAGGTCTGGCCGTTGACGTTGGTCAGCGGAGCGACGGTCGGATCGGTGGCGGCCGGATCGGGGAAGTCGAACACGGGCGCCCACTCACCGAACGCGCCGGTCCCCTGGGCGGTCTCGAAACTGCGGTAGATCGTGTCGTCGGTGCCCCGGACCACCACCGCCGTACGACCGAGCACCGGATCGAGGATCGCGGCCGGCGCACCCGCCGCCGCCAGGGTGCCGACCTGGGTCCAGGTCGCCGGCCAGGTGCCACCGGTGGCGTCCTGGAGCTTGGTGGCGATGGTCCCGTCGGCGGCGCGTACGAAGACCCGGAGCCGGTAACCGGGGTAGAGGACCACCGAGGGGGTCCCGGTGGCACCGGAGCCGCCGAGGCTGGTCCAGGCCGAGACGGCGCCGTCGGTGGCGTACCTGATCGTCTTGACCGCACCGGTGGTGTCGACGCCGAAGACCTGTACGCCGCCGTTGACCGCTGCCAGTACGGGCGTACCGACCAGGTTCTGGTCACCGAGGTTGCGCCAGTACGGCACCGCCCCGGTCTGCGCGTACGTCCAGAGCTTCCCGTCCACGTCGACGGCGAACAGCACCGTCGTGCCGGTGGTGAGGCGGGTCATCGCCGGTGGGGCCGCCATCGACCCGCCCAGGTCGGAGAAGGTCTTCCAGGTGGCCGAGTTGACCGCGGTCTGGCTGTTCACCCAGATGTTGCTGCCGGCGTGCTGCGCGGCGAGTTGCACCCGGCCGTCGGTGAGCTGGGTCAGGGCGGGGCGGCCGGTGAGCGCCTCGTTGCCGGAGAGCACCGTCCACTGCACCGAGCCGAAGTTGTCCGGGTCGGTCTGGTGGCCGGAGACGACCCGACCGATGTTGTCCACGTAGGCGTACTCGATCATGCTGGCGGTCGCGCCGGCCTGGGGCGTGCCCTGGAGCACGGTCGTCGGGGCGTACTGGGCCACCGGGACGGCCGGGATCGGGTCGGCGAACCAGCCCTGAAGGTCGACGATCAGGTTGGCCGGCTTGTTGCTGGAGTTCCGGATCCGGATCTTGCCGTCGGTGCCGGGTTTCACGAACGACAGGGCGGACCGGGTGATGCCGGCGGCCCGGTTGGCGAACGAGTTCGGCGCCTCGACGTCGCCGACGCCCCACATCTTGAGGAAGCCGCCCTCCCCGGTGCTGTTCGACTCGACGTCCACCGCCACCGCGGCGACCCCGCGCAGCGGCAGCCCGTTGGTGCCCGCCACCTGCACGTCGACGGTGGCGTTCGCGCCGACCTGGGCGAAGTTGCGGCTGTCGTACACCCGGGTGTTGACCGGCCGGAACCCGGCGCCGGCGGTCGGGCTCGCCCCGAAGTACGCCTTCAGGTCGATGAACACGTCGACCGCGCTGGAACCCTTGTTGATCAGGGTGACCCGCCCGTCCGCGGCGAGTTTGAAGGTGGCGCCGCTGTTGGTGGCCGCCCCGTCCTCGTAGTTCAGCAGGCCGACCCCGGTGGTGGTGCCGGCCGGTGCGGCGGCGAGCCAACCGGCGGCGGTGGCGCCACCGACGGTGATGGTGCCGTAGACGGCCTGGGCGCCGGCCGGTACGACCGCACCCGTGACGGTGAAGGTACGGCTCGCCCCGGCCGCCATCGCCCCGGTCGTGGTCCCGGTGCCGTTGCGGGTGTCGAAGATGCGGGTCTGCGGGATCGGCACCAGCCCACCGCCGGTGGTGCCGGGCGTGCTGGTGAAGTAGCCC
The DNA here is from genome assembly GCF_053601675.1 of Micromonospora sp. NPDC004704. Taxonomy (NCBI): domain Bacteria; kingdom Bacillati; phylum Actinomycetota; class Actinomycetes; order Micromonosporales; family Micromonosporaceae; genus Micromonospora; species Micromonospora sp. NPDC004704. The sequence continues at coordinate 51,610 of NZ_JBSGCD010000025.1, read as the reverse complement.
TGGACCTCGACCAGGATGCCGGTGTTGCCGGCGCTGTTGTAGACGGCGACCCTGCCGTTGGCCCCCACCTTCGTGATGGCGGTGTTGGAGATGTTCTGCCCGGCGGTCACGTTGATGTTCGAGGTGCCGGGTCGGGTGGTCCCGTCGGGGTAGAGGGTCAGGTAGGTGGTGGCCGTCGCGGCCTGGGGCGCGATCCGTACCAGCACCGCGCTGACCCCGGAGGCGGGGATCGAGTTGACCCCCAGCACCGGGAACGTGGTGGTGCTCGCCGGTCCCCGTACGCCGGTCACCCCGCCGATCCCGGTACGGGTGTCGAGCACCGCTCGGGGCGTGGGGAAGGCCACGAAGTCCCCGCCCACCCCTGCGGCGTCGGCCAGCGCCGGGGCCGGTCGTGGTGCCAGCACCACGACCACCGCCGCCAGCAACACCGCCAGTACGGCCAGCAGTCGCATCGGTCGTACCCGGACAAACTCTGTTCTGGACAAGTCAACCTCCCTAGTCATTGCCGTGCCTGACGACGCCGCGCAGGATCTGGAAGGCCCTGAACAGCGCGAACTTCCCTCTGCTGCCGCTACTCGGCGCGTCCGAGGTGTAGCGGATGATTTCTGGCTGGTTGTGCCGCAGATCGCCACGGTTGCCGCCCCGGCTGAACGGCTTCTGCGCGTTCGGGACGCCGACGATCTCGTGCGTGTCCTCGGCCCTGACCCGGCCCAACTGGTTGTCGATGTCGTCCAGATTGCTCACCCGGTCCAACGCGGCCCGCTTCGGGCACTCGTCGTTGTGCACCAGCAGGTCCCGGCCACCGGCGACCACGTAGTACGTGTGCAGCCCGTCGACGGTCAGGTTGAACACCCGCTCCCGCTCGGTCCACTTCCGAGTTGCCGAGACGGTCGCGGACGCCCCGTCGGCGGTCCCGATCCGCTGGCCCGCAACCAGGTCGCCGGCCTTGACCCACCGCCGCTCGCCGGCCACCCAGAACGGGTGCCCCTCGGTGGCGGTGACCGACGCGCGGGTGCCGGCGTCGTCCACGGTGACCTCGACCAGGTTCTTGTCACCGTCGCCGATGATCAGGTCGGTGACCGTACGGGCGCCGCTGACCCCGGTGGTCGGATCGGACGCGAGGACCCGCTCGCCTGTCTTGACCTCGCTGATCGGCCTGGTGCTGCCGTCGGCCATCCGTACCCGGGTGTCGGCGGTGAAGCTGTTCACCGGGCAGGAGGCGAGCTGCTTCACCGCACCGTCGGACCTGCTGGCGCCCTTCGCGCCCTTGGCCGCCTTCACCAGGTCGACCGCCTCGTCGGCGTGCTTGGCCGCGAGCGAGCCGGCCCGCGCCGCCCGGACCGCGCCGCCGCCGACCCCACCCGCGAGGGTGCCGGCGACCGTCGCGACCGTCCAGGCGCACGCCTCCAGGTCGCCCTTGGTGACGCAGGCGACGAGGTCGGTGACGCCGACCATGTCCGCCGCCATCTTCAACCCCGCCTTGAGGTACGGGGCAGCGGCCTGGGCCAGGTCGACCACCGCATCCGCCGCCCGGGAGACGTCCTCGATCACGTTCCCGGCGACCTTCACCGCCGCCTGGTAGATCACGTCCACCGACTTGGCCACGTCGGCGACCACGTCACGGGTCACCGCGACCACTGCGGCGGGCAGGTGCGCGGCGGCCGACACGAGGGTCTTCAGCCCGGAGGCGAGCGGCCTGAGTGCCGCCTTGATCGCCGGCAGCGGGTTGTGCTTCGCCGCGTACGCGACCGCCGCCCTGGCCACCCTGGTGATCTGCCGGGCCCGTTCCGCCGCCGCCCGGCGTACCTCCTCGGCCCGTTGTTTCGCCCAGCGGGCCGCCGCCGCCCCGGCCGAGGCGACCTTGCTGGCGACCCAGCGGACCCCGGCCGAGACCTTCCTGGCGACGTACTTCACCGCGTCCTTGGCCTTCTTGTAGACCCACTTCGCGGCCGAGGAGATCGCCGACGCCGCCGTTTTGATCGCCGACCAGGCGTAGCTGGCCGCCGTCCGGATCCCCGACCAGGCGTAACTGGCCGCGGTGGAGATCGCCCGACCGACCGCCTTCGCCCCGGACTTGATCGCCCCGCCGACCTTCTTCGCCGCCTTCTTGCACCAGCCACAGGAGGGCCAGTGTCCGTCCGGGTCGGTGAAGCCGAGCGGGTCGCCGGCCGCGTAGACGTACCGGTTGGCGAGAATCGAGTCGCCCTCGACGTAGTCGACGCTGTCGCGGGAGGTGAAGGCGCCGGTGCCGGGGTCGTACCAGCGGGCGCCCATGTTGACCTGGCTGGTCACCGGGTCGGTCCAGTCGCCCTGGAAGCCCAGGTTGCCGGTGTCGCCGGTACGGGCGGTCACCTCCCCGAACGGGTCGTACGCGGTCGAGTCGCTCGCCCCGGTCAGGGCCGTGTTCGCCGGGTCGAACCCGATCGTCACGTCACCGTGCTGGTCGCTGAGCGCGATCTGTTTCTCGCTCCCGACGGCGACGGCGAGCAGTTCGTCGGCGGCTCCCCGGGCGTACCGTTCGGTGCCGTCGGCGACCACCGAGTCGTCGAGTCCGGCGTAGGTGAACCCGGTGCCGTTGCGCGACGCCACCCGGTCCAGCCCGTCGTACGCGTAGTTCTGCCCGGCCGCCGAGATCAGCCGGTCGAAGGCGTCGAAGTCGAACGTCTCGGTCAGCCCGGAACTGGTCTTCGAGACCAGGGTGCCGCGCGGGGTGTACGCGTAGCTGTAGTCCCCGTCGTTCAGCAGCCGGTTGCGGGCGTCGAAGGTGCTGGTCTTCGCCCCCGCCCGGATCCGGTTGCCGGAGGCGTCCCAGTCGTACCCGACGGTTCCGCCGGCACTGGTCCACTCGCGCAGTCGGCCCGCCTGGTCGTACCGGTAGGTGTTGTCACCGGCGCCGGCCGTACCGGTGGTGGTCTTGCCGATCGGTTGGTCGTTGCTGTCGTAGCGGTAGCTGGTCGAGCCGACCGACTGGGCGGCGGCGTTGCGCAGCGTGTCGGAGGCGACCCGGCCCAGGTCGTCGAAGGTGTAGGTGCGCACCCTGCCGGAGCCGTAGTCGATCGTCTTCAGCGCACCGGCCGCGTCGTACCCGAGGGTCTGGGTGGTGCCGGTGAGTCCGTCCTTCACCGTGTCGAGGCGGGCGTTGCGGTAGCCGAAGACCGCCGAACCCGCCGCGTCGGTACGGCTGGCCAGGTTGCCGTCGCGGTCGTAGCCGAAGCTGGCGTTGCCCGACGGTCCGGCCGAGCTGAGCAGGTCACCCCGGTCGTTGTAACCGAAGGTGTCGGTCCCGCCGGGGGCGTTGACCGAGGTGAGCCGGCCGAGCGGGTCGTACCCGAGTTGCCGGGTCGCGGTGCCGGAGTTCGTACCGTCACCGGTCTCCCGCTCCAGCCGCCCGCCCGCGTCGTACGTCTGGAGCCGGACCACCCCGCCGGGCGAGGTCATCCGGATCGGGTTGCCGCCGCCGTCGTACGCGACGGTCCAGGTCCGGTCGGTTGCCGCGGGATGCGCCGGGGTGGACGGTTCGATCACCGACTCGGGCAGGCCGAGCGAGTTGACGGTGAAGATGGTGCTGTTGCCGCGCCCGTCGGTGTACCGGCTGCGGTTCCCGGCCGCGTCGTAGCCGAAGGTGGTGGTGATCGAGGTGGTCGGGTCGACGGGTTCGATCTGCTTCACGAGTTGGTTCGCGGTGTCGTACTCGTAGGTGGTGGTGACGTTGAGCGGGTCGACGGAGGCGATCAGGTTGCCGGCCGGGTCGTAGCGGTACCGCTCGGTCCGCAGCACCGTCCCGTCGGATTTCAGGTCGGATTCGCTGCTCATCTGCCCGAGGGCGTCGAAGATCCGCTGCGACGTACGGCCGAGGCTGTCGCTGGTGCGTACCTGCCGGCCGGCGTGGTCGTAGCCGTACTGGACGGCGACCCCGGAGGCGTCGGTGCTGCGGGTCAGCCCGCCGACCGCGTCGTAGCCGAACAGGCTCTTCGTCCCGGTCGGGCTGGTCACCTCGGTCAGGTTGCCGGAGTCGTCGTAGGCGTACCGGGTGGTCATCCGGTCCAGCGTGGGGCGGCGTTCGACCTGGGTGGCGGTGAGCTGGCGGTCCAGGTCGTCGTAGGTGGACTCGGTCCGGCCGCCGGTCGGGTCGGTCACCGACAACACCTCACCGGTACGGGTGTACTCGTACCGCCACACCGCGCGTTCGGTGTTGGTCCGGACCGGCTCGTCCCGTACGGTCATCCGGCCGAGCTGGTCGTAGCCGTACCGGGTGATGCTGCCGCGCGGGTCGGTTTCCTCCACCACGTTGCCCAGCGGGTCGTAGCGGGACGTCACGGTGGGGGTGATCTCGGCGATGGTGCCGGGGCCGAAGTACCGGGGCGCGCTGAGACTGGTCTGCCGGCCGACCCGGTCGTACGTCGCCCGGCTGACCCGGCCGAGTTCGTCGGAGGTCGCGACTCGCTCGTCGAAGGTGTTGTACCCGAACTGCCGGGTCGGGGTGACCGTGGTCGCCGCCTGCCCCCCGCTCTCCGCCGCCACCGCCGGAGCGCGGGCGGCGACCTGCCGGCCGAGTTCGTCGTAGGAGTAACGGCTGGTGTACGCGGCCGGGTCGGCACCGGTGACGTTCCCGCGCGGGTCGGTCTCGCTGAGCAGGAGTCCGCGCTGGTCGTAGGCGTACGTGGTGACCTGGGTGGTGGTTCCGTTGGTGGCGGTCTCCCGGATGGCGTTGCCGGTGTCGTCGTAGGTGTAGTCGACGACCTCGGCGGTGGCCGGCATGATCCAGGGCACGTTCGACGCTTTGCCGGAGGTGCTGGCCCGGAGCACGTTGCCGTTCTGGTCGTAGCTGTAGGTGGTGGTCCGGTCCAGCCCGCCGGGGTCGGAGACGGTGGTCAGCACCTTGCCGACCCGGTCGACGGTCTGCGCGGTCACCACCCGCCCGTTTCCGGCGACCTGCCTGACCAGGTTGCCGGCGCCGTCGTACGTGTTCTCCTCGACCACGTAGTCGCGGGTGCTGCCGTCGGGGTCGTGGAAGTTCTTCAGCACCACCCGGTGCAGCGAGTCGTCGCCGTAGTACTGGTACTCCACCCGGCGGCCCATGGCGTCGGTGTCGCTGGCGGTCCGCCCGGCGAGGTCGTACGAGTACGAGTGCAGGACCAGGTAGTCGCCGGTCGGCGGGGCGCCGGCCGGGTCGCCGGTCCAGGCCCGCAGGCGCACCTCGGCGATGTCGTTGCGGGCGGTGTACGCGTAGTCGTACCGGTTCCCGGCCGGGTCCACCATGGACGTACGGTTGCCGAACCGGTCGTAGGTGTACGCGGTCTCGTTGCCCTCGGCGTCGGTGACCCGTTCGGGTCGGTTGAACTCGTCGTACTCCCAGACGGTGGAGCGGGCGGTGTCGGTGCCGAGGACGTCCTGCACGTCGACCCGGGCCACGTTGCCGTCGCTGTCGTAGGTCTGGGTGGACCGCTGCTGGTGCCGGACCCCGCCGATCGGGTCGGTGGTCGCCGGTTCGGTGGTGCCGACCGGGCGGGACAGGGCGTCGTAGGTGTAGGTGGTGGTGACCCCGGCGGGGAAGCTGTCCGAGATCTCGGTGTCGGTGATCTTCCGCCCGAGCACGTCGTACGTGCTGTTGGTGACGAGTCCGGACGGTTCGGTGGTCCGGGCGAGGTCACCGTTGGCGAAGTACCCGTACCGGGTGATCTTGCCGCGGGCGTCGGTCGAGGTCAGTACGAGTCCGGCCGGCATGGTGCCGCCACCGGCCGCCGGTTCCGCCCCGGTGGTGTACGTGTGGCTGACCGAACTGCCGTCCGGGTTCGTCTGCGCCGCGAGCTGCCCCGACGGGTGGTACGTGTACGTGGTCCGGTACGTGTTGTCGGTGGCGCTCGCCGACCGGCCGTCCCGGCTCTCGATCGGCAGGTCGTTGCGCGGGTCGAACGGGTTCGTCACCGTCGCCGGGTACTTGTCGTAGGAAGTGAAGCACTGGGTGCTGGTCCGGCAGGTCCGGCGCGAGGTGACGTTGCCCCGGTCGTCGAAGGTCATCGTCACCGCGTCGCCGTTCTCGTTGGTGACGACGTTCTGGAACCCGTTGTCGTCGTACGAGAAGGTCCGGATCGCCATCCCGTCCAGCGGGTGCGACACGAACACCGGACCACCGGATCCGCCGGGGATGATGGTGCAGAACGCCGGGTCCGCCGGGTCCGGGCGGGAGCAGACCTCCTGCGGCGGTGACGGTGTCGGGGTCGGCGGAACGGGTCGGTCCTCCGGGCGGGTCTCCAACCCGAGCGGGGTTCCGGTGCGCAGGAGCCGGCCGGCGAGGGCGTCGTACTCGTACAGGTGCGGGCGGTTGGCCGGGTCGAGCACCTGGACGCTGCGGCGCAGGTCGTCGTCACCGCCGTACACCGCCGGGGCGCCGATCTTCCAGAGCCCGCCGTGGTTGTCGGTGTACTCGGCGATCCGGTCCAGGTTGACGTCGTAGGCGACGGTGGCGGCGGTCTTGCCGCTGGGCAGGATGACCGTGGTGAGCTGGTCGGCCTGGTTGAGGCCGTAACGGTAGTGGGCGGTCACCGCGGCCGGGCCGAGCGGGCGGGAGTAGAGCGCGACCTCGTCGATCGCCCCGCTGAAGTGCCGCTGCGGGGTGGTCCCCCAGCCGGGCCACGACGCCGGGGTGGTGGCGTACGCGGCACCGATCTGGTTGAACGTCAGCGTCGAGTGGTCGAGCACCCTGCCGGTCAGCTCGCCGGCCTTCACCCCGTCGAGGTAGAGGGTCTGCACGTCGGACATGGTGGAGAGCACCACGTGGTGCCACCGCCCGTCGTTGACCGTGCCGGCCGAGGCGAGCGGGTTGATCCCGGCGGTCCGGAACTGGCCGCGCAGCCGGCCGTCGGTGCCGACGTAGAGCAGCGGTACGCCGACCGTCGACGCGCTGCCCAGGGCCTTGTCCTGGTAACCGAGCAGCGGGCCGCCGGTGCCGGTGGTGGTCGACCTGAACCACAGTTCGACCGCGCCGTCCCGGCTCTTCTTCAGCGTGCCCTTGGGCAGTTCGACCGAGGACGAGGTGCCGTTGAAGGTGGCGGCGGTCCCCGCTCCACCGGCCAGCGCACCGGCCGTGCCGAGCGTGACGGTGCGGTACGTCCCGGCGTCCTTGCCGAGGTTCAGCGCGACCTCGCTGCCGGCCCCGGTCCCCTCGTCCTCCCCCAGCCGCCAGTACGACTCCGGCCGGGAGTCGAGGACCGCGCTGCGGTAGTGCGAACCGGCGGCGTACGCGTAGTTGGTGCAGACGTTGCCGGGGGCGCAGACCCGGGTGAGCACGTCACCGGTGTAGGTGTAGTTCCAGGTGAGCGCGGTCCCGTTGACCGGGTCCGTACGCACGCTCGCCACGTGCCCACCGGACCAGGTGAAGTGCAGGGCCCGCCCGGCGGTGTTGGTGGTGCTCGTCGCCACCTGCGCCTTGGCCAGCCGGCCGTCCGTGGTGTTGTAGGTGAGCACCACCGACCGGAGGCTGGTGTCGGTGATCCTGTTGAGCCGCCCGGTGGTGGCGAACTGGTAGGTGCTGCCGGCCTTGTCGGCGAGCTTCCACCCGCTGGTGTCGGCGGTCAGGGTCGCGGTCCGGCCGGACGGTGCGGCGTACGTGCCGTCGGGGTTGCGGCCGAACCGGACCGCCTGCCCGTCCGGGTAGGTGATCACCACGTTCCCGCTGCCGTCGTCGTCGGGGACCAGGCGCATGTCGTACCGGGTGGTCCAGCCGGCCCCGAACGCTGCGTCCCGGCGCGGGTCGAGGCTGTTGTAGGTCCGGACCACGTTCAGCTCGGGGCCGACGGTGGTGATCGTGGCGTCCACCGCGGCGGTGGTGAAGTTGCCGACCTGGGCGTCGAACTCCCGGTCCTGGGTGCCGTACGGGGCACCGGCGATCCGGGAGACGATCTCCGGCTGCGGTACGTCCGCCAGGACCGTCGAGTACGGCGAGATGACCTCGGTGGTGGCGTCCTTGACGTACACCCGCCACTGGTAGCTCTCGCTCCACCGCAGCTTGCCCGCCGGCACGGTCCAGGCGGTGCTGGTCAGGTAGCCGGAGTTGAAACACTCGACCGGGTTCCCGGCGGTGTCGCGCCGGCAGACCTCGTACTTGAAACGCAGGGCGAGTCCGGGCGGGGCGTCGATGTCCAGCGCCTGGGCCCAGAGCTGCGGGGTCAGTGTCGGCGCCTGGTAACCGTTGGGCGGGTACAGCGCCTGCACCACCGGCGGGATGTCGATCACCTTCAGCACGATCCGGCCCGGCGGCACCTGGTGGTCGGTGAAGACCACCCCACCGGTACGCACCATCGTGAAGTCGAGGAAGTAGGTGCCCGGCGGCATCGCCTTGATGGTGGCGTCCAGCGTCACCTTCCCGCCCCTGGCGACCGTGGCGGTCAGGTCGGCGGCCCGCTGCTGCCCGACCGCCGCCCCGGTCGCCGAGTTGTACGCCCGGTAGGCCAGGTAGTACGAGCCGGGTGCCCAGGCGTCGGCGCTGAGGTTGGTGACCGTGACCTTGACCTTGCCGGCCTGGTTCTGGAGCACCGGCGGCTCCGGAACCGGCTTCGGGATGGCGTACTTCGCGTTGTACGGGCTGTGCGTGACGTACAGCCTCGGCGGGTTGGCGGTGCCGGACCCGGCGAACCGCTTCCACGCCGACGAGTCCGAAGTGGAGGCACGCAGGGAGAGCCCGTTGTTGGCCTGGGTGCCCTTCACCCAGCGCTGCACCAGGTCCCGACCGGCGACCCCGAGATCGATCAGCTCGGCGGCGGCCGGGCACGCCGACGACGACTGCCCGGTGGTGATGTAACCGTGGGCGAAGGAGCGGCTGGCCAGGGCCCCGCCCACCGCCGGACCCGGGTACGAGTAACCGGAGCCGGCCGTCCAGGAGCCGGTGACCGGGTGCACGCTGACCGAGCGCGGCCGGCAGGACCCAGAGTCGTAGTTGACCACCTGGAGCTGCACGCCGTAGATGGTGTGGTTCTGCAACCGGCCGCTCAGCCCGTTGAACTTGAGGTACGAGGCCGCGTTTCCGCCGGACATCGCACCGACCCGCAGTTCGGAGCTGCCGGAGGCGGAGCTGCCACCCTGGACGTACATGCTGCTGTCGGCGCCGCCGGGGTCCACCGGCAGGTCGACGCGCTGCGCCGCGAGGGAGGTGTCGACGATCGGGGCCCAGCTTCCGTCGGCCAGCCGCTTGTTGATCGGGGCGCCGGAGAACTCGCTGGTGGTGGTGCCGTCGGCGTTGGCGTACGTCCGCTCGAACTCCCCGCGCTCGGCGGGCAGCTCGCGGCTGGTGGCCCGGTCGAAGCCGCGCGCGGTCGACGCGGGCGGCTCGACCACGGAGGCGGTGTTGGTGCCCGCCGCCGGCTTCTGGTCGAGTTCCCGCAGCGGGTAGCGGGACCGCTGCGACGGGGGCAGGTTCCGGTTGACCCGCTCCCCGGTCAGGTGGCTCTCCCCGCCGGCCGACCGCCACCGCTGCTGCGGGGCGGGCTCGGGGCGGTGGTTGTCGCCACGTCCGGCGCCCGGCTGCGGCGCCGGCAGAGCCGCGACCGCGTCCCCGGTGCCGGCAAGCAGCGCCGAGGCGAGCAGGAACGCGACGAACGGCGTGACCGTCCTCAGTAGACGGTTGACGTGCCTGTTTCTGTTGCGGCGCAAGGTGAACATCGACGGCCCCCGGGCGAAGGAGTGGTGCGACGGCGGGTAGACCGTCGCACGGGCATCGATGGATCACGCTCGGCCCGGAAAGAACTTGAGGATTTCTTGCAGATTCGCGACAGCGACGACGGCCACCCACGGTTGGTGGGTGGCCGCCGCTATGGGAGGTGCCGTCAGGAGATCGCGGCACCCACCTCGGTCCAGGTGGTGTCGTCCTGCACGTTCCCGAGCGTGATGCCGTTGAGGATGTTCGCCATCTCGGTGTTCGACAGCCGGCCACCGCTCGCGACCTGCAGGTTCACCGAGCCGTTCGCGGCCCACCGGTTGCAGAAGCCGTTCAGGCAGGTGACTCCGGAGGAGGGCTGCTGGTTGGAGTTCGCGGCGGGTACGACGAAGACGAGGAAACTTCCGGGCGGGTCGGCGCCCTCGACACCGCCGTACGGTTCGGTGAGGCCGGTCGTCGGCAGGGCGGGGTCGCTGAACAGCAGTCCCGCGTAGTCACCGTCCCGGGCGGAGGCGATCCCGTTCAGGCCGGTCATCGCGTGCATCCCGACCTCGTCGAGCTGGTATCCCGACGGCACGTACGCCATCTTGATCGGAATTTTCGCCGGGGTCGGCGTGCCGCCCCGCAACCCGGCGGCCAGCGCGCGCAGGTCCTCCGAGGACGGGTAGTCGGCGTCGGAGGAGCTGGAGTTGATCACCGCCCACGCGTTCGTGTTGTACTCCCAGGCGAGGGTCCGGGTCCCCGCCTCCGAGCCGTCGACCTCCAGTCCCTGCCGGTCGCCGACGGTCACCTGCCGCGCACCGGCCAGCTTCGTCGGGTCGTAGGCGCCGGTCCGGTAGACGGTGAGGTAGGCGTACAGGCTCGGCGACCGCGAGGGCTCCTGTTCCGGGTCGCTCGCCTTGTCGTTGGTGGTCAGTCCGTCGGCGTACACCGGGGCGAGTTGGTACGCCGTCGACACGATGATCGGCTGCGCCACCCGCAGCTTCCCGACCTGGTACGCGCCGAACGTGAACGTGAACGGCTCCGCCGCCACCGGAACGGTCTGCGTCGTCCCGGACAACGCGCCCGCGTCGGGGCCGGACGGGCTGGCCGTTTCCACCGACGCCGTTCCGGTGAGCGACGGTATCGTCACGGCAGCCACGACGCCGAGCACCGCCACCGCCGTCGCTCCGGATGCCACCCAGCCGAGCCGGCGACGACGCTGGCCCCGCTGTCCCGACTCCACGATCTCGTCAACGGTGTAACGCAGCGGCGGTGGCTCGGAGGTCGCCAGCTCCACCAGGTTCTGCATTCGCATCGGTCCACGCTCCAAGTTCCGACGGTTCATCAAGGACCACGCCTCCGGCGGCCAGCGCCGTACGGAGATTGGCCAGACCTCTGCTCGTCTGGCTCCTGACTGTTGCGGCTCGTACGCCGAGCACATCCGCGGCTTCCTCGGCCGACATGCCGAGGTAGTACCGCAGGACCAGCACCGCCCGCTGCCGAGTTGGCACAGCCTGTAGTGCTGCTCGTACCAGCAGGCGTTCGTCGGTGGCACCACTGAGGTCGGGCTGGGCGATGTCGGGCATCCGGTCGCTGGCCGAGCGTTCCCGGCGCCACCACGGCCGGCGGGTCTCGTCGATCGCCGCCCGGAACACCATGGTCTGGGCGTACAGGTCAGGCCGTTCCAGGCGCCCCCATCGGGGATACAGCTTCGCCAGGGCGTTGGCCACCGCGTCCTCTGCCGCGTGCCAGTCCCCGCACGTCACGTACGCCAGCCTCCGAAGCGCCAGCATGCGCGATGCCACGAACTCCCGGAATGCGTCCTCGTCATCTTGCTTCAAGCGGCCGCTCCCCTCCGACACGGGTAGAACGGTCGCCGGCCCCTCGAACGATGCACGCCCGACGAGGATTTTTACGACGCTCGGAGACCTACGAGGCCAACCGCTGAGCTGCGACGCTGTCCGATCTTGCCAGTTCGACCCCGCCGGCCGACCGGTTGATCTCCGACCAGACCGCGTCGAGGGAGAGGCCGAGGACGTCGGCGATCGCGGCGATGGTCGGGAAGGCAGGCGTGGCCACGCGACCGGACTCGATCTTTCGAAGGGTCTCCGGCGATACGCCCGCGTCCAGCGCGGTGAGGAGCATCGAACGCTGCCCCCTGGCTCGACGCAGGAGAGCGCCGAGGCGCTGTCCGCGCTCGACCTCTTCGGGTGTGAGCGGCAACCTGACCATGGCACCGATTCTAGTACCGGGATAATATGACCGGGATACTTATTGGCCGTACGAGTAAGGCGCCGCATGATCGAGATCCTGAGCCCCACCGACCTGCCCCGAGCGAAGGAGACAGGCGCCCTGGTCGCCGGCATCCTTCAGACCCTGAAGAGCCGCAGCACGGTCGGCACCAACCTGCTGGACATCGACCGGTGGGCCCAGGCCATGATCATCGAGGCCGGAGCGCAGTCCTGCTACGTCGACTACGAGCCGTCCTTCGGGCGCGGGCCGTTCGGCCACTACATCTGCACCTCGGTCAACGACGCCGTGCTCCACGGCCTGCCGTACGACTACCCGCTCGCCAACGGCGACCTGCTGTCGCTCGACCTCGCCGTCTCCCTGGGCGGAGTTGTCGCCGACTCCGCGATCAGCTTCATCGTGGGCGACGTGCAGCCCCAGGAGAGCGTCGCGATGATCGACGCGACCGAGCGCGCGTTGAGCGCGGGGATAGCCGCAGCCGGCCCCGGAGCCCGCATCGGTGACATCTCCCACGCCATCGGTTCGGTCCTCAACGAGGCGGGATACCAGGTCAACACCGAGTTCGGCGGCCACGGCGTCGGATCGACGATGCACCAGGACCCGCACGTCGCGAACACGGGGCGGCCCGGTCGCGGCTACAAGCTGCGCCCCGGGCTGCTGCTGGCCCTGGAGCCGTGGATCATGGCGGACACCGCCAAGCTCGTCACCGACGCCGATGGCTGGACCCTCCGGAGCGCGACCGGCTGCCGGACGGCGCACAGCGAGCACACGATCGCCATCACCGACGACGGAGCCGAGATCCTCACCCTGCCGAAGCAGGCCTGACCGTGCGGTGACGCTCAGCGCCCGCTCGGAGCCGTCTCCGCCAGCTCCGGGCGGTCCGGCGCCACCCGGCGCCGCCGCCCGGCACGCACCCCGAGCACCGCCACGACCAGCACAAACGCGGTCATCGCCAGGGCGCCGGGCAGTTTGCTGAACCGGGCCAGGTTGGTCCCGTCGGGCAGGGTCAGGAACGAGATCAACAAGCCGGGTACGACCAGCCACCGGCCACCGATCGCGGTCGCCGCCAGAACCGCCAGGGGCCAGGTCGCGTACCAGGGGTGGAAGACCGGAGCGAGGGCGACCGTGGCGGCCAGGGCCAGGCCCGCACCGAGGACCGGGTCCGCGTGCCGGGCCCGCCACCAGAGCACCACCAGGAGTACGGCGAGCACCCCCACCCCCACCAGCCGGGTCACCGGTACGGCGTCGAGGTCGGCCCCGAACAGCCGGCCGGCGTAGTCGACGGTCAACCCGAAGGCGGTCGGCGGTGAGGTCCACTGCACCGAGTCGCCGCTGCGCAGGAGCCCGTCGACCCAGCCCCAGCCCAGCCCCGACACCCCCGTCACGGCGAGTACGGCAAACGCCGCCCCCGCCGCCACCGGCACCCCGTCCCGCAACAGCGCCCGCACCCGGTACGCCCCGGCCAGCGCGGCGAGCATCGCGAACGGGACCACCACCCCGGCGGTGACCTTGACCCCGACCGCCAGCCCGAGCAGCACTCCCCCGGCGAACAGCGGCAGCGGACGTCCCCGTCCGACCACGGTCACCAGCAGCCCGGCGGTCAGGAGTCCCACCATCAGCGCGTCGTTGTGCGCCCCGGAGACCAGGTGCACGGCCACGATCGGGCAACCGAGCAGCAGCCAGAGCGCCCGCTGCGGCGCCACCCCGCAGCGGCGGGCGAGCGCGGGCAGGCAGGCGGCGGTGAGGGCGACTCCGAGCACGGCGTACAGGCGCAGCACCGCCAGGGTGCCGACGAGGGTCCCGCCGATGGCCACCGCCAGCCCGGCGAGCAGGACGAACACCGGCCCGTACGGTGCCGGGCTGTCCTGCCACGTCGGCGACACCGAGTCCAGCCACGGGCACCCGAACTCCCGCACCCCCCCGGTGTACGGGTTCCCCCCGTCGTGCAGCACCGCCCCCTGGCAGGCGTACGAGTAGACGTCGCGGCTGCCCAGCGGCGGCGCGACGAGCAGCGGCAGCAGCCACAGGCCGGTGGTGACGTAGACCCAGCGGGTCGACGGGACGCCGTCGCGGGCGGCCCACCAGGCACCGGTGAGCAGGGCGGTGCCGACCAGCCAGCAGCCGAGGATCAGCGGCCCGTGTTCGCCCTGCCAGATGCCGGCCGGGGTGACCCCGGCGCGCCACTGCGGCAGCACCCCGCCGAACCGGGCCCCGACCGCCAGCAGGATCGCCCCGGCCAGGCCGGCGTAGCGGACGAGAAGGAACCGGGGCACGGCGACCATCGTGTCATGGCCGCTCGGAGGCCCTGGTCAGGGGCTGTGGCGCGGAGAGCCCGTAAGGCTTACCGAGCACAATTCCGCGTCCATCCACCTGGTGTTCTGCACATACTCGTCGCATGGCACAGATCAACATCACCAAGGAGTCGCCGTCGTACTGGCGTGCCTCGCTCGACAACCCGCCGATCAACCTCTTCGGCGGACAGATGATCGTCGAAATGCGTGCACTTCTCGATGCGGCCGAGAACGATCCCGAGCTGACCGTCATCGTGTTCGAGAGCGCGAATCCCGACTATTTCATCGCGCACTGGGATCTCGCCGATGACCTTTCGGTCCTGGCCGACCAGCCGCCGCCGGTCACCGGTCAGCAGCCTTTCATCGACATCATGGTGCGGCTGAGCAAGCTACCCGTCGTGACGATCAGCAAGATCCGCGGTCGGGCACGCGGGGCCGGCAGCGAGTTCCTCCTGGCGACCGACATCCGTTTCGCGAGCCGGGAGCGTACCCTGATCGGCCAGTTCGAAATGAGCACGGGCGTCCCGCCGGGCGGCGGCGCCCCAGCCCGCCTGCCGCGTCTGGTCGGTCGCGGTCGCGCCCTGGAAATCCTGGTCGGCGCCGAGGACTTCGACGGCGACCTCGCCGAGCGGTACGGGTACGTCAACCGGGCCGTCCCGGAGGCGGAACTCGACGGGTTCGTCACCGCGTTCGCCACCCGTGTCGCGAAGTTCGACCGTGGGGCCCTGGCCGAGATGAAGGGCTGGGTGAACGCCATCACCCTGCCCGACGACAACGAGTTCCCACCCCAGTCCGCCACCTTCGCGGCCCGGCTCGGCTCGGCCCGAGCCCAGAGCTGGACCTCGGGTGCCTTCGCGGCCGGGTTGCAGCAGTCGGGAGACCTTGAGGAGCGCCTCGGCACCCGCTCGGTCGAGTTCTGACGGGAATGAGCGGCGGGAGATTCGGTTGGAGTCCGTACCCGGGGGCCTGTCGCGCCCCCGAAGATCTTCCGCGCGTCGAACCCGGCCGTGTCGTGGGCGTGGGCGCCCTCTGTGATCTGAGAACGGCACCCACCGATGATGTGAGTAGCCAGAGCTTCCTGGTCAGTGAGTTCGCGACGTTGGAAGACGGCCGGCGTGTGCTCCTGCACGCGGAACGCGGCTACAGCATCGCCGCGAGGTCGACCGGTGCCCCGGGAAATGGTGCGATCCCGCTCCACGAGACTCGGGAGCGCGTCATCCAGAACGTGTTGGGCACCGTACTTCCCGACGACGACGAGAGCGGCGAGGCACATCCCTGGTCATGGTTGGCCGAATTGGCTCGGGCTCGCCCATCGGTGCATGAAAACGGCTACACGAACGCGAAGATACGTTCGTCCGGCTCCACGACTGCGGCCAGAAACGCTCCTGGCACGACGGCTGGGTCATCAGGGCGGATCGTCTCGGCCTCGAACGTGGCGAACCCGGGACCACTGATCCGCACGCGGAGTTCCAGCCCGGGATCCTCCCCACCCAGGTGGTTGGCCACCGTGAGAACTTCCGCCGTCGCGGCGACACCGGTGGCGGCGAGCCGCCGCGCGTCGCGGCGCGAGCGAGTGACCAGGCGCAAGCCCCAGACTCCGAAGCCGCCGCCGATGAGCGTCGCCAGCAGGCCCCCGGCGAGCAGGCCCCAAAAGTCCTCAGTAGACAGGGCCCGTCCCTGCGATACGGCGACGAACAGCAGGACCGGTCCGGGCAGCCAGATCGCCAAGAACATCACTCGGCAAAGCAGTGCGCCGATCGGACCGATGCGCGTCTCCGCCTCCCGGGGTGTCGTCATCCCCACACCCTAGTGCGGGGTCCTTCGAGAAATTCAGATCGCCCGCAGTCGGCGGCGGACCGGCGGGTCGTGCACCCAGCCGATGAAGCGGGCCTCGGCCAGTTCCGGAGTCATGCCGTCCACCTCGCGCAACGCCTTGTCGCGGAAGCGGGTCATCACGTCGACCAACTGCGGCCGATTGCGGCGGTAAAGCGTCCACATCCGGCGCCGGAACACCTGGCAGGGCCATTCCTCGGCGTCGTCCTTGCAACGCCAGTCGTCTCCCGGTCGGTGCGGGGCGCCCATCGCGTCGTCCAACGTCACGAGGCCGCGCCCCCGTGCCTGCGCGACGGCACCCATCCCATGAAGCGCTCGTAGATCGCGCGGGGGTCCGGCGGGTCGGCCAGGTCCGGGGCGATCGCGGACAGGTCGGTCAGTGCCTCGACGAACAGGGGCGCCAGGTACAGGTTCAGGGCAAGTAGCCGCCCGTTGAAACCCGCGAGCAGGTTCAGCCGCGCGTCCGCGCACGGCCACGGGTAGGCGTCCACGCGGCAGATCCAGAGCTGCGGCAGCGCGACGTGGTTGGCGACCCTGTCCGCCACCGGCTCGCCGTCCATCACCAGACCGGTCCGGTCGGCGCCGGCCGCTCGACGTCCGCGAGAACGGGGCGACGAATCGCGTACGCGGCCTCGGGCAACTCGGGCTTTCCCATCGGCTTTTCGATGCCGCGTACGGTCACCCACTCGGTGTCGTACACCCCGGCATCCATCGGAACGTGTGTCACCCGTAGATGGAGATCGCCCATGGTGTCCTGATAGGCGGGCACACTTTCCCGCCGGTAGTCGCCCTCCTCGGCATTGATCACATCACCGACGCTCACCATGACCGGCACCAATCACGAAGTCCCATCTGATCACCTCTCAAGTTGGGATTAGAGGCGGGGACCGCCTGCCACTCAACAGCGTTTCTCGGGCGGTCCCCGCCGGACGGAGCAGCCCCGGGGGAAGCGTCGGGGATGCGACCCCTCGATGCGGCAGGGCCAATGCAAATCTCCGTCTTCATCTACTCTGGACTATTGGCATCCGCCATCGGAATGGAAGCAGTTGTCAGTACCGGCGTCTACAGTGCAGTAATCCGTAGTCGGGAGTATTACGTGAATAAGCTCCGGGAAATCCTCAAAACAGAGCGAGCCAGGCTCGGCATCACCCAGGACCAGGCCGGGACCGCGATCAACGTCAGCGGGTCGCTGATCGCAGCCATCGAGAGCGGCCGACTGGTCCCCCAACCTGACACCGCTGTCCAGTTGGACACCCTGTTCGGCAGCGGGGACACGGTCCAGCGGGCCGCCCACGACGCCCGCGACGACGCGCGCCCGACGTGGCTGCGGCCATGGACCGACCACGAGCAGCGTTCCGTGCTGTTGCGCACCTTCGAGCCGATGCTGATCCCCGGTCTGCTCCAGACCGAGGCGTACGCCCGCGCACTGCTGCACAGCGGTCGGCTGTCGCAGGAGGAAGTCGACCGCACGACGCAGGTTCGCCTCGAACGCCAAGCCGTCACCGTCGACCAGGAAAATGCTCCGATGCTGTCCGCCGTGCTCGGCGAGTTCGCGCTCACCTGCGGCCCGCCGGACGTTCTCGGTCCCCAACTGAAACATCTGCTGGACATGAGCGAGCGACCGAGGGTGCAGATCCTGGTTGTGCCACTCAGCGCCGGCCTTCATGCTGGCCTTCAGGGGGCGTTCGTCCTCGCGACGCTCCCCGGGAAGGATCGGGCAGGCTACGTCGATGACCAGCTACGCGGGCGACTGGTCGTGGAGGGAGAAGACCTGAATCGGCTGGAAGTAGCGTGGGAGATCGTCACCGGGCTGGCCCTGCCGGTGAACCTGTCGAGAGACCTCATAACAAAGGCGATCAACGATCATGACTGACCTCGCCCCCCAGTGGCGCAAGAGCACCCGCAGCGGGACCAATCAGGGGAACTGCGTGGAGGTGGCCGACAACCTCCCCAGCCGCGTTCTCGTCCGTGACAGCAAGGACCAGTCCGGCCCGGTGCTGACCTTCGGCCCGGACGCATGGCGGGCGTTCGTCGGCCTCACCAAGCAGCAGTAGCAGACCTCGCGCGCGCCTCCGTACCAACAGTGCGGGGGCGTTGCTGTGTCCAGGGCCGAACCGAAGCCCTGGTTGACCTCGTCAGAGAGAGCCGAAGGGTCATCCACAAGTACGCTCTCCCCAGACGTCCATTCCCAAGCTGATTCTGGAGGTAGCGGAGTCATGGAGCCGATCGCTGTGCCGCACTGGCGGAAGTCCTCCCGCAGCAGCGGGAATCAGGGAGACTGCGTGGAGGTGGCCGACAACCTTCCCAGCCGCGTCCTCGTCCGTGACAGCAAGGACCAGTCCGGCCCGGTGCTGACCTTCGGCCCGGACGCATGGCGGGCGTTCGTCGGCCTCGCCAAGCAGCACTGACAACAGTTTCGACACGCCCCCCGCGCCCCGAACCGGCGTCGGGGGGCGTCGCACTGTCCAGCGCAGGTGTCAGCAGTGCGGGCCGGAGTCGACCAGACCACTACCGACCCGGTAGGTGCCGCCGGTGACCCGTACGGTCGTCCAGCCGTCGTCGGTGGCCCGCAGGCAGGCGCCCGGCCCGGTGACGCTGAGAAAACGCGACCAGTGCACCCGCAGCAGCACCTCACCCGCTCCCTCGGCCGTGAAGGTCACCGCCTCCGGCGTCGAGTCGGCCAGTTGACCTGGCGCGGCAACCAGTGGCGACGGATCCGCCACCGCGTACAGCCGCCAGGTCGCGTCGCGCCACACCTCGCGCAGTTCCGGCAGACCGGCGTTGACCAGGGCGGCTTCGTGTCGGGCGTACAGGTCGGGTGGGCTGTTCGGGGCGATGGCCACGTAAGTCACGGCGTTGTGGCGCAGCCAGTCGACGTACTCGGGGGCTGCGAGATTGTCGCGGTAGAACAGCGGGTTGCGGTCCACGTCGACCTGGCGTTCCCAGCCACGGGCCAGGGGGACGGTCGGCGCGACGTACGTCGATTCCCAGTGGTCCCGCAGCGGCACCACCTCGACCCGGCCGATCGGACCGCGCCGGTCCAGTTCGTCGACCAGCGGCCGGTAGAACGCGGCCCGGCTCTCGGTCGAACCGGCCCGGGTCAGGTCGGCGACCATCACCGGGTTCTGCCACCAGACGGCGAGCGCCAGCAGCGGCACCAGCCAGCGCCATCGCAGGTCGGCGAAGGCGGCCAGCACCGGCAGGGCGAACAGCATCGACAGCCGCAGCGCGTTCGAGCCGACCGGGCTGTCCAGGTAGTAGGCGCCGACCAGCAGCACCACGGTCAGCGCGGCTCCGACCTTGACCACCCGCCACCGGCGCGGCACCACCACCAGCACCACCAACGCCAACACCACATTCGTACGCATCGACTCGAAGCTGTACGGCTGCACCCCGCCGTTGCCGAACAGCAGCGCCATCGGCGCCAACGCGACCGCCGGTACGACACAGAGCACCAGCGCCCCGGTCAGCCCCTCACCCGAACGCCAACGGATCGAGCGCCACCGACCCGAACGACGGGCTCCCGTACGCGGCGGCGCCGGACGGACCGGTCGGAGCAGATTGGCCAGCAGCAACGCCCCGCCGGCCAATCCGAGGAACAGTCCCGCCACCGGGCTGGCCCAGGTGCTCAACGCGGCCAGCACCCCGGCTCCCACAAGCCAACCGATACGCCTCCCGCCCACCGACCGCCCGGTGTTCCGCCCTCCGGCAGCGGCGACCGCGCAGAGGGCGAGCAGGGCGAACAGGAGGCCGATGGCGAAGGTGATCCGGCCGCTGACCAGGTTGCCGACCAGCACCACGGCACCGAGCAGTGCACCGAGCACCGGGCGCCGGGCGCGGGCCACCACCAGCAGCCAGGCGAAGGCCAACGCCGAGCCGACCGCGGCGACCGCACCGACCACCCGTACGCCGAAGGTGGCACCGAGGGCGGCGGTGAACAGGCTGTAGCCGAACTGGTTGATGCCGCCGTACCAGCCGAGGTCGATCGGGGTGGCCCCGAACCGGTCCACGAAGTTGGCCCGAGCCACCTGGGCAGCCAGATCGGTGCCCATGTTCGGGGCCAGCAGGAACGCGACCGCCAGCAGCAACGCGGCGACACCCGCCACCGGGACCGGACCGGCCGAGCCGAGCCGGCCACCGGCGGCCCGGACGGATCCGGCCACCGCCGGGCGGCGCCGCTCAGGCATCGAGTACGCGCTCCACGGCGGCCCGCGACCGTCGCGCGGTACGCAGGTAGTGGTCCAGGAACTCCCCCGGATCGTCGCCGCCGAGCAGCCGGACCACGCCCGCCAACTCCACCCCGTGCCGGGGCAACTGGTCGCCGGCCCGCCCCCGGACCAGCATCAACGCGTTGCGTACGCGGGCGGCCAGGGTCCAGCCGGCGGCCATCACGGTGGCGTCGGTCGGGTCGATCAGTTTGGCGTCACGGGCCGCGCCGAGCGCGTCGAGGGTACGCGTACCGCGCAGTTCGGGGACCGTACCGGCGTGCCGGAGCTGGACGAGTTGGACGGCCCACTCGACGTCGGCGAGCCCGCCCCGGCCGAGCTTGGTGTGGGTGGCCGGATCGGCGCCCCGGGGCAGCCGCTCGGTCTCGACCCGTGCCTTGATCCGCCGGATCTCAGTCACCTGGGCGCGGTTCAGCCCCAGCTCCGGGTAGCGGACCGGGTCGACCATCAGCTCGAACTCCCGGCCGAGGTCGGCGTCGCCGCAGACGAACCGGGCGCGCAGCAGCGCCTGCGCCTCCCACACCTTCGACCAGCGGGCGTAGTACTGGGCGTAGGCGGCGATGCTGCGTACCAGTGGACCCTGGCGGCCCTCGGGGCGCAGGTCCGCGTCGACACCGAGCGGCGGGTCGGCCGTCGGTGTGCCGAGCAGCCGGCGCAGTTCCTCGGCGATGGCGTGCGCGGCGGCGCTGGCCGTGCTCTCGGCCACCCCCGGCGGCGGGTCGTAGACGAACAGCACGTCGGCGTCGGAGAAGTAGTTCTGCTCGTAGCCGCCGAGCCGGCCCATGCCGATCACGGCGAACCGAAGTCCGGGCAGCTCCGGTACGGCCGCGCGGGCGACCTGGAGCGCGGCGGCGAGGGTCATGTCGGTGACCGCGCTCAGGGCCGCCCCGGTGGCGATGAGGTCGGACTCCCCGGCCACCGCCGGAGCGGGCGCGACCTCGGTGTCCGACGGCGGGGCCAGCGAGCCGGCGGAGTGCAGCACGTCGGCGCAGGCGAGCCGGATCAGCTCCCGGCGGCGCAGCGCCCGGACCGCGCTGATCGCGGCGGCCGGATCGGCCGGCTGGGGGCCCCGTCCGGGCAGGTGCCGGCTGGCGGCGGCGATGAACCCGTCGCGCAGGACGGCCGGATCGCGCGGGACCAGTTCGGTGTCGTCGGCGAGCAGCCGCAGCGACTCCGGGTCGCGGGCGAGCAGGTCGGCGACGTACCGGGACAGGGCCAGGGTACGGGCCAGCCGCCGGGCCACCGGCCCCTCGTCACGGAGCAGGCGCAGGTACCACGGGGTGCTGCCGAGCTTGTCCGACACCTGGCGGTAGTTGAGCAGCCCCCGGTCCGGTTCGGGTGCGTCGGCGAACTCCTGGAGCAGCACCGGCAGCAGGGTGCGCTGGATCGCGGCCGTCCGGGACACGCCGCCGGTGAGCGCCTGGAGGTGCTGCAACGCGCGGGTCGGGTCGCCGAAGCCGAGGATCTCCAGCCGGTGCTTGGCCGCCTCCGGGGTCAGCCGCAGCCCGTCGGTGTTGACCCGGGCGACCGCCTCCAGCAACGGCCGGTAGAAGATCTTGATGTGCAGCCGGCGTACCTCGGTGGCGTGGGTGACCCACTCGGCCCGGAACGCCTCGACCGCGTCCCGCTCCGGGGTGGCGGTGTAGCCGAGCGCGTGCGCCAACCAGCGCAACGCCTGCGGCTCGGTCGGCACGGTGTGCGTACGCCGCAGGCCCTGTAGTTGCAGCCGGTGCTCGACCGAACGCAGGAACCGGTAACCGCGCAGCAGCGACTCACCGTCGGCCCGGCCGACGTAACCACCGGCGACAAGCGCCCGCAGGGCCGGGATGGTGCCGCAGGCGCGCAGCGACTCGTCGCCGCGACCGTGCACGAGTTGCAGCAACTGGATGGCGAACTCGATGTCGCGCAGCCCGCCGGGTCCGCGCTTGATCTCGCGTTCCAGCTCGCGGGCCGGGATGTTGTCGATGATCCGCCGCCGCATCGACCGGACGTCCTCGACCGCCTCGGGGCGCTCGGCGGCGGTCCAGACCAGCGGCGCGAGCTGCTCGATCCACTCACTCGCCAGGCCGAGGTCACCGGCGGCCGGGCGGGCCTTCAACAGCGCCTGGAACTCCCACGTACGGGCCCACCGCCGGTAGTAGGCGAGGTGGCTGGCGAGCGTACGGACCAGCGGTCCCCGGTTGCCCTCGGGGCGCAACGCGGCGTCGACGGGCCAGGCGACCAGGCCACAGATGTTGATCAGCCGGGTGGCGATCGTCGTCGCGGCGGTCAGGTCGTCATCGGTGGCGGCGACGAAGATGACGTCGACGTCGGAGACGTAGTTGAGTTCCCCGCCCCCGCACTTGCCCATCGCCACCACGGCCAGCCGGGGCAGCGTCGTACCGGGCGGCAACTCGGCCACCGCGATGTCGTACGCGGCACCGAGGGTGGCGTCGGCGAGCGCGGAGAGCGCCGACATGGTCTGCTCCAGGCCCTGTCCGCCGGTCAGGTCGGCCGCCGCGATCCGCAACAGACTCAACCGGTACGACCGCCGCAGCGCCGCCACCACCGGCAGCGGCGGCAGTACGGCACCGGGCAGGGTGCCGTCGTACAACGTCCCGTCGGCCCGTGGCGCGAGCCCGTCCGCACCGGTGACCAGCACCCGCCACTGGTCCGGGTTCGCCACCAGATGATCACCCAACGCCGACGACGCCCCGAGTACGGCCACCAGCCGGCGGCGCAGCCCCGGATCGACGGCCAACGCGCCCAGCACCACCGACTCCGCGCCGCCGTCCGGGGCCGCCGCCCGCCGTTCCGCCTCCACCAGGCGGTGCAACTGGCGCAGGGCCAGATCGGCGTCGGCAGCCCGGGACAGGGCGGTGATCAGGTCGGCGGCGACCTCGTCCACCGGCTCCTGCGCGGCGTCGTTCCAGAGCCCGAGCCCGGTCTCCCCGAGCAGGTCCGCCGCACGGGAACCGTGGTCACCGTCGGCGGTGCCGAAGCCGTACCGGACGAGCCGGCCGTGTGCGCTGGTCGGTCTGGTCATCGCGGCTCCTGCGGCCCGAGCAACGGCAGGTCGAGCCGGGGTGCCGGCACGTCGAGCTCACCCTGGGCCAGGGCGGCGAAGCGTACGGCAAAGGGCTGCCAGGCCTCTTCCACGTCGGCCATCACCGCGTCCGCGGCGGCGATGACGGCGTCCCGGTCGTAGCCCAGCTCGGCCAGGACCTCCGAGTCGGTCGCCCAGTCCGCGATCATGTCGGTGTCGGCCTCGATGTGGAACTGGAGCCCCCAGGCCCGGTCACCGAGGCGGAACGCCTGGTTCGGGTAGCGGGTCGAGGCGGCGAGCAGCACCGCGCCGCGCGGCAGCTCGGTGATCTCGTCGTGGTGCCACTGGAGCACGTCGGGAATCAGCGGCACCCACATGAACAGCGGATCGCGATCGGCGGCGTCCCGCTTGCCGACCACCCCCGGACCCACCTCCGGCCCGGATTCGCTGCGCTCGACGGTGCCGGCGTGCGCGGTCGCCAGGAGCTGCGCACCGAGGCAGATCGCCAGGGTGGGCAGGTGGTAGCGCACGGCCTTGCGCAGCAGTCCCTCCAACTGCGGGAACCAGGGCGCTCCCGGACTGCCGTCGGGCAGCGGGTACGCCTGCTGCTGCCCGCCGAGCACCACCAGCGCCTCGAAGCCGGACAGGTCCTCGGGCAGGGCGTCACCGGCATGCGGCCGGAGCACGTGCAGGTCGAGACCGGCCTCGGTCAGCCACTCCCCCAGCCGACGGAGGTCGTCCGTCGGGTCATTCTCGATCACCAGAGCGGTTGCCACGACGTCGAGGCTATCCGGTGGCCGAAGTTGATCCGGATAGGCTGGCACCCCATGACCGATGTCCGACCCGTGACCGCCGTCCCGCTGGCCCAGGCTGCGCCCGTACGCCCGCCCGCGTTGCGTCCCGGCGACCGGGTGATGCTGGTCTCGCCGTCCGGCCCGACCAGGCCGGAGCGGGTGGCCCGGGGGCTGGAACTGCTCACCGGCTGGGGGCTGCGGCCGGTGCTGGCACCGAACGCGTACGCCCGACAGGGTTACCTGGCCGGCTCCGACGAGGCGCGTGCCGCCGACATGAACGCCGCCTTCGCCGACCCGGACGTACGCGGTGTGCTCTGCACCCGTGGTGGTTACGGCGCGCAGCGGATGGTCGACGCGATCGACATGGCGGCGGTACGCGCCGACCCGAAGGTGGTGGCCGGCTTCTCCGACATCACCGCGTTGCAGTTCGCGCTCTGGCGGGGCGCCCGGCTCGCCACCGTGCACGGTCCGGGTGCCGCCTGGCTGGACCAGCGCACCCCGGCGGACTCGGCCGAGTCGCTGCGCCGCGCGCTGATGACCACCGAGCCGGCCACGGTCACCCGGCTCCCCACCGAGGAGACCGCCCCGGTGCTCGTCCCCGGTACGGCCACCGGCCCGCTGATCGGCGGCAACCTGTGCCTGGTGGTGGCGTCGCTCGGCACCCCCGACATGCCGGACCTGACCGGGGCGATCCTGTTGATCGAGGACATCGAGGAGCCGCCGTACAAGGTGGACCGGATGCTCACCCAGCTCCGCCGGACCGGGGTCCTGGACGGGGTCGCCGGGGTGGCGGTGGGCCAGTTCACCAACTGCGCCGACGACTGGGCGGTGAGCGTCGCGGAGGTGATCGCCGAACGCCTCGGTGACCTGGGCGTGCCGGTGCTCGGCGGGCTCCCGATCGGGCACGGCCACGGCCAGCTCACCGTCCCGGTCGGTACGCCCGCCACCCTCGACACGACCGCCGGCACCCTGACGGTTTCCCCCGCCGTGAGCTGAGTTCGGCTTCCTGGCTGCCCAGTTTCCCGACTGTCCGTTTTTATACCAACAATTCGGTTTTCAGGGCTAATTCACAGGCTGCGCATAGGTTCGGCACGGGGTTCGTCCAGGTCGGTACGTGACGGTGGGTGGGTCGTGCACCACACACCGATCATGGGGGTTTGCATGTTCAGGACCATCTCCAGGAAGACTGCGCTCGGCGGGGTCGCCGCTGCCGGCGTACTCGCGGTCGGGATCGCCGTACCGACCGTCGCGTTCGCCGAGGACCCCACCCCGGCACCGTCGACCTCGAACTCGACCACCGCACCGGCCCCGGCCGCCCCGGCTCCCGGCGACCAGGGCGACCAGCAGGGGCGGCCCGGACACTCGGGTGCCTTCGCCGAGGACCTGGCCAAGGAACTGGGCATCTCCACCGACAAGGTGACCGCCGCCCTGGACAAGCTCCGGGAGCAGCACAAGTCCGACGCCAAGCCGCAGGACGGCCAGAAGGGCGACCAGAAGGGCGACCAGAAGGGCGACTGGCAGGCCAAGATCAAGGATCGGCTGGCCCAGGCGGTCAAGGACGGCAAGCTCACCCAGGAGCAGGCCGACGCGATCACCGCTGCCCTCGACGCCAACATCCTGCCCGGCGGCTTCGGCGGCCACGGCCGCCCCGGCGCACCCCAGCCCGGCGCCGCCCAACCCAAGTAACCCCACCCCTCGCCGGCCTCCCCTCGGCCGGCACCGTGATCACGGAGGGTTCGGCCGGCTATGGCGAGCCGAACCCTTCGTGATCATGGGGTGGGCTCGTTGGTTAGGGGGATTGGACGGGGTAGGCGCCGGGGGCGTACGGCATCGAGCTTGACTGGGGTGGGGGGAAGTCGCGGCGCTCCGTTTGGGCGAAGCCGGCGGAGCGGGTCTGCTCCTGTGGCCAGCCGCCGGCCTCGTGGAACAGGCGCAGGGCGGTGGCCACCACCTCACTGAGTGGTTCGTGGGCCTCGATGTCGATGGTCGCACCGGGGGTCTCGATCCGTACCTTCGTCGGACCCGGTCGGGCGGTCACGGCGACCGTCGGCACGTCGGTCGACACCGCCACCGTCGGCGCGTCCGTCGACACCTCGACCGTGGCGTCACCGGTCACCGCCACCACCTGAGTCTCGGCGGTGGTGACGACGGTGCCGGTGGTCGTGGTGACCACGGTGGACGCCTCACCGATCACGGTCGGCGCCTCGGTGGACGCGTCGCCGGTCACGGCGGGTGTCTCGGTGGGTGGTGCCGCTGGCTGTGCGGGAACGCTCGTCACGGCATCATTCTGCCGCCGTCACGCCCCGCCGCGCCACGTGCGATTACCGCCCGGAGGATCAGAGGGCGCCGAGGTAGCGCTGGCGCTCGTACGGGGTGACCTCGCGGCGGTACTGCTCCCACTCGGCCCGCTTGTTGCGCAGGAAGAAGTCGAAGACGTGCTCGCCGAGCACCTCGGCGACCAGTTCCGAACCGGCCATCACGTCGATCGCCTCGGAGAGGTTCTCCGGCAGGGCCTCGTACCCCATCGCCTTGCGCTCGGCGTTGGACAGCGACCAGACGTCGTCCTCGGCGCCCGGCGGCAGCTCGTAGCCCTCCTCGATGCCCTTGAGGCCGGCGCCGAGCAGCACCGCGAAGGCGAGGTACGGGTTGGTCGCCGAGTCCAGCGACCGGACCTCCACCCGGGCCGAGTTCGGCTTGCCGTACGCCGGCACCCGGACCAGTGCGGACCGGTTCAGGTGCCCCCAGCAGACGTACGCCGGGGACTCGGTGATCCGGTCGGGCAGTGCCTGCGGAAACAGCCGCTTGTACGAGTTGACCCACTGGTTGGTGACCGCCGTGTACTCACGGGCGTGCACCAGGAGCCCGGCGATGAACGCGCGGGCAACCTTGGAGAGCTTCGACGGGTCGCCCCCGTCGTGGAACGCGTTGCGCTCGCCCTCGAACAGGGACAGGTGGGTGTGCATGCCGCTGCCCGGCTGGTCGGTGAAGGGCTTCGGCATGAAGCTGGCCTGGACCCCGGTGGAGAGCGCCACCTCTTTGATCACGTGCCGGAAGGTCATGATGTTGTCGGCGGTGGTCAGGGCGTCGGCGTAGCGGAGGTCTATCTCCTGCTGGCCGGGGGCGACCTCGTGGTGGCTGAACTCGACCGAGATGCCGATCCGCTCCAGCGACAGGACCGCCTGGCGGCGGAAGTCGCGGGCGATGGCGTGCGTGGTGTGCTCGAAGTAGCCACCGGCGTCGACCGGGACCGGGACCGAGCCGTCGTTGGGGCCGTTCTCCAGCAGGAAGAACTCGATCTCGGGGTGGGTGTAGAAGGTAAAGCCCTTCTCGGCGGCCCGGGACAGCGCGCGGCGCAGGACGTGGCGCGGGTCGGCCCAGGAGGGGGTGCCGTCGGGCAGCAGGATGTCGCAGAACATCCGGGCGCTCTCGCCGCTCACCCCGCCCTCGAACGGGAAGACCTGGAAAGTGGTCGGATCGGGCATCGCGACCATGTCGGATTCGAAGACCCGGGCGAAGCCCTCGATGGCGGAACCGTCGAAGCCGATGCCCTCCTCGAAGGCCGCTTCCAGTTCGGCCGGCGCGACCGAGACGCTCTTCAGCGTGCCGAGTACGTCGGTGAACCACAACCGGACGAACCGGATGTCGCGCTCTTCCAGGGTGCGGAGCACAAACTCCTGCTGACGGTCCACTTCAACCCCTCGTGACACTCCTGCTTGACCTGGCCAGCCGACCCCCGACCTAGCGGACCAGTCTTACCCGACCTCGTTACGCCGACGTTACGTGATCTCCGTCGCGCCCGGTACGCCGGGACGGCGACTGTCCCGTTAATGGCCTTCCATCCCCAAAGATACGAGGACAAGGGTTTTCCGGCAGCCCTGGTCGGCAAACCAAAGCCTGACCACCTGCCCTTCCTTACGCCCCCGGCGCGAGCGAACGCGACGGCGGCGCGGCAAGATGAGGACATGCCCACCCTGCGCCTCGCTCTCGCCCAGGTGAACCCCACCGTCGGAGACCTGACCGGCAACGCCGAGACGGTACGCCGGACCAGCCGTACCGCCGTGACCGCCGGTGCGCAGCTCGTCGTCTTCCCGGAGATGATGCTGACCGGCTACCCGGTCGAGGACCTGGTGTTCCGCAAGTCGTTCGTGACCGCCTCCCGGGCCGCCCTGCGCCGGCTCGCCGCCGACCTCCAGGCCGACGGGCTCGGTGCCGTACCGGTGCTGGTCGGTTACCTCGACTCGGACGAGTTCGGGCAGACCGCCGACGGCGCGGTGGCGGGCGGCGAGACCGCCGACGGTGGCCCGGCCGCCTCCGGCACCGGCCCGCACCGGACCCGTGGACCGCGCAACGCCCTCGCCGTACTGCACGGCGGGACGGTGGCGGCCACCTACTTCAAGCACCACCTGCCCAACTACGGCGTCTTCGACGAGGACCGGTACTTCGTACCCGGTGACACCCTGACCGTGGTCCGGGTCGGCGGGGTCGACGTCGGGCTCACCATCTGCGAGGACCTGTGGCAGGCCGGGGGGCCGTTCGCGGTCGCCCGCCGGGCCGGGGTCGGCCTGGTCGTCAACATCAACGGCTCGCCGTACGAGCGGAACAAGGACGACGTACGGCTGCCGCTGGTCCGACGCCGGGCCGCCGAGGCGGGCGCCACGGTCGCGTACGTCAACATGGTCGGCGGCCAGGACGAGCTGGTCTTCGACGGTGACTCGATGGTCGTCGCCGCCGACGGCACCCTGCTGGCCCGCGCCCCGCAGTTCGTCGAGCACCTGCTCGTACACGACGTGGACCTGCCCGGTGCCACCACCGACCGGGACACCGACGAGGTCGTCACGGCCACCGGGACCACCGACGAGGTGGCCGCCGGAACCCGGTACACGGCGGGCGACGGGCGGACCACCATGCGGATCGCCCGGGTGGCGGTCACCGACACCCTGCCCGCCCCCACCGGGCCATCCGCCGACGGTGGTGTCGCCGAGCGGGTCGCCGACGAGGCGGAGGTCTGGTCGGCGCTGGTGCTCGGGCTGCGCGACTACGTCAACAAGAACGGTTTCCCGTCGATCGTGCTCGGGCTCTCCGGCGGCATCGACTCGGCGGTGGTCGCCGCGATCGCGGTCGACGCCCTCGGCCCGGACCGGGTGGTCGGGGTGTCGCTGCCGAGCCACCACTCGTCCGGGCACTCCCGCGACGACGCCGCCGACCTGGCCAAACGGACCGGGCTGGACTACCGGGTGGAGCCGATCCAGCCGATGGTCGACGGTTTCCTGGCCAACATGTCGCTGTCCGGGCTGGCGGTGGAGAACCTCCAGGCCCGCGTACGCGGGGTGATTCTGATGGCCCTGTCGAACCAGGAGGGGCACCTCGTCCTCACCACCGGCAACAAGAGCGAACTGGCGGTCGGCTACTCCACCCTCTACGGGGACTCGGTCGGCGGTTACAACCCGCTCAAGGACGTGTGGAAGTCCCTGGTCTGGCAGTTGGCGAACTGGCGCAACGCGGACGCGGTCGCGCGCGGCGAGCAGCCGCCGATCCCGGAGAACTCGATCCAGAAACCGCCGAGCGCGGAACTGAGCCCGGGGCAGCTCGACAGCGACTCGTTGCCCGACTATTCGATCCTCGATCCGATCCTGGTCGGTTACGTCGACGGGGACCAGGGCCGGGAGGATCTGGTCGCGGCCGGGCACGATCCGGCAATTCTCGACCGGGTGCTGCGAATGGTGGATACCGCCGAGTACAAGCGCCGGCAGTCGGCGCCCGGCACCAAAATCACCATCAAGGCGTTCGGCCGGGACCGCCGGCTGCCGATCACCAACCGGTGGCGGGAGCGCGGTTGAACCGCCCGAGAGGTGTGAAATCCTCCACTGCACTCTGACCGGGTCCGGCAACACGGTGCGACGATCGACGTGGACCCGGGGACCGCGAGCGCGGCCTCGAGGTGGAAGGAGTCGTCATGTCCGAGCAGGGAAACAAGCCGGCGACGCCGGGGACCGACCCGGCCGAACCCGAGGTGACCGCGCTGTACGGCGGACCGGCGAGCCGGCGGATCCGTACCCGTGATCTGGCCGTCGCCCGTGAGCGCGGCGAACGGTGGGCGATGCTCACCTCGTACGACCAGTACACCGCGTCGATCTTCGACCAGGCAGGCATTCCGGTGCTGCTGGTCGGCGACTCGGCGGCGAACAACGTCTTCGGCTACGAGACCACCGTCCCGGTGACCGTGGACGAGTTGCTCCCGCTGGTCCGGGCGGTGGTCCGGGCGACCCGGTACGCGCTCGTCGTCGCCGACCTGCCGTTCGGCTCGTACGAGGAGGGGCCGACCCAGGCGCTGCGTACGGCGGTGCGGTTCATGAAGGAGGGCGGCTGCCACGCGGTGAAGCTGGAGGGCGGCCGTCGGGTCGCCGCCCAGATCGAGGCCCTGACCACCGCCGGTATTCCGGTGATGGGGCACGTCGGTTTCACCCCGCAGAGCGAGCACACCATCGGCGGGTACCGGGTGCAGGGGCGCGGCGACGCGGCCGAAGAGGTGCTGGCTGACGCCCGTGCGGTGGCCGAGGCGGGCGCGTTCTCGGTGGTGCTGGAGATGGTGCCGGGCGAGGTCGCCAAGCGGGTCACCGCGGAGGTGGGGATCCCGACGATCGGCATCGGCGCCGGCCCGGACACCGACGCCCAGGTGCTGGTCTGGCAGGACATGGCCGGTCTGCGTACGGGCAAGGCACCCAGGTTCGTCAAGCGGTACGCCGACCTGTCCGGGGTGCTCACCTCGGCCACCCGGCAGTTCGCCGCCGAGGTACGCGACGGCGGTTTCCCGAGCGCCGAGCACACGTTCTGAGCTGCCCGTCCGGGGGTGTGGTGGTCCCGCACCCCCGGCGGACGGTTCAGACGTCGGTGACCCGGATCCCGGCGTGCGACCGGTACCGCTTGTTGATCGCGATGAGGTTCGCGGTGAACGCCTCGACCTGGTGGGCGTTGCGCAGCCGGCCGGCGTAGATCCCGCGCATGCCGGGGATCCGGGCGGCGAGCGCGCCGACGATCCCGACGAGTTCCCGTTCCTCGGTGCAGATCAGCACGTCCAGGTCGATCCGGTCGATCTCCGGGTCGGCCAGCAGCGGCGCGCTGACGTGGTTGAACGCGGCGCAGACCCGCGACTCCGGCAGCAGGGCGGCGGCCTGCTGCACGGCGCTGCCCTCCTCCACCCGCAGCGCGTACGGGCCCTGCTTGTCGAAACCGAGCGGGTTGACGCAGTCCACCACGATCTTGCCGACCAGGGGTTCGCGGAGCGCGGCGACGGTGTCGTGGTGCCCGTCCCACGGCACGGCGATGACAACCACGTCGGACTCGGCGCAGACGGTGTTGTTGTCGGCACCGGTGAGGTCGGCGTCGGCGGGGACGCCGGGCAGCGCGGCGATCTCCTTCGCCGACTGTGCCGCCCGCTCCGCCGACCGGGAGCCGATCAGTACCCGCTGCCCCGCGCGGGCGAACCGGTAGGCCAGCCCCCGCCCCTGGTCGCCGGTTCCGCCGATGATGCCGACGGTGAGCCCGGAAACGTCGGGCAGTTCGCTCGCCTCGTATGCCATACCCGCATCCTGCCAAACCGCGTGTTCGGCCGGCTGGCGCGGTCAGTCCAGGGCGAAGAGGACCTTGCGGGCGACCGGGTCGGCGGTGACCAGGCGTACGCGTATCCGCTCGCCCAGGGGCAGGTCGCCCTCGCAGCGGGCCCGTACCGGTGGCTCGTCGAGTGCGACGGTCCCGCCCGGCCGGCGGGCCGGTTTACCCGACTGCCGGACCACCGGCGCGGGCGCGGCGGCGTCCGTGGTCGCACCGGTCGCAGCCGGCGCGGGTACGCGGTCGACGTCGAGCACCCCGGCCTCGAAGGTCTCCCCCACCCGGTCCTCCAGCAGCACCGCCTCGGTCAGCTCCACCGCGGCCCGGGTCGCGGCCGAGGCGACCCGGTCGGTCCCGGACATCACCCCGGGCAGTTGCGGCAGGGCCGTACGGGCCCAGTCGGGAACCGCCGTGCCGGCGTGCAGGGCGAGGCACACCTCGGTGACGTAGCGGTCGGCGAGCCGGCGCAGTGGCGCGGTCACGTGCGCGTACGCCGCACCCACCGCGCCGTGCCGGGGGTCGGCGGGCAGGTCCCCGTCGAACGCGGTGTAGCCGGCGCCGCGCATCAGCTCGGCGGCGTGGTCGAGGAACGCGGCGGCTCTGGGCTGCGCCGGGTCGATGGTGGCGAGCACCTGCCCGACGCTCGCGCCGTCCGGCCAGTCGATGCCGAGCACACCCGCGGCCGTACGCAGTCGGGCCACCGCCTCCGGCTTCGGGGTCGGCATCGTACGCAGCAGACCCACACCCCCGGCGAGCATCAGGTCGGCGGCGGCCATCCCGGTCAGCAGGGAGATCTGCGCGTTGTAGTCCTCCATCGGCACCGGCGCCCGCAGCACGAGCCGCCACCCGCCGTCCTCCGGTTCGACGTCCTGCTCCGGCAGCGGCAGGTTGATCGCGCCCCGGTCCAGCCCACGGGCGATCAGGAGCTTGCCGAGTTCGGGAAGGAGGGCGATCGGTTCGGCGAGCCGGCCCGCGTCGGCGTCGGCCTGCACGCCGACGTAGTCGAGCTTGGCGCGGCTGCGTACCCGTGCGCGTTCCAGGCCGACGGCGACGGTCTCGCCGTCGGCGGCCAGGTCGATGGTCCAGACGACCGCCGCCCGGTCGACGTCGGGCAGCAGGCTCGCCGCGCCCTCGCTGAGCGTCGGCGGGTGCAGCGGGATGTTGCCGTCGGGCAGGTAGATGGTCTGCCCGCGCCGCCAGGTCTCCGCCTCGAGTTCACCGCCGGGGCGGACGTGGGCGGCCACGTCGGCGATCGCGTAGTGGACCCGGTAGCCGCCGCCGGGGCGCCGGGTCAGGGACATCGCCTGGTCCAGGTCGCGCGAGCTGGCCGGGTCGATGGTGACGAACGGAATGTCGGTCCGGTCGGCAGCCGGCCCCGCTGGGGCGGTCGCCGCCTCGTCGGCCTCGCGTTGCGCCGCGACCGGGAACCGCGTGGGCAGTTCCAGTTCGCGGCGCAACGCGCTGAAGTCGATGCGGGGCGCAACTACACGTCTGATCACCACGGGTCATTCTTATCAGCGCGACGCGAGAACATGCCGGAGCGCCCGGCACCGGTTTGTCAGCCGGCCGCCTTGCGTACGGTCGCCCGGGTCGACTTCTTCGCCGGCGCCTGACGCGCGGCGACCTTCTTGGCCGGCGCCTTGCGCGCGGTGATCTTCTTCGCGGGCGTACGCGTGGCGGTTGCCGTACGCGTGCCCGTCGACTTGGCGGGAGCCTTCTTGGCCGCGCCAACGGTGGTCTTGCGGGCGCCGGTGGCCGCGCGCGAGGTGGTCGACTTCGCGGTGGTGGCCTTCCTAGCCGGTGCCTTCTTCGCGGTCGCGCGGGTTCCCGGCGCGGTCGACCGGGTCGCGGTGGCCTTCTTCGCCGGAGCCTTCTTCGCCGTGGTCTTCTTCGCTCCCACGGTCTTCTTCACCGCGGACTTCGTCGCGGTCGACCGGGTCGCGGTCGACCTGGCCGGCGTGGACTTGGCCGGTGTCGCCCGCTTCGCGGGTGCCTTCTTCGCCGCGGTCTTCTTCACCGCGCCGGCTGCCCGGGTCGCCGCCGAGGTCGCCGTCTTCCGGGCGGTCGCGGCCTTCGACGCAACGGTCTTCCTGGCCGTTGTCGTCTTGGCCGCGGCCTTCTTCGCCGGAGCCTTCTTGGCCGGCGCCTTCTTGGCCGTCGCGGGCCGGGTCGCGGTCGCCCGGGTGGCCGCCGTGCGGGCCCCGGTCGCTCGGGCCGGCGACGTCTTCTTGGCGACGCCGGTGCTCTTGCGTGCGGCCGTGGTCTTCTTCGCGCCGGTGGTCTTACGGGCCGACGTGGTCTTCGCGCCGGTACGTTTGGCAGCCGGGCGGCTGGTGGCCTTTACTGCTTCGGCCATCTGGGTCCTCCTTGCGGGACATGCTCTCGGGGGTCTCCTTGTGGAGACCGCGGAGTACTTCGACGACGCGGGCTCTGCGCCACGCCGCTACCTCTCCTCCCCGGCCCAACGGGCGTCCTCGGCGTCCCACTCCTCGTTGCGTTGCCGGACCTTCTCCAGCGCGTGCTCCGCGTCGTGTGCCGAGGCGTACGGACCGAGGACGTAGCGCGCCGCACACACGTCGGCATCCGTCTCGACCCGGTGGTGTCGAAGGCACCAGAAGTACCGCTCACCACTTCCGCTGTCGCTCATGTGATAACTGTGCACCGGAAAGTAACTGGAGCGCTACCTTTTCGCACAAAAAGTCGGAGTCTTCTCCACAGTAGATAACTTCCGTTTCCGCAGGTGAGGAATCCGCGGACTCGGTTCCTATCCGGGAAATGCTTGCTATTAAAGGCAATCGCGCGAGGTCCGCATCCCGGACGGCCCGTCGGCGGCCGATCCGGGCCCGGAAAAAAATATCCGCCACCGGTACGCCCGCAGCCGCTCCCACCAGCCCGGATCGATAACCTCGGTCGTCATGGGGTACCACCTGGTGGCGGTGATCGGCGGCACGGCGTTGCACCGGTTGGGCGTCGTACGCGGCGAGCACGACGACGAGTTCGCGGCGGTCGGGTTGGGGCGACACCGGGATCTCGACGACTGGCTCGACTCCGCCACGGGACCGCACGACCAGTGAGCGGCGGCACTGCGGATCGGCTGGTCGGCTGATGGCCGGGGTCGTCGCGCGGTCACATCATCGGATCATGTCTGGCTACGAGTACGCCGAAATCGTCTCCCAATGCGCGCTGCACGGTCCGGCGGTGGTGCGGGAGTGGGTCGACTCGAACGGCAAGACGCACCAACTCGGCGGTATCCACCCGGTCGCCCTGCTCACCGCCTGGTCGACCGAGGGTTGGGACCTGGTGACCACCACCACCTACGGCAACCTCCGCATCTACACCGTGCGTCGCCCGGTCGACTGAACAGCGGCACTCCGTCTCCCCCGGGTTTGACCCGGTGCGCGGTGGGAACCACCGGCTTTTGTCGCCGTCGGGGGCCGTCACCGCAGGTGGGCCCGCCACCGTAGGGGAGCGGATGAGACTACCCACCGCCCGGGGACCGGCCTCGGCGACGCTGGTCGAAGCGCTGACCGGAATCGTCGGCGGGTTACCGGGCGACGCCGACCGCTGGTGGCCCGACACCGACCGCACCGACGCCGGCACCGATCCGCTTTCGGACGAGGATCTGCAACTGTTCCTCTTCGTCTGTTACGAGTTGCACTACCGGGGCTTCGACGGCGTCGACGAACGGTGGGAGTGGGACCCGTCGCTGCTCGCCGTACGGGCGGCGGCGGAACGCCGGTTCGAGGCGGCGCTGCGCCGTGCGGTCGGACCGCTGCCGGCGGTCGAGCCGGGTGCCGTACCCGAAGGTCTGACCGCGCTGGTGGCGGCGGACGACGGCCCGTCGCTCGCGACCGCCCTGCACCGGGAGACCGACCTGGACCGGTTCCGCGAGTTCGTCACCCAGCGTTCGGTGTACCACCTCAGGGAGGCCGACCCGCACACCTGGGGCATCCCCCGGCTCGACGGACCGGCCAAGGCCGCGCTGGTCGAGATCCAGATGGACGAGTACGGCCGGGGCCAGTTGCCCAGGATGCACGCCGAGTTGTTCCGCGACACGATGAACTGGCTGGGCCTGGACACCGGCTACGGCGGGTACGTCGACTCGGTACCGGCGGTCACGCTCGCCGCCAACAACCTCATCTCCCTGTTCGGCCTGCACCGGCGGTGGCGTGGCGCCCTGCTCGGTCACCTCGCCGCGTTCGAGATGACCTCCTCGCTGCCGAACCGCCGGTACGGCGACGCCCTGCGCCGGCTCGGCGGCACACCCACCGCCACCCGGTTCTACGACGAGCACGTCGAGGCCGATGCGGTCCACGAGCAGATCGCCGCGTACGACCTGTGCGGTTCGTTCGCGCTCACCGAACCGGCGCGTACCGCCGACGTACTGTTCGGTGCCGCCTGCTGCCTGAAACTCGACGGACTGGTCGCCGAACACGTCCTGGGCTGCTGGGCGGCCGACCGGTCGTCGTTGCGGCTGCCGCTGGCGGCGGGCCATTGACCACCACCCGACCGGCTGCCGGTGGTCCGACCACCACCCGAGCGACCGACCTCGGCACCGACCGGCTGCCGGTGGAGTACGTCCTACCCCTGCGGTGGTCCGACGACGACGGGTGCGCGGAGCTGACCGGATACCTGCGCTGGTTGTCCGGGCGGGTGTCGGTGACCGTGGTCGACGGCTCACCGCCGGAGCTGTTCGACCGGCACGCCGCCTGCTGGCCCGCCCTGGTCCGGCACCTCGCCCCGGACCCGGCACTGCGTTACCGCAACGGGAAGGTCAACGGGGTGCTGACCGGAATCCGGTTGGCCCGGCACGAGCGGCTGGTGGTCGCCGACGACGACGTCCGCTACGACGACGACAACCTCCGTACGGTGTGCCGCCTGCTCGCCCGCGCCGACCTGGTACGCCCGCAGAACTACTTCGACCCGCTGCCCTGGCACGCCTGCTGGGACACCGGCCGTACGTTGCTCAACCGCGCGGTCGGTGAGGACTATCCGGGCACCTTCGGGTTGCGCCGCTCGACCGTCCTGGCGATGGGCGGCTACGACGGGGACGTGCTGTTCGAGAACCTGGAACTGCTCAGGACCGTACGCGGATTCGGTGGCGTCGAGTCCTGCCCACCGGACCTGTACGTCCGCCGCCTGCCGCCGACCTCGGGCCGGTTCTGGTCCCAGCGGGTCCGTCAGGCCTACGACGACCTGGCCATGCCGCCCCGGATGCTGACGTTCCTGGCCGTGCTGCCGGCGGCGGTGGTGCTGGGTCGGCTCGACCGGCGGCTGCTCCCGGTGGCGGTCGCCGCGGTGGTGGCCCTGGCCGAGTCGGGCCGCCGCAGGTCCGGCGGTCGGAAGGTCTTCCCGGTTCGCGGCTCACTGCTCGCGCCGCTCTGGGTCCTGGAACGGGCGGTGTGCAGTTGGGCGGCGCTGGGGCTGCGTTTCGGTCGGGGCGGCGTCCCGTACGCCGGGCGCCGGATCCGGACCGCCGCGCACAGCCAACAGTGGTTACAGCGCACCCGCCGCCCCGTCGGCTGACCGTTCCCCGTCCGCTGACCGTTCCCCGTCCGCTGACCGTTCCCCGCTCGCTGATCGTTCCCCGCCCGCATCCGGACGGGGATCGGGGTCGGCGGCGGCCCGGAAGCCGATCGCCTTGTGCGTACCGTCGCAGAACGGTTTGAGCGACGACTTGCCGCACCGGCAGAGCGCGATCGTGTCCCGACCGGGGTCCACCGTCCCGCCCAGCGCCGTACGCAGGGTGAACTCGCCCCGGACCAGCAACGGGCCATTGTCGTAGACGGTAACGCTGGCGGCGGTGTCCGCCCGTTCTACAGGCATGCCGCCCGTGCGCCCTGTGTCCTCCGGCATGCCGCCTGTGCGTCCCGTCTCCTCCGGCATGTCGCCTGTCTGCCCGGTGCCGGGACCACGAAACCCGGCCCGTCGGAGCCGCCCAAGGTTTGTCCGGGCGCGGGGCGGGTAGCACCGGCCGGGGCCGGACGGTGCCCGCGCGAGGGAGGCCCGGTGGACGGCAGGCGACGGGTTCGACGGATGGTGGCCAGCACCGGGCGGGCGGCGGCCCGGGGCGCGATCGGCGCGATGGCGATGTCCGGCGTACGGCAGGCCACCACCTCGTTCGGCCTGGTCCAGCAGACCCCGCCGGAGCAGTTGCTGAAGCACGTCGCGCCCGCCCTGTTCAACCGCGTACCGGTGAATCGGCGACCGGCGCTGGTGGAACTCATCCACTGGACGGTCGGCGCGGGCGGCGGTGCGTTCTTCGGCCTGCTCCCCCGACGGATACGGCGCCGGGCGTGGATCGGACCGGTGTACGGCTTCGTCTTCTGGGCGGTCTTCGAGGCGGTCGCCGCACCGAAGCTCGGCATCGGCCGCAACCGCAGGGTCCTCCGCGAGCAGGCCGCCCTCCTGGTCGACCACACCCTGTACGGAGTGGTGATCGGTTCCTCACCCTGGCCGAACGCCGACTGATTCCGTCGACTCCCTGCGGTACGACTTCCGACTCCTTGCGGTACGACTTGCCGGCAACACGCTGAGCTGCGTGTTTCCCCTTCACCACGGTTGGGCAGAAGGTGACCGTTCGGTGAGAGGAGCCGGAGATGAAACGCTGGCTACGGAGCAACGCGCTCTCGGTGACGATGTTCGGGGCCTTCCTGCTCTTTCTCGTCCTGCAGAGCGTTTTCGGGTGGCAGACCCGCAACGAGGAACTGACCCAGTACGGGCTCGGCCCCGAGGGCTACCTGGCCTACCTCGGTACGGGCCACTTCGCCGAGGCGGTGTTCGAGAACTGGGAGTCGGAGTTCCTCCAGATGGGCGGTTACGTCCTGCTGACCGCGTACCTGGTGCAGCGCGGCTCGGCGGAGTCGAAGCCCGAGCAGGACTCGGACCGCCCGGACGACCGACCCGACCACGCCAAACCGGATTCACCGTGGCCCGTGCACGTCCGCGGGCTGACGCTGGTGGTCTACCGCAACAGCCTCTCCATCGCCCTGCTGCTGCTCTTCGCCGGCTCGTTCGTGGGGCACCTGTTCGGCGGCACCGCCGAATACAACGAGCAGCAGGCGTTGCAGAGCGGGGCGGCGTCGATCAGCGCCTGGCAGTTCATGCAGACCAGTGACTTCTGGTTCCAGTCGATGCAGAACTGGCAGAGCGAGTTCCTCGCCGTCGGGGTGCTGGTCGTACTCAGCATCTTCCTGCGGCAGCACGGGTCACCGGAGTCGAAGCCGGTCACCGCGCCGCACGCGATGACCGGCGCCTGACCGGGCCGCCGCCTACCCGCCGGCTTACTTCTGGCGTACGTCGTTCGCGGTCTGCTGAGCCTGCCCGCGCAGGCCCTGCCCGGTCGACTGGGCCTGGTCACGCAGGGACCCGGCGCCCTGGGTGGCCTTCGACTTGACCGACTCGGCGGCCTGCTGGGCCGGTCCGCGCAGGTTGTCCTGCGCCTGCTTGGCCATACCGGTGGCCTGCTGCTTGAGCTCGCCGGAGTGTTCGGTCGCCCTGTCGCGCAGCTGGCTCGCCACCCGGCGCTCCGTGCCACTGGACGGCAGCAGTGCCGAGGCGAGCACACCGAGGCCGAAGGCGACGAGGCCGGCCGCGAGCGGGTGGCCCTGCGCCTGCTGCTGGGCGTTGCGGCCCAGCCCTTGCACCCGATCGCTGGCCATGTGGCCCATGTCGCTGGCCGCATGACCCACGTCCTGCGCCTTGGCGCTGGTGGCATGGCCCATGTCCTGCACCCGGTTGGCCGTCGCGGAGGATGCCTGCGAGATTCGGGTCTCGGAGACGTCGGCGGCGTGCACGGACGCGTCGCGGGCGTGCACGGCGGTGCCCATCACGTTGTCCTTGAGCTTCTGCCAGGTGCCGCGGGCCCGGTCGACCTGCTGCCGTGCCTGGTGACGCGGGTTCACCTTGTCCCCGAGGGCGTTCACGTTGCGGCCCAGGTCGTCCTGGGTGTCCTCGATGCTGGCTCGGATCTGATCCGGATCCATGCTGCTGCTCATTGGTGATCCCCCGTTCGATGGTCTCCCTGGCCCTTTACCGCTTCCGGCATGCGCCGGACCGTGCCCGATGTCTGTGGCAGGCCCTTCAGCTCGCTCATCCGCTGGCGGGCCATCCTGATCAGTACGGCCGCGATCACCGCCCAGACCGCCGCGACGATCAGCGCGGACCAGCCCTGGTCGATGAGGTTCGACAGCCCCCACCACATGGCGTACGACAGGAACAGCAGCACCATGAACCCACCGAGGGCAGCGCCGCCGAACATCCCCGCGACCTTGCCCACGGTGCGGATCTCGGCTCGGGCCTCGGCCTTGGCCAGCTCGATCTCCTGGCGGACCAGCGTCGACGTGTCCCGGGTGATCGAGGTGAGCAACTCCCCGATCGAGGCCTTGCCCGGGTCGCGCTCTGCCTGCTGGGCGGCTCTCGCGCCGCCTGCCCCGTTGCTCACAGCCGCGCTCCCCCCGGTCGCGAGTCCGCGGCCGGTACGCCCGGGTCCGCTTCTTCGTCAACGTTCCCGGTACCGCGAGGGGTGCCCCGGAACGACGCCCCGGGTGCGGTCGACTCGCGGAAGTCGGGCATCGCACCGCTACGGCGATGACCATCGCCATGGTGGCCGTCCTCGTGCTCTGCCATGCCGCCGTGCTGCATGCCTCCGCCGTGCTGCATGCCACCCCGCATGCTCTTGCCCAGCCGGCCGGCGAGCACCCCGGCGACCGCGGCGCCGGCCAGGAAGATCCCGGGGTTGCGCCGCGCGTAGTCGCGTACCTCGTTCACCACCATGCCGGGTTCCCGCTGGTCCAGCCATTGCGCGGCCTGGTGGGCGCGGTCGGCGGCGTGCCGTACGAGGTCGGTGGCGACACCCTGTTGTTCGGTGCGCTCGGACATCGTCTGCAGTTCGTCGCCGAGCGCCCGCAGACCCTGGGCGGCACGGTGCTGCTGCTCGTTGGCCTGCTGCTTGAGCTGGTTCGACGCCTGCCCCATCAGCTGCCGTGCCTGCCGGCTGGCCTCGTTGGCCACGTCCCGGCCCTGGTCCACGGCGCTGTGCGCCAGTTGACCGCCGGCCTGTGAAACCTGCTGACTCGTCTGCGTGGCGCCCTGCTTGGCAGCCTGCGCCTTCGATCCCAGACCGTCACCGGCATTCGCGTTCTGCGTCATGACCAGCCCCCAACAGTGCAGTCACCGACCCGACGGACTCGTCGAGCCGGTGCTGGCTACCCGCCCTGCCAGCGGTTATGCCTGACCTCGTCGCCCTGTTACCGGTCCGGTCGGTTGCCGATCCGGGTGAGCAGTTCGCGCATCAGGGTCAGCTCGCCGGGGGTGAGTCCGGCGGGGTCCCGGTCGAGCACCGCGAGCAGGGCGATCGCCGCGGTCGTACGCGACGCGGCCCCGCCGCCGGTCGCCCGGTGCTGTGCTGCGATCAGGATCCCGCCGAGGATCGCCTCGCGTACGCGTTCGGAGAGCCGGAGGTCCCGGCCGTCCTCGGGTTGGGTGATCAGGCTGAGCGTCACACCGACGTTCGCGGCCAGGATCTGCGCGGCTGCCTCGGCCGGTGGCACCCGGAGCAGGCCGCGCCGGGCCGCCTCGTCCAGCAGCCGGACCAGCATGTCGGTGGCGGGACCGGTGATCGCGCACGGCCGCCCGGGTACGACGTCCCCGTAGAGCAGGGCGTAGAAGTTGGGGTGTTGCAGGCCGAAGTCGACGTGCCTGTCCCATCCGTCGCGCAGGTCGCGTACGGGGTCGTCGGAGAGTTCGGGTGACCCGGCGGGTGAGACGTACTGGGTGAACCCGTGGTGGATCACCGCGTCGACCAGCCCCTGCTTGCTGCCGAAGTGGTGGTAGAGGGTGGGCGCGGTCACCCCGGCCAGGTCGCAGATCGCCCGGGTGGAGAAGGACCGGTCGCCGCCCTCCATGAGCTGCGCGGCGGCCAGCAGCAGCCGGTCCCGCGCCGGTGCCGCCTCGTTGATCCCCAGCGTCACCTCAGGCTGCATAGCGCTACATTACCCGACCTAGCGGCGATCGAACGGTTCCGATCGTGCCCGCCGCCCGTTGGTGGAATCGTGGTGAGCAGGAAAAACGACAGTCAGGAAGGGCGGGGTCCGATGTTCGTCTTCTTCTCCAACCGGCTCGGCTGTCTCGGCTCGATCCTGGTCTCGCTGGCACTGACCGCCCTGGTCATCCTGGTGGTGTCCCTGATCTGGTGAGTCGGCCGGTCGCGCGCCGAGACGCCGGCCGGAATTCCCCGTGAGGACTCCGGCCGGCATCCGGCCAGGGATCAGCCCGGGAAGTAGCAGCCCGGCATCATCGGGCCACCGTTCTTGCCGAAGATGGCGAACCCCATCCACGCCCGGGTCTGCGGTCCGTAACCGCCGTCCTCGGCGATGTTCGCCCACTCCCAG
The DNA here is from genome assembly GCF_053601675.1 of Micromonospora sp. NPDC004704. Taxonomy (NCBI): domain Bacteria; kingdom Bacillati; phylum Actinomycetota; class Actinomycetes; order Micromonosporales; family Micromonosporaceae; genus Micromonospora; species Micromonospora sp. NPDC004704. The sequence goes on along the minus strand of NZ_JBSGCD010000025.1, from coordinate 9,564 downwards.
GTGGCGTTGATGTCCCGCTGCACCCAGAGCACCGCGTTGTACGTGTTCTGGCCGTACTTGCCGTCGAGCAGCAGCCCTCGGCTGTAGCAGCTGTTCAGCGCCTCCTGGAGCACCTTCACCGCGAGGCCCTGGTGACCGCGCGACAGGTGACACTCCTTGTTACCGGTCTGTGCGCCGTACGTGGGCACGTGCATGTCGCTCGGCGGTTGGCTCGGGGCCGAGATGTAGGTGAGGTTGTTGCAGACCGGCGTGGCGGCCTGGGCGGTCCCCGGCAGGACCACCGCCAGTACGGCCGTCGCCAGGAGCAGGAGCAGGGCGGAGACCACGGTGATCGCACCGCGCTCGGGCCGGTGTGACCGAACGTTTCGCAACATGTTTCCCCTTCCGGGTCGGTGTTCTCCGGTCAGCAGGTCTGTACGGCGTCGATCCGGTCGTTCATGTGGGAGCCGTCGTCGGCCTTGTCCTTGCTGAGGTCCCGCCAGTAGCCGTACGCCTTGAGGAACTTGAGGTCGTCCCAGCCGCCGCCGTCGGAGCGCCAGTCGTAGAAACCGGACCAGGTCCCGCTGGTCTGGTTGTTCATGATCGACGACACCTTGTCGCTCCAGACGCCACCGTTCGGGAACGGCCACGGGCCGAAGTTCTCCACGCCGAGGCCGCAGGTGGTGAAGGTGATCCGGGGTCCGACGAAGTCGCGTTCGGACCAGAGGCACAGGTAGCGGAAATTGCAGTTGGCCATGGTGCTCGCACCGCCGGACGGGTCCGGGATGGTGACGAACGCACCCTTGGTCATCTCGACGGTGTACCTGTCGATCCGCTTGGCGCCGGGGTAACCCAGCATCCGGTCGATCTGCTGCTCGACCGTCTGGCTCGCCGACACGGCGGGGTCGACGGCCACGGACGGCTCGGCGGCCGGGGCCGCGCTCGCCGGTGCGGGAATGGCGGTCGCCGCCAGGATCCCCGCGAGCGCCAGGCCGAGCAGTCCGGGCAGGTGCTTGCGCATACGTACTCCGTTCCGTTGGTCGGGTATCGAATTGACGTTCACCGTTCTGCTGACGAGGATCGGCGGCAGGGGTCGGCCTTTTCTTGGCGGAACATCAAAAGCACAGGTCAAGCCCGGTGTACGGCGACCAGCCGGGCGCGAAGCGGAGGCAGCGGGTGGAGTTGCGGCTCCTCGGACCGGTCGAGGTGTGGACCGACGGCGGCCTGCTCGACGCCGGGCCGCCCCGGCAGCGCGCGGTGCTGGCGGCGCTCGCCGTCGACGTCGGCCGGACCGTCTCCACGGACGCGCTGATGGGGCGGTTGTGGGGTACGGCGCCACCGCAGCGCGGGCGACACACCCTGCACGTCTACATCGCCCGGATCCGTCAGTTGCTGGCCCGCGCCGACGCGCCCGCGACCCTTGTCCGCCGATCCGGCGGCTACCTGCTCGAGACCGAGGCCGGGCGGGTCGACGTACACCGGTTCGAGGCACTGGTGGCGCAGGCCGCGACCGCCCGACTGCCGGACGACCGGCGGGCCCTGCTGCTGCGGCAGGCATTGCGGCTCTGGCGCGGCGAGGCGCTGGCCGACCTCTCCGGCGACTGGGTCGACCAGGTACGCCAGACATGGCAGCGGCGCCACCTCGACGCGGTGCTGTCATGGGCGCGGGCCGAACTGCGGATCGGTAACCCGGACGGGGTGATCGGGCAGCTCACCGAGCTGACCGCCGCGCATCCCCTGGTGGAACCGCTGTCGGCGACCCTGATGCGGGCGTTGGTGGCTGCCGGGCGGGGCGCCGAGGCGCTCGACCACTACAGCCTGGTCCGGGGCCGGTTGGCCGACGAACTGGGCGCGGACCCGGGACCGGAGTTGCGGGACCTGCACCGGGCGATTCTGCGCGGCACCATCGGCACCGCCGCCCCGGCCAACGCACCCATGTCACCGGCACCCGCCCGGCCCGCCCAACTCCCCGCCGACCTGCCCGACTTCGTCGGTCGGGCGGCGCTCGTCACCCGGCTGGTCGCGACGTTGCGGCCCTCCGGTGGGAACCCGGCCGTCGCCGCGATCACCGGCATGGCCGGCGTCGGCAAGACCAGTCTCGCGCTGCACGTCGCCCACCTGCTGCGCACCGACTACCCCGACGGGCAGCTCTTCGCGGACCTGCGCGGCATCCAGGCCGAACCGGTGGACCCGATCCGGGTCGTCGGGGCGTTTCTGCGGGCGCTCGGCGTGCCCCCGCCCGGGGTGCCGACCGACCCGGCGGAACGGACCGGCCTGTGGCGTTCGCTCCTGTCCGACCGGGCGGTCCTGGTGCTGCTCGACAACGTCCGCGACGCCGGCACCATCCTGTCCCTGCTGCCCGGCACCGGACCGGTCGCGGTGCTGGTCACCAGCCGCGAACCGCTCACCGGTCTGCCCGCCACCATTGCCGTCGACCTCGACGTCTTCGACCGGGACGAGAGCCTGGACCTGCTCCGAGCCGTCTCCGGCGCGGGCCGGGTCGCCGCCGACCCGGCCGCCGCGGCCGAGGTCATCGACGCCTGCGGGCGGCTGCCACTCGCGGTCCGCCTGGCCGCGTCCCGACTCGCCGCCCGTCCCCACTGGACGGCCGCCGACCTCGCCGCCCGGCTGGCCGCCGGTCACCGCCGGCTGGAGGAACTCCGGGTCGCGGACCAGGAGGTACGGGCCAGCCTGGAGCTGAGCTACCGGGCGCTGAGCACCGCCGGGGCGACCGCGTTCCGGCACCTGTCCCGGGCCGAACTGGGCGAGCTGTCGGTCGACGTGGTGGCCGCCATGCTCGACGTCGACCCGACAACGGCGGCCGGCATCGCCGAGGAACTGGTCGACACCCGGCTGCTCGGCTCGCCCCGGTCGGGGCGATACCGCTACCACGACCTGGTCCAGCTCTTCGCGCAGGAGAAGTCCGGCCACGACGACCCGGACGGGATCACCGACGTCCTGATCCGGCGGCTGGTGGAGGCGTACCGGATCTCGGTGCTGGACGCACAGCAGGCCGGTCAGGGGAATCCGGCCGGCCGGTTCCCCGATGCCGACCAGGCCCGGCGATGGCTGGCCGGCGAGTGCCACCTGGTGGTGGCTGCCGTGCTCCGGGCGGTACGGTCACGGGCCACGGTGGATCCGGCGGTGCTGACCGACATCGCGACCGCGCTCGGTCCGTACCTGCGGGCGTCGGGCGAGTGGGACGAGGGCCACCGGCTGGCGTACGCAATCCTGGAACTCGCCGAACGCGACGGTGACCCGGCGACGGAGCTGCTCGCCCGGATGCCGCTGGGGCAGCTCGCCACGCTGCGCAGCGACTTCGACGAGGCCGGGACGCAGCTGAGCCGGGCGTCGGCGCTCGCGCACGACCTCGGTGACGTACGCGCCGAGGCGCAGGTCCTGAACCTGCTCGGGCTCCTGCTGTTCTGCCAGGCCAGACCGGTGGCCGCGATCGAGGTGCACGAGGCGTCGTTGAAGCTCTTCTCCGATCTGGACGACCCGACCGGGTGCATGGCGGCCCGGATCAACCTGGCCAAGTGCCTGGCCACCCAGGGGCGGGGCGCGGAGGGCCTGTCGGTGGTCGCCACGGCCGAGAACCTGCTGCAACCCGGCGACGACGGCTCCCGGACGATGCTGCTGCACCAGAAGGCGCGCTGCCAGTCCGCGACCGGCCGGTACGACGAGGCACTCGACACCCACCAGCGGTGCCTGACCCTGGTCCGCCGCCACGGCATGCGCGAGGGTGAGGCGTACGTCCTCGCCGAACTCGGGGTCACCCTGCTCGACGCCGGTGCGGCGGAGGAGGCCAGGGCCCATCTGCGTACGGCAGTGGAGCGGTTCGACGAACTCGGCGACCGGAACGCGGCCGACTCGTACCGGGTGATGCTCGGTTTGGCGTACCGGGCGCTCGGCGACCTCGACGCGGCGCGAGCCGCCTGGCGCCGGGCGATCGACCTCTCCTGACGCCGTTCCGACTGCACCGCCGGCCGGGCTGCCCGCCCGTGCGAAGATCCACTGAATCTCGGTGCTGGTGCAGGTGTTGCACGTCGGCCGCACCGACCGGGCCGGGCTGACGAGTGACCGAGGTGCGAGCAGTGCTGACCAACTACCGCGAGCTGTTCCGTCTGGTCCACCTGCGACCGGGCATGTACGGCGTCCGGACGTACTGGGAAACGGCCGCCCTCGTGACCGGGTGCGACGCCGGCACCGGCTGGATGCTGCTCGAAGGTTTCCGCGAGTGGTTACAGCTCCGGATCGGTGCGAACAGCTCTCTCGGATGGTCCAGCATGGTCGTGCAACTCGCGGACCCGACGTATTACGAGCGCAGCCCCCGTGCCTTCACCCCCACCGTCGAGACGGCGGCGCTCGACCTGATGTTCGAGCTGCTGGACCAGTTCCTGGCGATCAGGGAACAACATGGCGGCCTCGCGCGGATCTTCGCCGAGTACGCCCAGCGGCAAAAGGTCTGGGAGGACGGGAAGGAGCTGACGGATCCGGCCGTTGCACTCGAAGGAGTAGAGCCGCGACCCAGTTGACTGGAGGCGACACCGTGCCGGTGGAGTTCAACGTCTTCGAAACCGAGGTCAGGCGACGCTTCCAGTTCCTCGTGGACGCCTACCACACGGCCGAGCCGGAATACAGCGAACTGCTCCTGCCGGGCGTCCTCTACAAGCGGCCGGACCTGTGGGTGTGGGTGTTCCTCGAGTCGGGTGACGGGGCCGGCACCAGCATCTCGGTCAGCGTCGACCTGCTCCGGCGCGACTGGCCCGCCAAGGCGGAACTGCCGGACCTGGTCGAGGCCGCCGAATTCGCGCCCCGACACCTGGTCACCCGCAAGGCCCACACCCCCGATGCCGTACGCGACACCCTCGACCAGAGCGCGATCTGGCTGCGCCGCCTGATGCCCCTGCTCCTGTCGCCCGATGCCGACGCCCTCGTACGCAGGGCAACCAGGCATCCGCTCAACCGCGCCGGCAACCCCAAACCCCGCAACCCCAACACGAAATGGAAGTACGCCTGACCGCACGCGTCTCCCGGCGAACGGGTTGGCGGACGCCGGCTACTCTCCCGGGCATGTCGGATGATCAAGTTACCGTGACGTTCAGCCGGGACCAGGCATTCGTCCTGTCGCACTGGCTGTACGAGGTGATGGGCAGCAAAGACTTCGACCGCATCGTCGACCGGGACCCGACGGTGTGGTCGGCCATCTACGTCCTCGACGGCATGTTGAAGTCGGACCCGCTCATCTTCTCCCCGGACTACGGTGCGCGGTTGGAAGCCGCTCGCGGGCGGCTGCGCGAGGTCCTGGGGGAAGAGTTCGTGGCGATGCGCCTCGCCGGTGACGAGGGTGAGTCGGGGCGAGCATGAACCCGAGCGCTCCAGACGACCGTGTCCGTGTAAGACGGACGAGGACCGTCTCGGGATTCGGGTGGCTCCTGATTGCCGGCGGGTTCCTGCTCCCGGTGCTCGCGTGTTGCTCGGGAGCCACGATGCCGTACCCGGATCCGACGCCCGAGATGGCGGAGCAGTTCAACCGGGAGGTGGCGGCGTCCAACCGCCTCATCAAGCTCGGCTTGGCCGGGGGCGGCCTCCTGCTCGTCGGCGGCATCGCACTCGTGGTCCGTACGGCGATCACCCGCCGCCGCGCTCGGCGTACGTGACACCCCACCTGTGGAGTGAAAACGGCTGCCTGGAGCACAATGGCGCGGTGAGCGCGCCAGTTGATCCAGGCATCCAAGCAGCGGCAGTGTCCTTCTTGCGCGGCGACCTGTCGGTGGTCGATTACACCTACGCCTTCAGGACGGCGATGAACAAGGTGGTGGAGCTGCGACCACTCCAGGATCGCGAGCTCGAGCTGTTCTATGCTCTGGAGGAGTGGGAAGAGAGCGGCTGGGCCGGTCGACCGGACGTGGTCGATCGTCTTCGCATTCTGGCCCGCGAAATGGTGGACGAAGCCTGAGTACGACGCCAGAGCCGGACCCCGGCAGAACCGAAGCCGACGGAGGTCCCCGTCGCACCGGGCGTGGGTCCCCGGCTCGGTAGGGTCAAGGGGCTGTGGGCTGCATCCGCTGCCCAACGCCCGTCCCGAGGCAGTCAGTCCTCGACGTCGTAGCCCTCTTCCGGCCGCAGGGCTCGAACGAAGCTCACGAAGTTCCGGCGCCAGTACGGTGATCCGGTAGTCGACTTCCTGGTCGACGTGGACCACCTGCGGCTCGCCGCCGGGTCCGCAGTCGCGGTAGTCGAACGCAATCATGTCATGGCCCGCAGAGGGGCAGTCAGCGAAATACACCCCGATCGCGGGATAACCCCACTCGTCGATCCAAGAGCGGCTACCAGCGCTACCCGCCCCTGCCACCAGGTCTCCCACGTGGATCTCGCAGACGTACCGCGTGTGGTCCAAGCGAGGTCGGACCGTACAGCTCAACTCGCATCTGCGCTGGTCGGCCACAGCCGACATGTCTCCACGCATCCCGCGGGCCGTCCATCTCGCCTGCGAGGCTCACAGAGCCCCTTCCCCGACGGACTCACGGCGTCGGCGCAGGTCAGCGTCACGGTCTCGCCGATAATTGGCGATTTCCTCCTGTGCCCATTTGAGCTGCGAGCAGCCATCCGCAGCGCACTTCGAGCAGTTCTTCGTACGGTGCAGATCGATGGTGAACCCCGCCGCGACCACCAGCACCGACGGAGAGACAGGCTCGTCCACGCCCATCACCGAGCCCTCACCCCAATTGGCCGGACATCGGGACACGGGTAATACGGCCAGCCGCAGGAACACCTGAACTTCCACGGCCGAAACAGTCTCCGCCTCCGCCCGTGCCTGGATCGCGGGATTGCCACCTGTCGCGCCACCGCTGCCCCTCCCGTCGCTCGCTTGGATTCCGGATGACCAGCGATGCTCCCGCGCTGGCCATCCTTGAGAACATGTGTACACGAGTAGAGTTAGAGAATCAACGATGTGTCAGCACGTAGTTACGGGGTGGGCTAGACGGCAGGCAGCGAGTAGGAGAGTACGAACGCGGCACCGTCCATGACGGTGTCACAGACCTCTACCGGCCGCCCCGATGCGATCGCGGTCCTCACCAGGTGCAGCACCGGAGACGCCGCCGGTAGCGACAGGACGCGCGACTCCTCTTCGGAGGGCATCCGCGCCGTGGTCTCCTCGTCGTACCGCTCGAACACGTAGCCCTGGTCTTCCATCCGGGCATAGATGCCGCCCGGACCGGGATTCGGTTCGGCGATCGGTGTGCCTGAAGCGACATCCAAGGGGATGTAGGACGTCGCGTACTCGATCGGCTGCCCTTCCGCGAGGTACCGACGGCGTCGGATCAAGACCTTCTCATCCCGCGACACCCCGAGGCGGTCGGCTACGGCGCTGGGCGCGTTGCCCTCCCCGACGAAAATGACCTCGACCGTGAACTGGCGTTGGTTCGTCTCCATGTCGACCGTGAAGGCTGCCTTGCCCTCCTTGCGTCGCGCGAAGCGGTCAGAGGACAGTCGCTTGACCGGCGGACGCCGTCGGACGAACCATCCACGACCGTGCTCTGCAATCACGAGGCCGTCGGTCACCAGCACGGACAGCGCGCGACGAGCGGTCACGCGACTGACGCCGTACTCGCTGACCAGGGCGCTTTCGGAAGGGAGCTGAGCGCCGGGTGCCAACTCGTGGTTCTCGATCGCGGAGCGCAGGTGATCAGCGATCTGCCGGTACACCGACCGATCACTGGCCGGATCGATCCGACGAGTCGTCATCCGAGAACTCCCCAAGAGGTATACATGTGTCGACCACATGTTAACGTGGATCAATGACGGAAGCCATCGCCCCACGACACTCCGTCAGCATCGCTGCCGTCGTTGTCGATGACGCGGGGCGTGTTCTCGTGACACAGCGACGGGACAACGGGCGCTGGGAACCACCTGGTGGTGTGCTTGAGATCGAGGAGTCCATCCTTGATGGCCTCACCCGCGAGGTCGAGGAGGAAACCGGACTCCTCGTCGAGGCAACCAAGCTCACCGGGGTCTACAAGAACATGGTCCGCGGGGTTGTCGCCCTGATGTTTCGCGCCCAGGTCACGGGCGGGACGCTCTCGACATCCGACGAGGCGGTGCGGGTCGAGTGGTGGACACCAGACGCAGTCGCCGAGCGAATGGACCCGGCATACGCCGTACGAGTACTCGACGCACTTCGGGAAGACGGGCCTGCCGTTCGTGCCCATGACGGCGTCGCGCTCCTCGCCGGGGTCGCTGCGCTACCTCGCTGAGCAGCCGGCCGACTGCCGCAGGCTGTGGGAAGTTTCTGTACATCTTCAGGGCGGCCCTGAACGGGCCGCACACGGCGTCGCCTGGGCGCGCGTCCGTCGCTCCGCTGGCTCTCAGACTCCGGCCACGCATCCCGCCTGCCATCGACCCGGGCAAGCCGAGCAGACCGCCACCCGAGCCGTCAGCGTCCGACCGTACGTCAAGGTCCGCATGACGTGGCGGGCTGGGCGGCGGCCCGCTCCCTGGGGGCGGGTCGACGGCAGAGGGATGGCAGGCTGACCTAGGAGCAAGTCATTCCCAAAGTGGGTCCTGAATTACTACTGGATCACGGCCAGAAACTAGCCTCACATCTGAATCCGGAACATTCCGATGGCTCAGCTCAAGCAGAAGTCGGACTGCGGCTTGCGCTAGTTCGTCAAGCGGAAAAGAGGCGGTAGTGTGCCCCATGGCCGTTCCGGTAACGAAATCTGCTATTAGATCCCGTCCACTGGACATCGCTATTGCGGCTGCCTGCGCTACCGAGTCGCCACGATCTACTAGTTGACCGAAGTCTGGGCTGTCGACAACGTCGGCATTGCCAACAGCTTGGATCGAGATGGCGAAGTTGTCCTGCTGCACTTTGACGTCCGTCATGCGGACTCCCAACTGACGGATGCCATCAATCAAGGTAGCAACCGACACACCGCGACGCGTCTCGTGCGGAGGCAAGTCGTTTGACCTAGCGGCGAAGTAGGCGATCCAGCCGTCACCGCGCAGCGCTAAACAGCCCCGTTCTACGCCCCAATCCGCACGTTGCCCCTCGGAGCTGGGCGCGCCGCTTTGGCCGAAAACACGCGCTCCACGTGCTAGCAATCGATCCAAATTTGCTTCGACCAGGTGGCCCAAATTTAATCCTGACTCTGGCCCCAGAGCTACTACTTGTTCAAGTCGAACGCTACGGCCGATTCTGCGCCAGAATTGCACGTCTTCAGTTGCCAGGGTTGCAAGAAGTAGGGAAAGGTCCCTGCCTGTTAGCGGGCCAGTCAAGTTCCGATGGGATGGGAAATTCTCCGCCGTCCCGCCTTGCCCCTCCCAGACCGCCCGGTAAAGACGACTGAATCGGTTGGCCTGCTCGTCGTCCAACATGCCTTCGGCCGCCGCGAGCGCCGACCTGATCGGCTCCGCCTCCAAATTCTCTGCGGCGGAGAATCCTGCAATGGCTGATTCGGTCGCGCCTCTTGCAGCCTGCTCATCGACTAGCCTCGGCCCTTCAGTAAGGGTGGGCGGTGCCGTGGTCCGGGAACGCGAAAGTGCCTTCTGATTTGGGAAGATCTGGGATGTCTAAGGCCC